>CAYHQJ010000124.1:0-6983 GCA_964358595.1 uncultured Gemmatimonadales bacterium
CGACGGGCTCGCCGCGGCGCGAGGCGCTGATCGACGCGGGCCAGATCCGGCTCCGCCCGATCATGATGACGACGCTGGCGATGATCTTCGGGATGCTGCCGACGGCGCTGGCGCTCGGCGAGGGCGGCGAGTTCCGCGCGCCGATGGCCCGCGCCGTGATCGGCGGGCTCATCACCTCCACGCTGCTCACCCTCATCGTCGTGCCGGTGGTCTACACCTTCCTCGACGACGCGGGCAGCCGGGTGGCGGCGCGTCTGACCGCGGGTGAGAAGAAGAAGATGGTGAAGGCGCACGCGCCGGCGCCGCAGGGCGTGCCGGGGGCGGTGCCGGAGGTCTTCCCGGCCGACTAGCGGCCGCGGAGGTCGGTCATCCGCGTCGGGCCGACGTAGGTCGTCGCGGCGTCCCCCTCGAATTCCCGGGCCCACAGGAGGACGCCGGTGATGCGGGCCAGCTCGGCCTGCGCGGCGGCCACGTTGGCCCGCGCCGTCTCCGGCAGGTCGGCCGCGAGCCGCAGCATCTCGAGCTGCGTGGCGAGCGCCTGCAGCGGGCTGTTGAGCTCGTGGGAGAGGGCGATGACGACCTCGCGGATGGCCGCGGTGCGCTCGATGCGGATCACGTCGCCGCGGTTGGACCGGAGGGCCTGCTCGATCCGCCGCACCCGCACCACCCGCCGCAACACCTCGGGCAGCGTTGTGGCGAGCCGCTCGTCCTTGACGACGTAGTCGGTGGCGCCGAGGCGCAGCGCCTCCGCCACCAGGTGCTCGCTGCCGTGCGCGGTGACGAGGACGACCGCCGCGGGGAGCCCCGCCTGCCGGATCTCGCGGAGCACGTCGAGGCCGGTCTTCTCGCCGGTCAGCCGGTGGTCGAGGAGGACGATGTCCGCCTGCGGCGCGAGGGTCAGCGCCCCGGAGGCGGTGCCGACGGTGCCGACGTGCACGAGGCCGACGCTCGTCGCGATGGCCTCGTGGAGCCGGGCCTGGGCCGGATCGTCCTCGACGATCAGGATGCGGTCGGCCGCGCGGCCCGGATCGGCAGGGGCGGTCACGGCGCGGGGCCTACGCCTCGACGAACGCGGCGCGGACGTGCGCCGGCAGGAGGCCCGCCCGGTGGCCTTCGTCGAGCAGCCGCTGCACGGCGGCGCGGCCCCGCGGGCCGTAGTCCACGGTGAAGTCGTTGACGTACATCCCGACGAAGGTGTCGGTGCGGGTGGCGTCCATCCCCCGCGCGTAGCGGCCGGCGTGGGCCAGCGCGTCGGCGCGGTGCGCGAGGCCGTAGACGATGGAGGCGCGGAGGTCGCGCGAGATGGCGTCCATCAGCTCGGGCCCCAGGTCCTTCCGCACGACATTGCCGCCGAGCGGCAGGGGCAGGCCGGTCTCGGCGCCCCACCACGCGCCGAGGTCCTGCCAGAGGTGCAGCCCGCGGTCGGCGTAGGTGAGCTGGCCCTCGTGGATGAGGAGCCCCACGTCGGCGGTCCCGTCGAGCACCGTGTCCTCGATGCGGTCGAAGGGGACGACGACGGTGCGCGCGGCCGGCTGGTAGAGGAGCAACGCGAGGTGCGCGGTGGTGCGGGTGCCGGGAGTGGCCACGACGACGTCGCGCAGCGCGGCCCGCGGGTCCGCGGGCGGCGGCGTGCGGGCCACGAGGCGCGGGCCGTAGCCGTCGCCGATGGAGGCGCCGTGCGGCAGCAGCGCGTAGCGGTCGGCCAGGTACGCGTAGGCGTGGAACGACACGGCGGTGACCTCGAGCTCGCCGGCGTCGGCGCGCCGGTTCAGCGTCTCGATGTCGGCCAGCTCGTGGACGTACGTGCGGCCGCCGGTGTCGATCTTCCCGGCGGCCAGCGCGTAGAACATGAAGGCGTCGTCGGAGTCCGGGCTGTGCGCGAGACGGATCGTCTCCACGGTCAGCGCGCGGGGGCCCCGCCGGCGCCGCGGTCCGCCTGGCTCTTCGTATCGGTCAGAAGCTGACCGTGCATCCCGTACTCGGGCAGGTTCTTCGCCCGCTCCGCGTCGTAAGCGGCGCCGAACGCCTGCAGCGCGCGCCGGAGCCCTGCGGTGTCGGCGGTCACCTCGGCAGCCCGCACCCGGAGGTAGAGGCCGAAGAGGTGCGTGCGCGAGCCGCGGAGGATGGTGTCGGCCTGCGCCCTCGTGGCCGCGGCATCGCGCACGGCCAGGTGGATCAGGCCGATGTGCAGGCGGGCGTCGGCGTCGAGGTTGGTGCCGAGCATCGCGTAGGCCTGGAGCGCCATCGGCGCGAACTGGGCGACCTGGGCGGTGTCGTCGTTGGATTCGGCGCGGGCCACGTGGTCGAAGAGGCGGTCGGCCGCTTCGCGCGGCGACATCTGGGCCAGGTCGGGGATCGCCCCGGCGGAGGAGCCCGTGGCGCCCCCCTCGGCCTGCTGGGTTGGCGCACCGCCCCGGGCCACGACCGCGACGACCGTCACGACGAGCGCGACGACTGCAACGCCGGCGATGATCCACGGTGTGCGGTGGGCCCCGCGGCCGGCGCCGCCGGCCCGGCCGGTCGGCGCGCCGCACTCGGCGCAGAACTTGCCGCGGCCCGTGAGCTTCGCGCCGCACGACGCGCAGACGCCGCCGGCGAGCGGTGCACCGCAGGAGTTGCAGAACTTGCCCGTGGACTGGGCGCCACAGGACGGACACGTGAGTGTGGTTTGAGGAGCCATCCCTGAAAGCTAGGAGGCGTCGCTTCACCCTGCTACTGCCCGCGCTGCTCGCGGCGTTGCTCGCCGCGGGCGCGCCGGGCCGCGCGCTCGCGCAGGCGGGGACGCTCCGCGGCACGGTGCGCTCCGCCCAGACCGGCGAGCCCCTCGCCGGCCCCGTCGTCACGGTCCTCGGCCTCAATCGCCGGGTGTTCGGCGACTCGCTCGGCAGGTTCGTGGTGGAGAACGTGCCGGCCGGCGACTGGCGCATCGACGTGCGCCGCGTCGGCTTCCGCCCCGCCACGCTGGCGGCTGCCATCCGCGCCGGACAGGAAACGGTGCTCGAGGTGCGGCTCGAGGCCGCGACGATCACCCTCCCCGCCCTGGAGGCCGTGGCGCGGTCCCCGGACCGGGAGCGCTTCCAGGACGTGGCGCAGGTCTCGACCCGCTCCCTCGACATCCGCGACATCCGCGCCGTGCCGGCGCTGGCGGAGTCGGACCTGCTGCGCACCGTGCAACTCCTGCCGGGCGTCATCGCGCGCAACGACTACTCCGTCGGCCTCAACGTCCGCGGCGGCGACGCCGACCAGAACCTCGTCCTCCTCGACGGCCAGGTGGTGTTCAACCCGTTCCACCTCGGCGGGCTCGTCTCCACCTTCGCCGACGACGCGGTGCAGGGCTTCGACTTCCTGGCGGGCGGGTTCCCGGCGCGCTACGGCGGGCGGCTCTCCAGCGTCCTCGACGTCGCCGAGCGGGAGGGTGGCACGAGCGGCCTCCACGGCTCCGTCGCGGCCTCGCTCCTCTCCGCGAAACTCCATCTCGAAGGCCCCCTGCCCGGAGGTGCCGGGAGCTGGATCGTCGCGGGCCGCCGCACCTACGCCGACAAGCTCGTCGCGGCGTTCAGCGCCGAGGAGTTCCCCTACCACTTCCAGGATGTGCTGGGCCGCGCCACGCTGCCCGACGTGTTCGGCGGCGTGCTCAGCGTCTCGGGCTTCGCCAGCGGGGACTTCTTCCGGCTCGCGCTCTCCGAGGCCACGACGGGGCAGGCGCAGCAGGACTTCCGCTTCGACTGGGGGAACGGCGTCGCCGGCCTGGCCTACCGCCGCGCCGTCGGCGCGCACGGCACGCTGACCCAGCACGCCGGCGTGAGCCGCTTCTACGCCGACATCGACGTCGGGCCGGACCTCTTCACCTTCCGCAACAGCGTGCAGCGGATCGGGCTCTCGGGCGACCTGGAGTACCGCCTCGGCTGGCACGACCTCGCGGCGGGCTATGTGCTGGAACGGCACGCCATCACCTACGTCGCGGGGTCGCCCGGCGTGGAGCTCGACTTCGGCACCTTCCGCTACCGGCCGGCGGCGCTGGAGGCCTACGTCGAGGACCAGTGGCGGCCCCGCGCGTGGCTGCTGCTGCGCCCCGGCGTGCGGTTCACGACGGTTTCCGGCGCCGGCTTCCGCGGCGTGGCGCCGCGCTTCTCGGCCAAGGCGTTCCTCTCCACGAACACGGCGCTCAGTGTCGCCGCGGGGCGCTACACCCAGTACGTGCAGTCGCTGCGGGACGAGGAGATCCCCATCACGCTCTTCGAGTTCTGGATCGGCGCCGACACCGCGGTGCCGGTCAGCTCGGCCGACCACGCCGTGCTCGGCATCGAGCACTGGTTCTCGCCCGACCTCTCGGTGTCGCTCGAGGGCTACTGGAAGCGGCTGCGGAACCTCGTGGACCAGAACCCCGCCGACGATCCGGCGGTGCACGGCGACGAGTTCCGGCTCGCGCGCGGCCGGGCCTACGGGCTCGACCTCTACGTCAGGAAGACGGCCGGCCGCGTCACCGGCTGGCTCGCGTACTCCCTCGGCAAGGTCACGCGGGTCACGGCCGAGGGCGAGCGCTTCGCGCCGGCGCAGGACCGGCGGCACAACCTCAACGTCGTCGCCAGCCTGAGCGGGTTCCTCGACGCCGAGTGGACGCTGCGCTTCGGCTACGGCTCGCCGCTGCCGTACACCGCCATCGCGGGGCAGTGGATCCAGCGCTTCTACGACCCCGACCGCAACCTCTTCGTCGGGACCTCGCTCGAGCCGTACCGCTCCGCGCGGAACACCGAGCGCTACCCGGCATACGCGCGGGTGGACCTGGCGGCGCGCTGGACCTTCCGCTGGCTCGGAGCGCGCTGGCACCCCACGGCGCAGCTCCTCAACGCCGCCGCGCGGACGAACGTGTTCGTCTACTTCTACGACTACGATCAACGGCCGCCGCTGCGGCGCGGGATCTCGCAGTTCCCGCTCGTGCCGACGGTGGGGCTGGAGGTGGTGTTCTGAGCGGGACGCACCGACGGACCGGCGTGCGGGCTGTCGCGGTGGCGGGACTGGTGCTCGTGGCGGGCTGCCAGTTGCAGGAGGTCACGGTGCCGCTGGGCCGCGAGCAGATCGCGGTGCACGGCGTGCTCACGCTCGACTCGAATGCGACGACGCAGTACATCATCGTGGAGCGGACCATCACCGGCACGGCGACGCTCCCGGGCTTCGACACCCTCACGGGGATTCCGCGGCCGCCGCTGCCGCTCTCCGGTGCGCAGGTCGGGGTCACACGCGACGACGGCGACTCGGTGGTCTACCACGAGGAGCCGACCGCCGGGGTGTATGGCGTCCCGCGCGCGGCGACGTGGCCGTTCCTCGAGCCGGGGCGCGAGTACCGGCTCCGGGTCAGCCTGCCGGACGGCCGCGTGGTGCGCGGGCGGACGCGGATGCCGGCGCCGCCGGTCGTGACGGGGATGCCGGCGATGGGCGCCACCTTCAACCGCGACCGCGACACGCTGCGCCTCAGCTGGACGGGCGCCCGGTGGAACGACGAGATCTACGTGCAGGTGCGGCCGCGCGACCTCCGGCGGCACCTCACGCTGGTGCTCTTCACCGACTCGTCGTCGCTCGTGCTCCCGGGCCGGCTGCCGCTGCCCGTGATGCACGACACCGTTCCGCCGTCGGTGTGGGTCGCGGGCTCGTACCAGACGCTGACGGTCGCCGCGATCGACACGAACTACTTCGACCACTTCCGCACCCGCAGCGATCCCTTCACCGGCGGCGGGTACATCGGCCATCTCGAGGGTGCCCTCGGCGTGTTCGGCGCCGTCGCGCCGGTCAACCGCACCCTCGCGGTGCGCGGCGACGTGGACCACCCAGCCGAGGGGCGGTACGCGCTGCGGCTGCTGGCGGATGGCGACTCGCTGGTCGGAACGGTGGAGCTGTACGTCACGCGCGAGCGGCCCGAGCCGCTGCTCGTGAACGGGTTCATCAGCGGCGTCCGCGTCCGCGCGGGCGTGGGCTCGGCGCAGCCGCTGCTCGAGGTCGAGGCCGTGGGCCGGGTGAGCGAGGGCCGGCTGCGACTGCGCCTCGTGGAGAGCGGCACCGAGGAACTGGGCGTGCTCGACGGGCCGTTCAGCACGAGCGGCCCGATGACCGGCGTGGTGCGCGCCACCGACGGGCGGACCATCGGCGCCTACACGCTGACGCGCCTGCCGTAGGAGGGAGGGCGCGCGCCGCGTTCCGTGTCGCGCATCCGAACCCGGCGCCGAAGCTGGCGGGCGTCCGGCGCGCCTCCTAGGTTTAGCGGACCATGTCCCTCGTGTCCCAGGCCCACCGGCAGGCGGGCGAGGCGATCGGGGCGCACGCGAACGAGATCGCGCAGAGTTGGCGCGACGCGGTGCGGGCCGACGCCGCGATCTCGGGCGATGACCGCCTCCCCGACCTCCTGCTCACCAACCAGGTCCCGGCCCTCCTCGCGGACATCGCCCGATCCCTGAAGGAAGGGGAGGAAGGCGGCTCGTCGGAGGCCTCGATCGCGCGGCGCCGCCGCGGGCTGCGTTTCGGCAAGCTGCGGGGCCTGGCGCAGTACGACGCCGCCGACCTGTACCGGGAGTTCCGCCACCTGCGGCAGTCCGTCTGGCGCTTCCTGCGGCGGGAGCTCGACTGGAACCGCGGCGAAGCGTTCGAGGTGATGCTGGCGATCGACCAGTACCTCGACGAGGTCATCGGCGCGAGCCTGCGCGGCTTCGTGGAGGCCAAGGAGCGCACCAGCGGGGCGGACGACGAGCCCGCCGGTGGCTGAGCCCTCGCCCCAGGGCTCGGCGATCCCCGGCGCCCAGCTGATGGGCGAGCTGCTTCGCGGCGGTGCGCGCTGGGACGTCTACCTCGAGACCGCGCTCGCGCCGAACCTCGGCGCCGTGCGCGGCCGCATCCACTTCGCCCAGGCCGACCGGCGCCGCGCCACGGCCTGGATCTTCCTCGAGCGGACCGACCACGACGTGCGCGAGCGGTTTCTGGATTTCTCGTCCCTCGAG
>CAYHQJ010000125.1:0-6952 GCA_964358595.1 uncultured Gemmatimonadales bacterium
GCGCCTGGCGGACGATCTCCGTCTCGTCCTGCGGCGGCGGCGCCGCGGCCATGGCCGCGGTGGCGGCGGCGCTCTGCCCTGCGCCCGTGAGCGTCGTCAGATCCAGCCCGCACGTGGGGCAGAACCGGCTGGACGTCTCCACCTGTGTCCCGCAACGCGAACAGAACATGGACGCTCGGGCGTGAGTTGGGTAAGGTCTGGAGTCGGTGGAACTTAGGACGCTGCGGGAGAGAGTGTCAAGGCGCGCGCGCCGCGACAATCTCGAAGCTGCTGCTCCGCGCCAGCCGCCGTCCCGACCCGGGGTCGGTGAGCTGTACTTCGAGGGTGTAACGCCCCGGCCCAAGCCCGGTGAGGTCGAGCCGCTGGCGCACCTGGGAGCGGTTCGGCGCGTCGGTGACGGACGTGTAGGCGAGGTCGGCGCCGCCACCACGACCGAACAGCCGCCGGAAGATCGACCGCCCGCCGCGCCGCACCACGCGCACCCGGGTCTCGATCTCGGCGCCCTGCGGCAGGCCGTACACCTCGTAGAACAGCGTGGCCGCGGCGCCCTGCGGGAACGTCAGGAGCGGGTTGAGCGGCACGGCGCCCTCGGGCCGCCGCCACGCGAGCCCGCTGCCCTCGCGCCCCAGCACCAGGTCGCTCGCGCTGAAGCCCTCGGCGAAGCGCGGCACCTCGAAAGCGCGCGCCGTCACGATGGCGCCCGCGCCCGCCTGAAGCTCCGCCACGATGAAGTGGAACCGCCAGGTCCCCGGCGGCACCGCGACCGTGAGCCGCTCGGTGAGGAAGCTCCCCTCCGCCAGCCTCTGCGCGCTGCGGAAGACGCGCAGTGTGTCCGCCGAGGCGATCGCGCGCATCAGGCTGTCGAAGACGAGCACCCGCAGCTCGAGCGCGTAGGCCTGCGCGCCCGAGGCCTCGAGCGGGTGGAGCCGCCCGGCTGGGATGGCGAAGACGACGTGCAGCTCGGGCTCCCGCACCTGGTCGCCTACGACGAACGACGACACTATCGGCCTCAGGCTCGAAGCGAACCGCAAGGCGTACGAGTCGGAGCGCGTCCCCCGCTCGACCGAGCGGCGCACCATGAAGCGCTCCGTGCCCTCGAGGTTGGCACGGCCCACCGCGCCGGGGCGCTGGAGCCGGTCGTACACGTCGGCGAACTCGGCGCGCACCGCGTAGCAGTTGATGTCCTCGCGACAGATGCCGACCAGGCTCTCGACGAGGCGGTAGTCCTGCACGTCGCCGATCGGGACGAAATGGAAGATCAGATCCTCGCCCGGCTCAGATCGGCGGTACAGCCAGCTCTCGTTCGGCTCGGCGAGGCCGACGGCGGTGTAGCGCGCACGGCGGTCCGGCTCGCCGTGGCGCAGGTAGATCACGCCCCGGTCATCCAGCTCGTCCTGCGTGGTGTCCCGGAAGGCGAGGAGCACGTCGCTGCGGGCGCGGTGGCGCGAGACCAGCTGGAAATTGCGGCGCGCGTACTCGTAGCGGCGGAACTGCTCGAGCAGCCGCTCCCCGGAGCGGCGCCCGTCGGCCACGTCGCGCGCGCTCCAGAACTGTACGAGCCACGTGCTCACCGAGTCGCTCGGCAGCTCGTCGAAGACGCTCAGCTCCCCGGGTGTCGCGATCCAGCGGACGTCGCGCCGGAGCTCGGCGCGCGCTGCGTCCGTGCCCGCCGCGGCCAGCGCGCCGCGGTAGGCGCCCACGGCCGAGTCGGGCCGGCCCATCACCGCCAGCGTGCGCGCCACTTCGGCGAGCCCGACGCCACGGTCGCCGCCCGCGCCGACGAACGCGCGGAATGCCGCGAGCGCGGAGTCGTTCTCCTCGAGCTGCCGCTCGACGCGGCCGCGCACCAGCAGCACGGCCGGGACGCGCCCGCCGGGCGTTTCGGCCGCGAGCCGGAGCGCGCGTTGCGCCACCGCGAGTCGCGGCGCGATGCGCTGCCTGAGCGCCGTCGTCGCCAGGTCCACGAGCGCGGAGCTGAACGACGGGTCGGCCTCGAGCGCGCGCGCGAACGCGCGCACCGCCTTCGACAGGGCATCGAGCCCCAACCACTGGCGGATGTTCTCGATGAAGATCCCGGGGTGCTCGCCGATGGCCAGCTCGGAGACGCCGAGCCAGTACCAGGCGTACGGCCAGTCGGCCCGGAGCTCGGCGGCCCACTCGAACTCGCCCGCGGCATCGTCGTAGTGCTTCTTCACTCCGGTCACCTCGCCGAGCCGGAAGGCGAGGAACCCGAGCTCCATGTGGACGAGGGGATCGTCGCGGCGCTGCCGCGCCTGCTCGATGCGCCCGCGCTCGCGGGCGAGGAGCACGGTCGAGTCGGCCAGCTGCGCGAACGCCGCACGGAGCGAGTCGAACGCCGCGCGCTCCTGCGGCGTTTGGGCGCGCGCGGGCAGCGCCGCGCACGCCGTGAGCAGCGCCCAGACGAAAAGCCGCCGAGCGCCCCGGTCCCACAGCGGTGTCGGCATCCTCACATCACTACACCGCGCGCGACGCATCGGTTTCGCCTAGAAGGCCGAGCCGACGGCGACGTAGCCGCTCACGGCGCGGTACCCGAACGGCACCGCGGCGCCGAAGCGCAGCCGCACCGGGAAGTCCCACGCCACGCCAAGATCCGTCACCAGCTCGGCGCCCGCGGAGGCGAGCAGGTGCACGCAGCTGCCGGTCCCGGGATCGCCGAACGTGGTGCAACGGGTGCGCGACCACGCCGCGCCGCCGTCCACGAAGACGGCGCCCGACACGCGGTCGAGCGTGCCCGGCAGTAGGCCGACGCCGCGCCCCACCAGCGCGAGCGGCGCCCGGTATTCGAGCGAGGCCGCTGCGGCGCTCCTGCCAAGCACGAACGAGCCCGGGAAGCCGCGCACCGGGAAGTCGCGCGAGCCGCTGCCGACGGTGATGCCGGGCGCGACCTCGAACGTCCCACCCGAGATGCCGCCCACGCCGAAGACGACGTTGTCGCTCCCGCGCAGCGCGCCGAACGCGCCGCGCACGGCGAGCACGTGCCGCGCGAAGCCGCGCGCCTCGAGCGACTGGTAGGCCGAGCCGGAGAGCCGCACGTCCCAGTAGGAGCGCGAGGGATCCTCGCGCCAGCGCCGCCGCACCAGAGCCGAGGCGCGCCAGCCGTCCTGCGCGGAAACGGCGAGCGCCGGCTGGATGGTGTGCGACGCCGAGCCGGAGAGCACCACGCCGAGGCGACGGACGGCCGTCACCCCATAGACCGTGCGGTCGATCTCGCCGCCGAGCCGCGCGGCGAGCGCGGTCCGGTAGCGGCGCCGCCGCAGCGTCACGCCGAGCCGCCACTCGTCGTCGGCGAAGCAGCAGGTGACGCCTCCGAGCGTGTCGCGCAGCACGAGCTGGTCGCGCGAGAACGAGAAGTCGAGCACCGCCGGCGAGAACCGCGCGTACACGTAGGCGAGGTCGCCGAGCCACGAGGACCCCGCGCCGCCGAGCCCGAGCGCGAGGTCGGCGTAGTACGCGTGCCGGCCGAGCACGTCCTGGCCCGACGTGAACGCGCCCAACCAGGTGTAGCCGCCGGTGGCGGCCACGCCGGTCGGCATCCAGTACTGGGGCCACAGCGCCGGGAAGGGCCGGTAGCCGTGCTCGCGGGCGCTCGGCGCCGGCGGTGCCGGCTCGGCGGGGTGCTGCCCGTCGCCCGCACCCGCAAGCTGCTGGCTCACACCCACGAGCGGCGCCGCGACGAGCCGGTACCCGTCGCCGTGGTAGGCGAAGTAGAGGAGGGTGTCGCCCGCCACCGCGGGGGCCCAGGCGGCGAACGGCTCGCTCGTGAACCGCACCGTGGTGCCGTCCTCCCCCAGCGGAAGCCCGGCGATCTGCGGCGTGCCGTCCACCTCGCGCGACCACACGAGCAGCCTGCCGTCGGGACTGAAGGCCGGCATGACGTCGATCGCGGGGTCGTCGGTGACCTCGCGCAGCAGCGCGCCCTCGCGGTTCAGCAGCACGATGTCGTGCCACCCGCCGTGCACGCGCACCGCAGCGATCGTCACGCCGTCGGGCGCGAACCGCGGCTGCGCCCACTCGATCCCGGGCGCGCTCGGCACCAGCGGCTGCGTGCCCGCCGAGTCCACGAGCACCAGTTCATTGCCGCCCGGCACGGCGCGCACCGCCACGATCGCGCCGTCGCGCGCCACGTCGGGCTCCGAGAGCCGCGCGCCGGTGGTGAGCCGCGTCTCGTGCCCGTCCATCGTCACGCGCCAGAGGTCGCCGCGCAGCGTGTAGGGATCGGTGTACTCGAACTCGGAGACGAGCGCCTCGCCCGACGGCGTCCACGCGACGCCGCCAAACCCGTTCAGCCGCGCGATCCGGTGTCGCGTTCCACTCGCGCGGTCGAGCACCACGAGGCGGGTCGCGTCGCGCCCGTCGTTGTAGGCGAGGAGCAGCCGCTGTCCGTCGGGAGAAACGCGCGGCGGCACCACAGCCCGCAACCCGCGCAGGAGGGTCACTGACGACTGACCGCTGTCCACCGACTGCGCCCTCTGCACCTCTGCGCCCCTCAGGCTATCCTGCCACTCATGCCACGCCTGCGTGAACGAGCGGCCGGTCGCGCGCCGCAGCACACCGTTCAGTTGCAGGTAGGGAATCGGCCGCCGCGCGATCTCCCGCGCGAGGCGGCGCACCGCGCTGTCGCCGTGCTCCGCCGCGACCTGGCCGAGGAACGTCGCGCCGAAGGCGTAGGGCCGGATCCCGCCCGGCCACCGCGGCGAGACGCCGCCCGCCGCGTCGATCGGCACGCCGCCCGCCTCGGCCGAAGCGGCCCCCACGATCGCGCGGTGGAAGCTCCCCTCGAGGCGCCCCGCGCCGGTGAGCCGCGACTCGTAGAACACTGCGAGCCCCTCGGTGAGCCACGCCGGCGCGTACGCGTTGGGGAACAGCCCGGGCGCGCGCCCGAGCACCCGCTGCGCGAGCCGCCACCACCCGCGCGACAGGTCGAACTGGAAGACGTGCACCAGCTCGTGGGTGATCACGAGCCGCAGCCAGCGGTCGTACGTGCCGAGCTGGAGGTCGCCAGCGGGCGGGACGGCATACACGACGACCCGCGGCACCGGGTAGATCGTCGCGAACCCGTTCGCGGCGTCCACGTTGTCGGCGACGACGAGGTCGATCCTCCGCCGCGGCGGGACCAGCTCGCGCGCCAGCGCCTCCCACGCCGCTTCGGCCTCGCCCGCCGCCCGCGCGCCCAACTCCCGCTGGTCCGCCCGCACGTGCACGCGGAAGTGCCGCGTCTCCATCGTCCACCAGCGCCCGCCCGGGTGCTGCGCGCGCGCCGCCCCGGGTGGGGCGAGGAGAAGCAGCGACAGGACGGTCGGGATGAGGCGCCGGCGGGGACGTGCCATGACCGCGGCAACGTACACCAACTTGCGTTCCAGCGTCAATTTAGCTCTGTTGACCTTGCGGCAAAGCGGCCGGTATATTGGCCGATTGACCGCTTCGAACGACCCAGCGGAGGCCATCCGGCTCGTGAGGACGTGCGCCCACTGCGGCCGCCAGAACGACGACGGCTCGCGGTTTTGCATGGATTGCGGCAAGCCGCTCTCCGCTTCGGCCATGGCGATAGCCGCTTCGGCCGGCGCGGGTGGCGGTTCCGTGCCGGCTACGCGTGTCCAGGCGGGCGCCGACCCGACCGGAACCGGCACGTGCTCCGCGTGCGGACACGCGGTGGACGCAACCATGCCATTCTGCGCCTTCTGTGGCGCGAAGATCGAACTGGGGGGTGCGGTGGCGACAGCGGCGGTACCGCCATGCCCGAAGTGCGGCACGGCAATTGCGAACACCGACTACAAGTTCTGCCCCAACTGCGCGGCGCCCCTCGCCGCGGCCGGTCCGGTGCCCGAGCACCACGCCGCCACCCAGGTGTTCTCGGCCAAGGCGACGGCCGCGAAGGTCCCGGTGTCACTCCAGGTGGTCGCCGAGGACGGCACGAAGGGCAACAAGTACTCGCTGGTGGGCGAGGAGACGACGATCGGCCGCGGCGGCGCGGATCTCACCTTCCCCGACGACGTGTACTTGTCGCCGATCCACGCGCTCCTCATCTGGAAGGACGGCAAGCTGTCGCTCCGCGACCTGGGTTCGCGCAACGGGACGTGGATCTTCCTCGAGGGGCCGCACAAGCTGGTGGACGGCGACATGGTCCTGATCGGCTCGCAGCTCCTGCGGTTCCGCCGCCTCGGCTACCCCGGGCCGCACCCGCCGGAGGCCGACGCCACGCGCCGCATGGGCTCGCTGGTGCCGAGCGCCGACATCGCCTCGCTGGCGCAGCTGCGCGCCGACGGGAGCGTGCGTGACGTCTTCCACCTGTCCCCGGGGCGCGACATGGCGATCGGCCGCGACCGCGGCGACTGGGCGTTCCCCTACGACCCGTCGATGAGCGGGTCGCACGCCCTCGTCCGGTCGGAGGACGCCGATTTCGTGCTGGCGGACAACGGCAGCCGCAACGGCGTCGCCGTGGCGGCGCGCGGCGACGTCGTGCTCCGCAAGGCCTCGAAGATCCTGGTGGGCGACAAAACCATGCTGGTCGAGATGCCGTGAAGACGTGCCCGCTGTGCAGCAAGGAGTACCCGGACAACGTCAAGTTCTGTCCGGTGGACGGCTCCACGCTGCGGGCGAAGGCCGCCGGCGCCGACCTCGTCGGCCAGGTGGTCGCGGACCGCTATCACATCATCAAGAAGCTCGGCGAGGGCGGCATGGGCGCGGTGTACCTCGGCGAGCACGTGAAGATGGGGCGCAAGAGCGCCATCAAGGTGATGAACCCGGGGATGGCGCACGACCCCGACGCGGTGAGCCGCTTCAACCGCGAGGCGTCCAACGCCAGCCGGATCAGCCACCCCAACGTCTGCCAGATCTACGATTTCGGCGAGACGACCGACGGGTTGATCTACCTGGCGATGGAGTTCATCGAGGGGCAGTCGCTCACCGATCTGATCGACCGGGAAGGCGCGCT
>CAYHQJ010000126.1:0-6941 GCA_964358595.1 uncultured Gemmatimonadales bacterium
GGCAGCTCGTCGCGGCGATCGAGGCGTCGAAGACGCGGCCGCTCTCCACGCTGCTCTTCGCGCTCGGCATCCGCCACGTCGGCGAGGGCGCGGCCGAGCTGCTGGCGCGGCGCTTCGGCACGATGGACGCGCTGATGAAGGCGAGCGCGGAGGCGATCGGCGCGGTGCGCGGGATCGGGCCGACGATCGCGGAGGCGGTCGCGGCGTTCTTCGCCGAGAAACGGAACAGGGAGCTGATCGACCGGCTGCGCGAGTCCGACCTCAAGATGAGCGAGCCGCGCCGCGCGGCCGCCCACGGGCCCCTCGAGGGCCAGACGTTCGTGCTTACGGGCACGTTGCCCACGCTCTCCCGAACCGAGGCGACGAAGAAGATCGAGGCGGCGGGCGGCTCGGTGACGGGGAGTGTGTCGAAGAAGACCACGGCGGTGATCGCTGGGGACGAGCCCGGCAGCAAGCTGGACAAGGCGAAGGCGCTAGGGATTCCGGTGTGGGAAGAAGCGGAGCTGCAGTTGAGGCTGAGGGGCTGAATGCCGGTTCGGCCTACCCGATCAGAAGGTCCGCCGGGACGCTGAGCAGCCACGTGAGCGCCCTGACCTGGCCCAGCGAGAGCCGGCGCTTGCCGCGGAAGAACTCGGAGACGCGGCTCCGGCCGCCCATGGCGGAGGCGAGCACGGCGCGGGTGAGACCCCGCTGCTCCAGCATGAATGTCACGGACTGCTGGGGCGTCACGCGGGGCATCGGGTAGCGCTCCTCCTCGAAGGCTTCCACCAGCACCGAGAGAAACTCCAGCCGGTCGAAGGCGGCGGTCCCACGCCTGGGGTCGCGGTCCAGCAGGGCGTCCACCTCGGCCACCGCCTCGCGGTACTCGCGGGCGTTCCGAAGCACGTGCGGCGTTGCGAAGTCCAGGCGTGGGGCGGCCATCAGGTCTTCTCCCCCCTCACAGCGTGCCGGACCGCGAGCGTCGCCCATACTCGGCGTGCGTGAAGACGCCACGGATGTAGACGCGGCCGAGGTCGTAGCGCACGTCCGAGACGATGCGGTACTTGTTGCCGCCGATGTCGAACACCGTTCTCGCCCCTCCCAGGAAGTCGGCGGCGGGGAAGTCCCGGCGCAACTCGTGCGGCGACCGATACCGCTTGCGCCGCATGATGGCAAACCAGGTGGCGAGCGGCGTGACGGCGTCCGCGTGCGCCCGGCCGAAGTCGCGCAGGCGCTTGCGCGTGATGACGTGCATCAGCCGGGCGGTTTGCACGTGTTCCCAAGATGGGAACACGCCTGCCGGCTGTCAACGGGGTCCGGGCGGCCCGCGCACCGCATGCGCCCACGTTACGGCTGTGGGCACCCGTGGCTGGTACCGATTCCCCGCAGCACGGGGCGTTCTCTTGCACACGCCGGGTCGACGCGAAGCAGATCGGCGTCGCCGTGTGGAAGGCCGGCCTGAGGAGCCGGGGAGCAAGCTCGAAAAGGCCAAGGCACTCAGGATCCCGGTGTGGGACGAGGCCGAGCTGTTGCGGCGCCTCAAGGCCGGCAGCTAGATTCGCGACCATGACCGACATCTCGCTGAACGCCGCGTCCCTGGTGGCGCTCTCGCCCCGCGCGCTCCAGACACTGCGCGACCGGGTGGGGGCCGAGGCCCTCCAGGAAGCGGGGTACGCGGCGGGTGAAGGCGCCTACCGCACGTTCGTGGGCTGGCTCCCGGCCGTCGCGGGCGTGGACGACCCCAAGGATCTGGCGGCGCCGCGCCTGGCGGAAGTCCTCTCGCGCTTCTTCTCCGAACTCGGCTGGGGCAGCGTCGAGGTGACGCCGCTGGGCGAAGCGACCTTCGCAATCGACTCGCTGAACTGGCCCGAGGCGCAGCCCGAGGCCGGCCTCCAGTACCCGTCCTGCTACTTCACGTCGGGATTGCTGGCGGACTTCGTGAGCCGAATCGCGGAAGCCGGCCTGGCGGTGATGGAGGTGGAGTGCCGCTCGCGCAACGACCCGCGGTGCCGGTGGCTGGTGGGCGCGCCGGACACCCTCACCACGCTCTACCAGCACATGGCGCAGGGGGCGGACTATCTCAGCGTGATCGGGGCGGGGGCGTGAGGCTCGGGGATCGTCGCCGGGCTTCGTCGTGCCCCCCGCGGCTGAAGCCGCGGCTCGGCTACGGTCGCTGAAGCGACGGACGCAACGGGGGCACCAGGTGGTGCCCCCGCACCGTTCAGATGCGCGATGTGGCGACTACGGGCTCACGGTCACCGCCGCCGTGCCCGACTTCCCCTCGCTGGTCGCGGTGATGGTCGCCGAGCCCGCTCGGAGCGCGCGGAGCGTGGCGTAGTTGCTGCCGGAGGACCATGTGATGGCGACCGTTTGCGCGTCGCTCGTAGTCCAGGTGACCACACCGCCGACGACCTCCCCCGCCGCGTTCCGCAGGGTGGCGGTGATGCCGAGGCTGTCCCCCACGTGCGCGCTCATGGTGGCCGGCAGCTCGACCGTCGCCACCGGGCCGCTGCCGCCGCCCCCGCCACCGCCGGTGCTGGTGTCCGGCGCGACGTAGATGGCGGCCGAGTCGTGCAGGGCGCCGCTCCCCGCGAAGACGCTTACCCAGCCCAGCGCAACGCCGGTGACGGTGGCCCGATCGCCGCTGGTCGCCAGGGTTGCGGCCGAGCCGGCAAGGCTCCACGTCACCGACGGGCTCGGCACCCGGTTGCCGGCTGCATCCGTGACGGCCGCGACCAGTTCCACTGTGCGGCCGACGAACAGGTACCGGCTCCCCTGGATGACCAGGCCCGACAGGTCAACCACCTCGAAGCTGAAGTCCACGGTGGTCGTCGCGCCTTGGGCCACCGGCACGGCGGACGACGGCGGCGTGCCGAATCCCGGCTTCGACGCGCGTACCACGTACGTCCCCGGCATCAGGTACGCCACCCGGTAGCGGCCCTGGATGTCGGTGTGGCCGGTCGCCACCACCCAGCCGAGCGTGTCACCCGCCACGACGCGCATCACCTCGATGGACGCGTTCTCCACCCGGTCGCGCTGGCCCTCGATCGTCAGCGGGCTCAGCACGGTGCCCGCGATGGTCCCCGTCGCCGCCTCGTTCACCACCCGGATCACCGGGCTGAAGATGAAGCCGCCGAAACCGTCGTCGAGGAAGCTCTTGCCCACGTCGAAGTCGATGACCAGGCGGTCGCCCGAGCCGGTGACGTTCAGGGGCTGCTCGACGAACGCGAACAGCGAGATCTGACCGGCGACGGGCCACGTAACCCGGCCTGGCGAGCCGTCGGCCAGCACGATGCCCGACCGGTCGGTATCGATCGCCACCCGCATGGCGCGGTACTGCCCGGCCGGCACGTCCGCTTCGCCGAGGATGGTGGTGGTGCCCTGCTGGAGGCTGAGCAGGTCGAACTGGCGGTCCGGCGCGGCGAGGGTGACGTACGAGCCGAGGTTGCTCGTGTCCTGCTGAGTCGTCGCCTCCACCCGCACGATGTGGACGTTCACCTCGGCCACGCGGTCGAAGGGGAACGGTCCGTCGGTCAGCAGGACCTGCGTCCCGCCCGAGCCCGAGGTAGTTACTTCGCGGTGCTCGCTGCACGCGCCGGCGAGGGCCGCGACGCCGATGGCCGCTACTGCCAGAATGCGCTTCATGGTTCGCTCCGTTGCGGGTCTGGCTGTATAACGCGCCAGCCGGCCGGTTTCTGTCATTACCGCGGGCGTTGCAGGTTGACCACCATCGGCAATCCCGACGGGGGCGCCGGGATCACACGAGCCGCGGCGCCACCGACTTCGATCACCACCCGCGTCACGCTCGGGGGAACGCGCACGTGGTAGGAGCGGGTGGAGCCGGAAGTGGTCACGATCCGCAGACCGTCCGGCATGACGACCAGCTCGGCCGGTCCCTCGCCCCTCGCTATGGCTGCGAAGGCCTCGGGCCGCGTACCGGCGTCCACGGTGAGCAACCCCTCGGCCTGGTGCGACGTCACCTGGATGGTGAAAACCGGCTCGGCGAGCGGGAAGCTGACCGACCCCGCGCCGGGCTCCGGCGCCGGGACACTCGCCGGCGCCGCAGCCGGACGCTCGTGTCCCGTCAGCGCGTGCCACAACGCCACCGCGCGCTCCGCGACCCAGGCGCGCACCGGCGGCACGACACCGCCGGCCATCAGTACCACCAGCGCCGCGGCGGCGGCGAGCCGGCGCGGCGGCCAGGCGGCAAGCCGCGGCCGCGACCACGCGAAGACCCGCCCCTGCGCCGGTGTCGTTCTCAGGATCAGCGCGCGGGGGGCCGGGTCGGTCGCGGCCAACAGCCGCGCCAGGCGCGCGCCCCGATGCGCCACCGCGTCACGCCGCGCCGAACATGCCGTGCAGGCGGCCAGGTGCTCGGCCCACGCCGGCGCCACGTCCTCCGCCGCGCCGTCCAGCAAGCGGACCAGCTCCGCATCATCCAGGTGCGTCATGACCCCTCCCGTGCGTCGAGCGGCAGCCGCTGCGCCAGCCGGGCCAGCGCGCGCGCGATCATCGTGCCCACCGACTTGGTCGTGGTGCCCACCGCCGCGGCGATCTCGCGGTGCGCGAAGCCGTCCTCGCGCATCAGCAGCACCGCCCGGTCCCGCTGGTCCAGCTCGGCCAGCGCCGCGCGCACCCGTCGCCGCAGCTCGTCCCGCTCAAGGTCGGCGGCGGGATCCGGCGCGGGGTGCGGCACCGGCAGCGCGTCCCCGCGCTCCCGCATCAGCGCCAGCCGCCGCCCCTCGCCGCGCAACGCGTCAATCGCGACCGTGGTCGCCACCCGATACAGCCACGCCCGGAGGTGCGTGGCGTCCGCCGGCGGGCGCTCGGCCAGCCGGACGAACGCCTCCTGCACCACGTCCTCGGCGAGATCCTCGTCGCCGGTGAACCGGACCGCGTACCGGTAGAGCTCCGCATGGTGACGCGCGAACGCCTCCTCGACCCGCATCGTCAGAACGACACTCGCACGCCCGCCAGCGGCAGCAGCCCGATGCCGCGGTCGAACCGGTCGCACACGTAGGGCCGCGCTCCGATCAGGGTGGGAGGCCGCGGGTCCGCACAGCCCTCGAGTGTGCCCGTGTACGTGACGGCGTTGTCGGCACCGAGCGCGTTGCGCAGCTGCAGCCACGCGCCGAGGGTCACGCCGCGCCGCGACGCGCGGGACCACTCCAGCAGCAGGTCGAGCGCCGCGTACGGCGCGGTGCGCGCACCGCCCGGCTGCTCGATGCGCAGCGCGATGGTGTCGGGCGTGCAGCCCGGCTGGGTCGGGTCGCATCCCGCGAGGCCGAGGATGAAGCGCGAAAACGGAGCGCCGCTCGCGGCGGTGAACGCGGCGCCCGCCCGAAGGCCGCCGGTCACCCGGGCCAGCACGGTCGCATCCACGACGTGGCGCCGGTCGGCGGCCGACGGGTAGCGGTAGCGCGCCCCGGTGATCGTCGAGGGCGTCACGAGATCGGACCGGCTCCAGGTGTACGCCACCGAGCCCGTCCACCTTCCCGCCAGCCGCCGGGCCGACAGCTCCAGCCCGCGGGCCCGGCCCTCGGCGCTCGCGAAGATCGGCCGCTGGGCATTGAGCTGGCCGGGCGCGGGCTCGGGCACGGCGACGCCCGTCATGCGCCGGCCCCACAGCGTGGCGACGGCGACCCAGCTGCCCAGCGCCAGCTCGACGCTCGCGGTCGCCACGTCGGCTCGCACCGCGGGAATGGTGTCGTTGGCCAGCAGCCACACGTCGGTGAGGTAGAGGTCCGGGCCCACGCTCGGGCCGGCCGGTGCGAGAGCTTGCGTGTACTGCCAGGAGCGGCCGGCCCCGGCGCTGAACGCCAGCGCCCCGCCACCCGGCGTCCACCGAAGGTGCAGGCGCGGCGCAGCTGCGAGCGGCGGCACGTTGCGCGCGCGGCTCGGCAGCTCGAGGCGGAGCCCGGTGGTCACCGCAAGGCTGGTGGCCAGGCTGAAGCGCCGCTCGCCCCACACGGCGAGCGCGCTGAGCGCCTCGTCCAGGGTGAGCTCCTGCGGCAGCACGGCGACCGGGTACTCGCGCGGGAACTGGCCCTGGTACCGTTGGAGCTGGCGCATCGCCTGCCAGCCTAGCGCCCAGCGGGGGCGCAACATGGCGCTGCGCGGAGCGATCTCGGTGCCGAGCTCCAGCACCGTCACGCGGTTGTCGAGCGCCGCATGGGACGGAACATCCGACGCCGAGGGCAGCTCGCCCATCGGGGCCACGTCGCCGCTGAAGCGGCTGACGCCGACGCTGTGCCGCGCCTGAAGCCTCCCGAGCGGATGGCTCAAGGTGGCCCGGCCGGCCACGTTGCCCCACGCACCACGCGTTTCGCGGATCAGGTCGCGCACCTGGCCGCGCAGCTGGTCCTGCTCCCACAGTCCGGAAACCTCGAGCGAGGTGAGCGTGCCGAGGGCCAGGTCGAACCGGCCGGCCACGTCGTAGAAAGCGTAGGGCACGTACGCGGTGCTGTCGCCGTTCAGCGTGGCGATGAGCCGGCTCACCAGGTCCACGTGCGAGCGGCGCGCCGACAGCATCACGCCGGCCCGGCCGTCCCGCGTGCGGGCATCCACCGCGGCGCGCGCGCTGGCCACCGACAGCTCCGCGAGGCCGCGCCAGCCCGGCGGTCCGGCAGGGCGCGACTCGACGTTGAGCACGCCCGCTGCGCCCTCGCCCATCGCCGCCGGCCGAACGCCGGGATGGAACGACGCCAGGCCGACCGCGTCAGGGCCGATTCCGCCCAGCAGGCCGAGCGCGTGTACCGGGTTGAACAGCGGCAGGCCGTCGAAGGTGACGCGCGTCAGGCTCCACGGCGCCCCGCGCACCCACAACGACGCCGTGAAATCGTCGCGGGTCGCGACGCCGGGCAGCCGCTGCAGCGCGCGCAACAGGTCCGGCTCGCCGAGCGTGACGGCCTCCACCACCTCGCCATGGGTCAGGACTCGGGCGTCGCCCTCCAGTCCGGCGT
>CAYHQJ010000127.1:0-6822 GCA_964358595.1 uncultured Gemmatimonadales bacterium
CGTCGCCGCGTTCGGCCCGCGGGGCATCGCGCGGCGTGACGCTGCGGTACGGCCGGCTCTCAGGCCGCAGGTCGCGGACCTGCGCGTCGCCTCGCGCCGGCTCGCGTTTCAGCGGCCGGGCCGGGCCGCCCGCGTCGGTCACGGCGCCGCGCCGCCCGTCGGCCGGCGCGATCACGCGCGGCACGATCGCGACGCCGGGGTCGCCCACGGCACGCCGCCGGCCGCCTGCGTCCGTCGCCGCGCCCTGCTGGGCCGGCGCTTGGCCCCGCGCGCCACCGACGTCGGGCACGCGGCGCCGCGTGTCGCTCGGGCCGACATACAATGGCCGGTCGGGCGTCCCCAAGGCCCTCGCGGTGTTCTCTCCAGGGGGCGCGACACGCCGGCCCGTGCCGGGTACGCCGGGCGCCGGCACCGTGCCCACGCCGCCCACGTCCACCCCGCGCACGCCGCGGTCGGCCGGACGGCGCTCGCCGATCTCGGACGACTCGCCGCGCCGGTCGCGGTACGTGATGCCCGGGCCCGAAGCCTCGCGCGTCTTGAACACGTAGCGGCCCTCGCGCGGACCGGGCCGCACGTACACGACGCGCGTTCCGCCGTAGTACGCCGTCGGGTACCAGTAGCTCGGGTAGAAGTAGTACGGGTCCGTGTAGACCCACAGCGTGAACCGCGGGCAGTACAGCCGGTACGGGTTCCACAACGAGAAGCCCACGTACGCGTGGCAGTCGTAGCAGGCGAACCGCGGATACTCGTAGCGCCGCTCGACGTAGTACGGCAGCAGGTGCGTGTCGAAGTCGAGATAGCCCTCGGGCACGATCTGCTGGACCAACTCCTCGAGCGACGAGTACGGGTCGCCGTGAATGCGCGCGTCGGAAATGACGTGCATGTCCCAGCGGTCGCCGCCGGAGATCGCGTCGTAAAGGAACGGGTCGTCCGAGGCGACGCCGAAGATGTAGCCGACGCCGGGATCGTCGTCCACGTAGAACGCGCTGCCGTTGTCGTGGTTGGCCACGGTGTAGGTGCGGCCGCCGGCGGAGAGGTTGTCCTCGAACGGCTCCCGCGGATACAACACGCGGATGCGGCCGTCGGTATCCACCCGCAGGATCGTCACGTAGGCGTCGCGCTCGGTGCGGTAGTAGAGCCGCACCCGCTCGCCCCGCTGGTAGACCTCACCGTGCGACGTCCAGATGCGGATGCCGGGCCGCACGGCGCCGTGCGGCGGGAGAACGCGCGGCCCGGTGCCCGCCGTCAGGGGCAGGGCGAACGCGGACAGCGCTGCAGTGAGAAGCATGGTGCGCAACATCGGGTCCTCCGGACACTTCCGTCTGATTCCCTCAAGGGCACGGAGCGTGCCAGCCCGGCCTCTCGTTACAACTTGCGGTTCCACAATCACTTGGCCTTCTTCGCGCCGCCCCGGTAGTATTCGGCGTGTCCTGTTTGAGAGACAGCCCGTGGCCTCCGGACTAGCCGCCTCGCGGCTCGACCTCCTCGATCCCGCCGACGTCGCCGCCCTCGGCGGGATCGAAGTCGTGGCGCGCGGGGTGGTCGAGGGGTTCCTGAGCGGGCTGCACCGCTCCCCGTTCCGCGGCTTCTCGGTGGAGTTCGCCGAGCACCGGCCGTACCAGCCGGGCGACGAGCTGCGCTACCTCGACTGGAAGATCCTCGGCAAGCGCGACCGGCTGTACGTGAAGCAGTACGAGGAGGAGACCAACCTCCGCGCGACGCTGGTGCTCGACATCTCCCGCTCGATGCACTGGAAGGGGAACGCGGAGCGCGGGCTGACGAAGCTTGAGTACGCGACGCGGCTTGCGGCGGCGCTCGCGCTCGTGCTGCTGCGCCAGCGCGACGCGACCGGCCTCATCGCGTTCGACGACGCGGTGCGCTCGGTCGTACCGCCGCGCGCGCGCAGCGGTCAGTGGCATCAGGTCGTGCGCGCGCTGGCCGCGCTCGAGCCCGGGGGCGGCACCGCGGCGGAGCCCGCGCTGCGACGCGTCACCGCCCTGCTGCGGCGGCGCGGGATGGTGATCTTCGTCTCCGACCTCCTGGTCGAGCGCGACCTGGTACTCACCGCGCTGCGCTACCTGCGTCATCGCGGCCACCAGGTGACCGTCTTCCACATCATGGATCCGGCGGAGATCGAGCTGCTGGGACCCGCGGAGGCGCGCTACGTGGACCCGGAGTCCGGTGACAGCGTGGTCGCGTCGGCCGCCGCGCTGCGCCGTGAGTACCGCGCCACGGTGGACCGGGTCGTCGCCGCGTGGCGCCGCGCCTGCCGCTCGAGCGGGATCGCCTACCACCGGGTGACGACCGAGACGCCGTTCGGCCAGGCGCTGCGCCGGGCGAGCGAGGGGCGTTCCCGCCTGGGCTGATGGTTTTCCTCTCGCCGCTCGCGCTGTTCGCCCTTGCCTTCGCGCTGGTGCCGCCGCTGCTCCACCTCTTCCAGCGGAGCCAACCGGCCCAGATCGTGTTTCCCGCCGTCCGCTACCTGCGCCAGACCGAGCGCGAGGCCGAGCGCTCGATCCGGCTGCGCCACCTCCTGCTGCTGCTACTGCGCGTGCTCGCGGTGGTGCTGCTGGTGCTCGCCGCCGCGCGGCCCGTCGTTCCGGCCGGCCTCGGCGCGCTGCACCAGCCGACCGCGGTGGCTCTCGTGCTCGACAACTCGCTTTCCTCGGGTGCGGTGACCGGCGGGCGGCGGGTGCTGGATGACCTCGCGGCGCGCGCCCGCGAGACGTTGCGCGCTGCGCAGGCGGGGGACGCGCTGTGGCTGATCGGCGCCGACGGCCTCGCGCGACGCGGCACGCCGCAGGAGCTGCTCGAGCTGGCGAGCGCGGCCCGTCCCGACGCGCGCCGCCTCGACCTCGGTGCGGCGGTGCGCCAGGCCGCACGCCTCGTGGCGCTCGCGGGCTACGCGCGCGCCGAGGTGCACGTGCTGTCCGACCTCCAGGCGTCGGCCGTTGAGGGAGGACAGAGGACGGAGGACGGAGGAACTGATCTCGAGGGGATCGCGGTGCTCTTCTACCATCCGGCTGCGGAGCCGCCCGAGAACCGCGGGGTCGTCGCCGCGCGGCCGCAGCCGTCGGTCTGGGTCGCGGGATCGGGTGCCGTCATCGCGCGGGTCGGGGGCGCGCGGGGCGGAGCGGCGGGCCGCGCTGCCGTGAGCCTTGCGCTCGAGGGGCGAGCGGGCGCCCGGGCGCTCGGCGGCCCCGGCGACGAGGTAGTGCTCGCGGCGCCGCGTGCCGAGCCGGGATGGCGCCGCGGCACGGTGGAGCTCGCGGCCGACGAGCTGCGCGCCGACGACCGGCGGCCGTTTGCGGTACGCGTCGTGGGGCCGGCGGGCGGGTGGCGCGACCCGGCGCCGGACCTCGGCCCGTTCCTGCGGGAGGCGGTGGCGGTGCTCACGGAGGGCGGCCAGGTGCACGCGGGCGGCGAGGTGCACGTCGGCCACGCCCCTGCCGCGGGCGCCGCCGCGGCGGTGGTCTTCCCGCCGGCCGATCCGGTCGCCGTCGGCGCCGTGAACCGTACGCTCGCGGCGGCGGGCGTGCGCTGGCGGTTCGGCGGCCGGGTGGAGCGCGAGGACACGCTCGCCTCCGGGGAGATCCGGGAGCTCGCCGGCACGCGGGTGCGGGTGCGCTATCGCCTCGAGCCGCTCGCGGGGGATACGGCGCGCGGCGTGCTCGCGCGCGCGGGCGGCGCGCCCTGGCTGGTGCGCGACGGGCGCACGGTGCTCGTGGGCAGCCGCATGGTGCCCGAGGAGACCCCGCTGCCGCTGACCGGCGCGTTCGTCCCGTTCGTGGGCGCGCTGGTCAACCGGGTGGCGCGCGGCGAGGCCGGGATCCTGGAGGCCGCGCCGGGGGGGCTGGTCGCCGTGCCGGAGCGCGCCTCCGCGATCGTGACCGCCGGCGACTCGGTGCGGCGCGTCGAGTCGGGCGCGGTGATCGCTGCGCCGGAGCTGCCCGGCGCGTACCCGCTGCTCGCGGGCGCCGACACGATCGCGATGCTCGTCGTCGCGCCCGACGCGCGCGAGTCGGACCTGGCGCGTGAAAGCGCCGCCGCGCTGCGCGCGCGGTTTCCGGGCTCGCGCGTCACCGTCACCACGGACCCGCGCGAGTACGCTGCGCTGCGCTTCCGGGGCGCGGGCCGCAGCGAGCTGACCGGGTGGCTGCTGGCGGCGGCGCTGCTCGTGCTCCTGATCGAGCCCGCGCTCGCCGCGGGCGGGCTGCGCAGGACGCGCTGACGTGGCGCTGCCGCAGCTGCTCGACGCGTTCCGGGCGCTGCCCGGGTTCGGGGCGCTGGCCGAAGCCGTTCGCGTTCCGCGCGGCGCGGCGGGCCTGCCGCCGCTCGCCGGCTCGGCGGGTGCGGGGCTGGTTGCCGCGCTCGCCGTGGCGCAGCCCTCGCAGCTCTTCGTCGTCGTCACGGCGGGTCCCGCGGAGGCGGAGCGGTGGCTCGCCGACCTCGCGGTGCTGCTGCCGGAGGACCGGCTCGGCCTCTACCCGCAACGGGAAGGTCTCGGCGACGAGGAGCCGCACCCCGAGATCGCGGGCGAGCGCGTCGAGACGCTCGAGCAGCTGGCGCGCGGCGAGCTGCGCGTGCTGGTGACGACGGGCCGCGCGAGCGCCGAGAAGACCTCCATGCCCGCGGCGCTCGCGGCGGCGCGGCTCGAGCTGGCGCCGGGCGTCCCGTTCCGCGAGGCGGTCCGGCGGCTCGAGCGGCTGGGCTACGAGCGCGTGCCGCAGGTGGGCGACATCGCGCAGTTCGCGGTGCGCGGCGGCATCGTGGACGTCTACGGCTTCGGGATGGCACAGCCGGCCCGCGCCGAGTACTGGGGTGACGAGCTGGTGGCCCTGCGCGCCTTCGACCTGGCGACGCAGCGCTCGACCGGGCCGCTCGAGCGGGTGACGGTGCTGCCCGCGAGCGCGCGCGCCGTGCTCGGCGACGAGACGGGTGTGGTGCGGCGCACGCTGCTCGACCTCCTCCCCTCGGGCGCGTTGCTCGTCGAGGAGGGGCCGGAGCGGTTCGCGGCGGACGTGGACCGCGCGTGGGCCGAGGCCGAGCATCACGCCGAAGTCGCCCGGCGGCTCGGCGAGGAAGTGCCCGCCAGGGGCGAGTTGTTCGTGACGCCGGAGGCGTGGCGCGCGGCCCGCGCGAGCTTCGCGCGGCTGACGATCGGCGGGGACGGCGCGACGCACCAGCTGCCCGTCGCGCCGCCGCCGGAGATCGCGCGCCACCTCGACCGGCTGCGTCCGGCCGCGGGGAGCGCGATGCTGGTCCTGTGCGACAACGAGGGCCAGCTCGAGCGCCTCGAGGAGCTGCTGGGCCTGGCCGAGGGGCGGTTCCCGGAACAGCTCACCCTCGCCATCGGCGCGCTCGACGGCGGTTTCGTGCTGCCGGGGCTGACGGTGCTCACCGACCACGAGATCTTCCGGCGCGCGCGACGCATCCGCCGTTCGCGCCGCTACCGCCAGAGCCCGCCGGCGGCACTCACGGGCGCGCTCACGACCGGCCAGCCGGTCGTGCACCTCGAGCACGGAATCGGCATCTACCGCGGCCTCCAGACGATCAGCGTGCGGGACGCGATGCTGGAGGTCGCGGTCGTCGAGTACGAGGGCGGCGACCTGCTGCACGTGCCGCTGTACCGCGTCGACCAGCTCGAGCGCTACCGCAGCGTCGAACCGGACGGCGAGGAGGCGAAGCCGCCGAAGCTCCACAAGCTGGGCGGCGGGAAGTGGGCGCGGCAGCGCCGCCAGGCCGAGGCTGCGGCGCGCAAGCTCGCCGCGGACCTGCTCGAGCTGTACGCGCAGCGGCAGGTGGCGCCGGGCTTCGCCTTCCCGGCCGACACGCGTTGGCAGATGGAGTTGGAGTCCGCCTTCCTCTATGAGGACACGCCCGACCAGCGGAAGGCCACGGCGGAGGTGAAGGCCGACATGGAGCGGCCGCGGCCCATGGACCGGCTGGTCGTCGGCGACGTGGGCTACGGCAAGACGGAGATCGCTGTGCGGGCGGCGTTCAAGGCGGTCCAGGCGGGGAAGCAGGTGGTCGTGCTCGCGCCGACGACGATTCTGGTCGAGCAGCACGCGCGGACGTTCGGGGAGCGGCTCGCCGACTTCCCGGTGCGCCTCGCGACGCTGTCACGGCTCCACACCGCGAAGGAGCAGCGGGCCGCGCTCGCGGCGCTGGCGTCGGGGGCGGTGGACCTCGCGATCGGGACGCACCGGCTGCTCTCGGCCGACGTCGTCTTCAGGGAACTCGGCCTGGTGATCGTGGACGAGGAGCACCGCTTCGGCGTGGACCACAAGGAGCGGCTGAAGAAGCTGCGGCTCGCGGTGGACGTGCTCACCCTCACGGCGACGCCGATCCCTCGCACGCTCCAGATGTCGCTGGCGGGCCTCAGGGACCTCACGCTGATCGAGACGCCGCCGCGGGACCGCTCCCCGGTGCTCACGTTCGTGGAGCCGTGGGACGACGGGCTGATCGAGGAGGCGGTGGCGCGGGAACTCGACCGGGGTGGCCAGGTGTACGTCGTGCACAACCGGATCGACACGCTGGAGACGGTGGCCGAGCGGGTCCGACGCCTGGCGCCGCGGGCGACGGTGGGCGTGGCGCACGGGCAGATGCGGCCGCGCGACCTCGACCAGGTGATGCGGGGTTTCGTGGCCGGCGCGGTGGGCGTCCTCTGCTCGACGGTGATCGTGGAATCGGGGCTCGACGTCGCGAACGCGAACACGATGATCGTGCACCACGCGCAGCAGTTCGGCCTCGCGCAGCTGCACCAGCTGCGCGGGCGCGTCGGGCGCAGCCACCACCCCGCCTACTGCTCCCTCCTAGGTC
>CAYHQJ010000128.1:0-6769 GCA_964358595.1 uncultured Gemmatimonadales bacterium
GCCTTGAGCACCGCCTGGCGCACCCACCACACGGCGTACGAGATGAACTTCACGCCCTGGTCGGGATCGAACTTCTTGACCGCCTTGAGCAGCCCCTCGTTGCCGATCGCCACCAACTCGGAGAGATCGAGCCCGTGGCCCTGGTACTTCTTCACGTACGAGATCACGAACCGGAGGTTCGCCGTGACCAGGCGTTCCGCCGCCGTCTGGTCGCCGCGCTGTGCGAGCCGCGCCAGCCGCTTCTCTTCGGACGGATCGGTGATCAGCGGCAGTTTCTGGATGTCCTGGAGGTACTGGTCGAATGCGCCCGAGCTGGTCTGACGGAAGAAACCCTTGGCCTTCGCGCTCACCGCTCGCCGCATGTGGGTCCCCTTCGCGATGATACTGAATTGATGCACAGATGCTACCAGAAGAGCCGGGAAGCGGGGCCCATAGTAGGAAACGGCGGAATCCACTGTCAAGCGGAAAAAGTTATCCACATCACTAAGTTGTTTCATTTCCGGGCGTTGCGAAAAACACCCACATATGAACATCGTCGTTTTACGATGATTGCCCGGGCCGATCACCGTAACGCATTGAAACACAACGGGTTGCAACAGAGAGAGATGGGAATGGTATTGCGATGATGGCGGGATTCTGTCAGCGGCGGGTGCTGTCGAGCGCGTGTCGAATCGCTTCGTCGTCCGCCTCCACCGTCCAGGCACCGTCGGCACTCTGCGCCATCTCGCCGATGCGCCGCGGCAGTGCGAATCTCACCCGCTGCGCGCGCGCCTTCTTGTCGGCGCGCATCGCCACGAGCAGATCGTCGATCACGAGCGTCTCCGGCAGCGTCGTCGGCAGCACGTAGCGCTCCAGCATGCCGGCGATCGCGTCCCTGAGCCCCCGCTCGGCGACGCCGAGCGCCTCGGCCAGCGCCGCTTCTGCCGCCATCCCGATCCCCACTGCCTCGCCGTGCAGGAGGTCGAAGCCGCTCTTCGTCTCGACGGCATGGCCGATGGTGTGCCCGAAGTTGAGGATCTGGCGGCGGCCCGCCTCACGCTCGTCGGCCGCCACGACTGCGGCCTTGATCTCGATGCTGCGGCGCACGACCGGCTCGAGGCGCTCCGGGTCGCGCTTGAGCACCGGCCCCGCATCGCCGAGCGAGGCGAAGTAGGCCGCGTCGGCGACCGCGCCGTGCTTGATTGCCTCCGCCATGCCTGCCGCGACCTGCACTTTGGGAAGGGTGGCGAGCAGGTCCACGTCGGCGACGACCACGCCCGGCTGGTGGAAGGCGCCGATCAGGTTCTTGCCCGCGGGCACGTCCACGCCGGTCTTGCCGCCGACCGACGAGTCGATCATCGCGAGGAGCGTCGTGGGCACCTGGACGTAGGGGACGCCGCGCAGGTAGGTGGCCGCGACGAAGCCGGCGAGGTCGCCGGCGACGCCACCGCCGAAGGCGATCACCGCGCCGTCGCGGCCGATCCGCGCCTTCAGCATGGCATCGCTCAGCTTGCCCCACGTCTCGCGGGTCTTGTTCCACTCGCCGGCGGGGAAGGTGAAGAGGTGTGCCTCGAGCCCAGCGGCGCGCAGCGCGCCGAGCAGCGCCACGCCGTGCAGCTCGGCGACGCGGTGATCGGTGATCAGCGCGTACGCGTGTGCCGGGCAGCGCTCGGCGAGGACGCTCGGCAGCTCCGCGACGAGGCCGCGGCCGACCAGAACGTCGTACGAGGCATCGCGCACTTCGCGGAGCGGGACGTGGATCGCTACCACGCCACGTCCGGCACGCCCGAGCGCTTGTTGGCCAAGCGCGCCAGCACGAACAGCAGATCGGAGAGCCGGTTGAGGTAGACGAGCACCTCGCCGGCGACGGGCTCGTGGCGGGCGAGGTGCACCACGGCGCGCTCGGCGCGGCGGCAGACGGTGCGCGCGAAGTGCAGCGCCGCGGCCTTCGGCGTGCCGCCCGGGAGGACGAACGTCTTGAGCGGCTCCAGCTCCGTCTCGACCGCGTCGATCGCGCCCTCCAACGCCTCGATCCGCGCGTGGCCCATGACCACCTTGGTCCGCTGCCCCTCCTTCAGCCGCTCTGGCGCGGGGGTCGCGAGCGCACCGCCGATGGTGAACAGGTCGCGCTGGATCTCCGAGAGCAGCGCGTCGGAGAAGTCGGCCGGCGCCACGACGCGTGCCAGGCCGATCGCGGCGTTGGTCTCGTCCACGTCGCCGTAGGCGCAGACGCGGACATGGTCCTTCGCCACGCGGCTCCCGCCCATGAGCGACGTCTCGCCGGCATCGCCGGTCTTGGTGTAGATCCTCACTGGGCGCAAGCTACGTTGGCCGCTCCGCGGCCGTCCAGCCGACCCCTCGCGCCTGGCACGGCGCACGACGTCCCCGTGCCACTCCTCCAGCATGGAGAACCTTCCAGGCGGCTCCCTAGTGGCCGAGGGCCGCGACGATCGCGTCGATGCGCTGCAGCGCCTCGCGGTCGCGCGCGGTGTGGTTGTTGAGCTGGATCGAGAAGGTCCAGACGCCGCCCGGCGTCTCCAGGTAACCCGAGAGCGTGTTCACGGTGCCGATCGAGCCGGTCTTGGCGCGCACGCGGCCGGCGAGCGGCGCGCGCCGGAACCGGTAGCGCAGCGTCCCCTCGCCGCCGCGGGGCAGGGCGTCGAGGAACGCCCGGGCCGCCGGACGCTCGCGCATCGCGCGCAGGAGTCGCACGAAGGCGTCGGGGGCGACGAGGTTGTGGTGCGACAACCCGCTCCCGTCGGCGAGCCGGAACATCGTCGAATCCACGCGCAGCGAGTCGATCAGGAACCGGCGCTCCACGTCGAGGCCTGCCTCCCACGAGCCGCGGCCGCGGATCTCGCGGCCGATCGTCTTGAGCAGCATTTCCGCGTACCAGTTGTGGCTCATCGAGAGAATCGGCTCGAGGACCTTCGGCAGCGGCGGCGACAGGTGCTCGGCGAGCGGGTCCATACGGCGCGCGGCGGCGTATGTGGTCGAATCGTACACGGCGCGCACGCGTCCGGTGACGGTGATGCCGCGACTCGCGAGCACGGCGCGGAAGGCGGTGGCGGCCCACGCCGGCCCGTCCAGTACCGCGACGTTCTCGGTCCACGGCCGCGCATCAACGGGGACGTCGCCCTCCGCCCACACGACGTTCGTGCCTGGCTGCCGGTAGAAGTCGATCGTGCGCGCCGAATCGGCGGGCACGGTGCGCGCGCGGTTGGTGAACTGCACCACGCCGAGGTTCGGCGCGAGGGAGATGACCGGCGGCTGGCCGGCGGCCCCCGGCGCGATGTCGAAGTCCACGCTGTTGTCGTTGAAGCCGAGCGCGGTGACCGGTGCCGCGTACCACCAGGTGAGGTCGTAGGCCTCCCAGGACGGATGGGTCGCGACGCTGTCGAAGTACGACGCGTCGCCGACCAGGTCGCCTTCCACGCGCGCGACGCCGCGTGCCCGCAGCGAATCGGCGAGCTCCTCGAACGGTGCGAGGCGCGTCGGGTAGTAGCGCGCCGAGAGCGTGGGGTCGCCGCGGCCGTAGAGGACCAGGTCGCCGTGGAGGACGCTGTCGCCGATGGGCCCGGCGCCGTAGACGCTGGTCCGGAACCGGTAATCGGGCGGCAGCAGGGCGGCGGCGACCGCCGCGACGACGAGCTTGGTGTTGCTCGCCGGGACGAAGAGCCGATCGCCGTTCCGCTCGAAGACGATGTGCCCCGACGGGTCCGCGATCGCTACGCCCCACAGGGCACGGTTGAAGGGCTCCTCGTCGAGCAGGCGGTCGAGGCGCGTGGCCAAGACGCCGCCGCGCCGCGCCTGGGCCTGGGCGGGGGCGTGCGCGAGCGCCACGGCGAGGATCAGGCCGAGAAGCCGCGCGGAGCGGGCCATGTTACACGCTGCCAAAGAGTTGACAGGCACAGTTGGGTGTACGAAAGTATGACAGTGAAGCGAACTGCGGAAGCCGTGCTCCTGCTTGCCGCGCTTTCCGCGGGGTCGCTTGCGGCGCAGGCGGAGCGCGGGCCGGAGCGCCGCGTGGCGGCGGTGCGCTTCCGGGGCAACCTGGCGCTCGACGACTACGCGCTCTCGATCTCCATCGCGACCAGCGCGTCGAACTGGACCTACGGGTGGCCGCTGCTGCGCGCTTTGAAGATCGGCGTGCGCCGCGTGTTCGACGAAGTCGAGTTCCGGCGCGACGTACTCCGGCTCCAGCTCCTCTATCGCCAGCATGGCTTCTTCGAGGCCGGGATCGACACCGTCGTGCGGCGCGGCGGCGACGCGGTACGGGTGACGTTCCGGATCGCCGAGGGGCCGCCGGTTGTGGTGGACTCGATCTCGATCGGTGGGCTGGACGGCGTGGTGCCGCCGCGCCGGCTGCTGAGCCGGATCCCGCTCGAGGCGGGCAAACCGTTCAACCGGTTTCTGTTCGAGGCCTCCGCCGACTCGATCGTGCTCGCCCTGCGCAACCTCGGCTACCCCTTCGCGACCATCTTCCGCAACTACACCGTGGACCGGGCGACTCGGCTCGCGCGGGTGGAGTACGAAGTCGTGCCCGGACCGCACGCGCGCATCGGCGAGATCGCGATCGAAGGCTCGCGCGCCGTAAGCCGGCGCACGATCCGTCGCTCGCTGGCGATCCGTGAGGGCGACGAGTTCGACCAGGATGCGCTGTACGAATCCCAGCGAAGCCTCTACCAGAGCGACCTGTTTCGCTTCGCGAACGTTGCGCTCGCGCCCGACTCCGTGGTGCGCGGCGCGGATTCGCTGGCGCGCGTGCGGGTGCAGGTCGCGGAGGGGCCGCGTACGCGGATGCGAGCGGGCGCTGGGTACGCCACGATCGACTGCTTCCGCACCCAGGCGACACTCGCGGCGCACAACTTCATGGGCGGCGCGCGGCGGCTGGACCTGGCCGCGCGCGTCTCGAAGATCGGCGCGGCGTACCCGGCGGACCTCGGCCTGCGCAACACGGTCTGCAGCGAGCTTTCGGGGGATCGATTCTCGGATACCCTCAACTACGTTGCGGCGGTGACGCTGACGCAGCCGGCGTTGTTCGCGCGGCGCAACGCGATCTCGCTCACGGCGTTCGCGGAGCGCCGCTCGGAGTTCAGGGCCTACGAGCGCATCGGCGTCGGGACGGCGGCCTCCGTCAGCTTCGGCGTGGGTCGCCACCTCCCGGTCACCTTCGCCTATCGCCTCACCAGAGGCCGCACCAACGCCGAGCCGGCGACGTTCTGCACGTCGTTCGACCGGTGCGAGGAGTCCACGATCGCGCAGCTCTCGCAGACCAGGCGCGAGGCGACGCTCGGCCTCACGGTCGTGGAGGCGCACACCAACTCGCCAATCGACCCGACGGACGGGCACGCGTATTCGCTCGAGGCGCTGTATGCATCGCCCGCGATCAACTCGCAGATCGCGTTCGACAAGGTGGTGGCCGAGGGGATGCTGTACCACACGCTCCGGCGCGGCTGGGTCCTCGCGGGCCGCGCGCGCGCGGGCGTGATCCGCGTCGGCACGATCGTCGTGCACGACAGCACGATCCGGTTCGTCCCGCCCGAGGAGCGGTTCTACGCCGGCGGCCCGACGTCGGTGCGCGGGTTCGGGCGCAACGAGATGGGGCCGGTGGTGTACGTGGGCGACAGTGCCACGATTGACCCAGTCTCGAAACGGGTCACCACCTGCTTCCGGTGCCGCGCCTCGCCGCTGGGCAGCGCGGCGATCGCGCTCGCGAACCTCGAGCTGCGCTTCCCCTCACCGGTGTGGCCGAGCCGGTTCCGGCTCGCGGCGTTCGTGGACGCCGGCGAGCTGTGGGAGCAGACCGAGGACCAGGGCCTTGTGCCGGGCGGGCTGCGCGTCACCCCGGGCGTGGGTCTGCGGATCACGACGCCGCTCGGCCCGATGCGGTTCGACGTCGCGTACAACGACTATCCGGGGCAGCCGGGCCGGCTTTACGTGATCAACGGCACCGGGCTCGACCTGGTGCCGGCCCCATACCCGGGCGCACCGCGCGGCGACACGTTCTTCAGCCGGCTCAAGCTGCATTTCAGCGTGGGGCAGCCGTTCTGATGCGCCGCCGGATCCTGCTGGTCGTCGGGGGCGCGCTGCTCGCGCTGGTGCTCGCGGGCGCCGCGTTCGGTGCGGCGCTGCTGGCGACGGCGCCGGGCCGCGACGCCGTGCGGCGCTACGCCGTGCGGGCGCTCCAGGATCAGATCGACGGCAGCGTCTCGATCGGCGCGATTGGTGGCTCGCTGTGGCGCACGGTCGAGGCGCGCGACGTGCTGCTGGCCACCCGCGACGGCCGGCCCGCGATTCGCGTGGGGCGGCTGCGCGTCGGCTTCGCGCTCTCCGATCTCGTGCGGAAGCGGTATGTGTTCCGGAGCGTGGAGCTGGTGCGGCCGACGCTCGTGCTCGAGCAGGGCGCGGACGGCCGCTGGAACGTCGAGCACCTCTTCAAGCTGCTGGAGCCGAAGCACGGGCCCCCCGGCAGCCGGCCGCTGGTGGACCTGTGGGGCGTGCGGCTGCGCGACGGCACGTTGATCCTGCGCCAGCGCGCGGGCGGCGGCCGGGTACGTGAGCGCACGGTGCTGGGCCTCGACCTCGACCTCGCGCGGCTGCGCGCCTCGCACCCGGACTCCGCGGCGATCGTCGCGGAGGTGGACCGCCTGGCGGGGCGGCTCTCCGACCCGGCGCTCGTGGTCACCAAGGCGGGCGGCGACGTCGCGCTCGAGGGCGACAGCCTGCGGTTCGATCTCGACCACTTCGAGCTGCCCGGCACGCGCGCGGCCCTGGCGGGGCGGGTGCG
>CAYHQJ010000129.1:0-6700 GCA_964358595.1 uncultured Gemmatimonadales bacterium
CCGGAAAGTGGCGAAGACGTACGGGTAATGCGGCTGGAACCAGTTGCGGAAGCTGCGCCGCACCAGGGCGCGGTCGGTCGCCCACGACCCGCCGAGGATCACGTAGTGGTGCCCGTCGAAAAAGTCCGCCGAGTAGCCGGGATAGGTGCGCGCGTAGGCGGTGAAGCCCGGGAACCCCGCGAACCGGGACTTCGTCCACTGCCACCCGTTGCCGATCGCGTCGAGCATGCCCCACGCGCTCGCGCCCTCGGCGTGCGCGCCCACCGGCGTTGGGGCCCAGTTGGTGAAATCGAAGTTCCCGTGCCGCGCCTCGCTCGCCGCCTCGCCCCACGGATAGCCGCGCGGCTCGCCGTGTGGCGTGCCGTACATCGCGCGGTGCAGCTCCGCCTCCGTCGGCAGGTCGCGGCCGCGCCACCGCGCCCACGCGTCCGCCTCCGCCCAGCTCACGTAGGCCGGCCAGTCCGCCACCTGCTCGACCGGGAACTCATCGAACAGCGTCTGGTACAGCCACCGGCTACCCTCGCGCCGCCAGAACGCCGGCTTGTCGTGCCCCACCCGCTGCCGCCACGCCCACGCCTCGGCGTTCCACAGCTCCGGCTTCTGGTAGCCGCCGGCCATTACGAACTCGAGCCACTCGATGGTGCGCACCGGAGTCCGGTCGATCGCGAAGTCGCCGACCCGCGTCGGGTGCGCGGGAAACTCGTTGTCCCACCCGAACGGTACGCGCTCGAAGTCGGCGCCCAGGATGACCTCGCCGCCCTTCACGCGCACCGTGCCGCCGTGCGCCGCGCCGTTGAACCGGTAGTCGGGGAGGCCGGCAGGCTTCTTCTTCAGGTGCCGCGGGAGCTGCTGCATCATGTAGAGCAGCGTCTCGTGGTGCATCAGCTCGTGCTCGATCACGATCTGGTAGATCCGCCCGCGGTGGGCCAGCACGTCCTTCCCTTCGAGCGCGGCGACGTCGTCGAACGACCCGCGCAGCGCGTCCCGCACCCGGTCGCGGTAGCCGAGGACCTCGGTCGGGTGCGGCCACTGCTCGGCGCCGTCGTACTGGTCCACGCCGACCGGGTCGATCCCGCGCGCGAACCGGTCGTCGAACCTGGGCAGTGCGCTCGTGCGGCCCAGCAGCCCGCGGCACACCTGGTTCCACCCGAACGCGGGCAGATGCCCGACGTAGAAGATGAACGGCTGCCGGAGCGCGATCGGACGCACGTACAGCGCCTCGTCGGCGAGCAGGCTGAACAGGAGGTCCGAGCGCCGCCAGGCGGCTTCGAGCCGCTCGAGCAGGCTCTGCCGGCCCGTCGTGGCGGCGCTCGCGAGCGTCACTGTGGCATCCGGCGCAGCAGGGCGAGCGCGAACAGGCGCTCCGGATCGGTGAACCACGCCTCAAGCGCGAGAGACGTCCCGGCGAGCAGCGCGCGGAAGGTCGTGCAGGAGTACTTGCAGGAGATCTCAGTGCGGATCTCGTCGCCGCGGCGGAAGATCCGCTCCACTCCGGCGCGCGGGATACGCACGTGGCTCGGCGACCTCGCGCGCAGCCGCATCTCGATCCACGCGCGCTCAGCGTCGTAGAACGCCACGTGCTCGAACCGCGCGATGTCGAAGTCGGCCCCCAGCGCGTGGTTCACGTGCCGCAGGATGTTGAGGTTGAACTCGGCCGTGACCCCGGCGCTGTCGTTGTACGCCGCCTCGAGCCGCGCGGGGTCCTTCACCAGGTCCACGCCGACGAGGAATGCATCGCCCGGCGCGAGCTGCAGGCTCATCCGGGACAGGAACGGCGGCACGTCGCCCGGGTGGAGGTTGCCGATCGTCCCCGCGAAGAACACGCCGAGCCGGCCGCCGCCGGGCCCGAGCGCCGCGAGGTCCTCCGTGAAATCGCCCACGACGCCGCGCACGTCCAGCGCCGGATACCGCCTGGCCAGCCGCTGCACCGAGTCGCTGAGGACCTGCTCGTTGATGTCGAACATGGTGAGGCCGCTCGCGCGCCCCGCCCGCTCCGTCGCATCCAGCAGCAGCCGGATCTTGCGGCCCGCGCCGGAGCCCAGCTCCACGATCTCCGCCGGCCGCGTGCGCGCGATCACTTCGTCGGCGATCGTCTCGAGCAGCGCCTCCTCGGTGCGGGTCTGGTAATACTCGGGGAGCCGCGTGATCGCCTCGAACAGCGCGCTGCCCCGGTCGTCGTAGAAGTACTTGCTCGGCAGCGACGGCGGCGTCGCGGCCAGGGCCCGGCGGACCTCGTCGGCCATGCGCGCGGCAAGCTTCCCGTTGCGGCGCGCCACGGCCATGCGGCAGGTCGCCTCAGCCATCGCTTTCTCCGGCGCCGCGGGGTGGAACAACCAGCCTTCGAGGGGATAACGTATTGTCTCCGCGCCGGGTTCCCTGTCAAGGCGAACCTTCCGCGGCGGCCCAGCGTGCCGCTACGCCACCGGCACCGGGGGCTCGGCGTGCTCGACGGCGCCGTGCGGCACCCGGGCGGCGACGACGCCCGCGATCACCATCACGGCCCCGACCGCAAGGTACGCCGTGGCCGCGCCCGCGCCGTCGTACACCGAGCCGTACACCCCCGGTCCCGCCAGGCGGCCGAGCGCCGCGAGCGCCTGCGCCGCCCCGAGCACCGAGCCCTGCTCGGACGGGTCCGCGAGGATGGACACCATTCCGGACGCCGCCGGCCCGAACAGGCTGTTGGCCAACGCCATCACCGCCATCCAGCCGTACATCAGCGCCGTGCTCGGCACGAGCGGGATCGCGGCGATCGTTACCGCCATCCCGAACGCCCCCGCGACCAGCAGCGGCCGGTCGCCCGTCATCCGGGCCAGGCGGCCGAAGCCCCACCCCTGGACGATCGCGGCGACGCTGCCGATCACCGTGAAGGCCAGTCCCAGCTCCCGTGAGCCCCAGCCGAACACGGCGCCCGTGTGCAGCGGGAAGACGGCGCTGAAGCCGGCGAACGCGAACGGCGCGACGAACCACACCGTCATCAGCGCGCGCAGGCGCGGATCGCCTGCCGCTTCGCGCAGATGACCAAAGTCGAGCAGCGCGCGGCTGCTGCGGTGGTGCTCGTGCAGCGATTCCGGCAGAATCCGCCAGGCGAGCGCAAAGTTCAGCAGCGACAGGCCCGCGGCCACCAGGCCCGGCGCCGTGTGGCCCCAGTAGTGCCCCGCGAGCCCGCCGATCGCCGGTCCGATGATGAACCCGAGCCCGAACGCCGCCCCGATCACCCCCATGGCCCGCGACCGCTCGCTCGGGGCCGAGACGTCGGCCACGTACGCCTGCGCCACCGAGATATTGCCGCTGGCCAACCCGCTGATCAGCCGCGCGACCAGCAGCCACAGGTACGAGCCGGCGAAGCCGAACAGCACGTAGCCGGCCGCGTTGATCAGCATCGTCGTGAGCAGGATCGGCCGCCGGCCGACGCGGTCGGAGAGCCGGCCGAGGAACGCGGTCGAGAGGAACTGCATCCCCGAGAACGCACCCATCAGCACGCCGAGCCCGAGCCCGCCCGCGCCCAGGTGCTGGGCGAGATACGGCAGGATCGGGAGGATGATGCCGAACCCGATCAGGTCGATGAGGATGGTGAGGAAGATGACGCCGAGGCGCCCGCGCGGCTGTGACATGGCGCCCAAAGATAGCGCGAGGCTCAAGTCGCGGCGCTGCGATCCACGACTAAAGTCGCGGCTCGGCGAGAAGACTGTCGCTGAAGCGACGTCGGTTTACCGACAGCTGCCGAGCGGCGGCTTCAGCCGCCGGCCAGCGACTGAAGTCGCGGCTCGGCGAGAAGACTGTCGCTGAAGCGACGTCGGTTTACCGACAGTCCGTTGGCCGAGCCGCGGCTTCAGCCGCGAGCCGTCAGCGCCCGTCAGCGCCGCAGGTGCTGCCGCAGCCAGACGGCGATCGTGTCCAGCACCTCGCCGGGCACCGCCACGTCGGGCAGCGCAGCGTATTCCAACGGCGAGCCGTCGGTGGGCGAGACGAGGAACAGATGGTTGAGCCGCGGGAAGACGCGCACCGTCACGTCGCGATTGCCAGCTGCGCGCATCGCGGCCCCGAGGGTGTCCGCCTGTCCCGCCGTCACCTGACGGTCGAGCGCGCCCTGCACGATCAACACCGGCTGGCGCACGCGCCGCGCGGTCGGCAGCGGCTCGTACGTGCGGAACCACCGCAGCCACACCAGCGGGTTCGCCGTGTCCGCCACCAGCGCACGGATCGCCTCGGCGGTGAGCCGCGCGCGCTCCTCGCTCGCCAGGCCCGGCGCACTCTCGATCGGCCACGACACCTGGTCCTTGAGCACCGCGACGCCGTTCTTCGCCGTGCCGGCCATGACGACCAGCGCCGCCAGCCGCGGGTCGCGCGCCGCGAGCAGCGGCCCGATCACACCGCCCTCGCTGTGCCCGATCACCGCGACGCGCGCCGGATCGACGTCGCTGCGCGAGCGAAGCCAGGCGATCTGCGCCGCGGCGTCGTTCGCGAAGTCCTCGGTCGTGGCGCTGTCCACCCGCCCCGTCGAGCCACCGGCCTGACGGTCGTCGCAGCGCAGCACCGCGATCCCCTCGACCGCCAGCCGCTCGGCCACCTGCCGGAACACGCGGTAGTCGGGCACCAGCGGCCACAGGTTCTCGTCGCGGTCCTGCTGCCCCGAGCCCGTCACCGTCACCAGCGCCGGATAGCGCGGCCCGCCCGCCTTCGGCTTCGTGAGCGTGCACGCGAGGCTGAACGTGTCGCCGCGCGCCGTGCGCACGGGAACCCTCACGTCGTCGGCCGTGTACGCCGCGTCCGCCGGCGCCGAGTAGTCCGGCGTCGGGCGCCGCATGCCCGCCAGCGGCGGCAGGCTGTCGGGGCCGCCCGTGAAGCGCTCGACCCGGACCCGCTGTGTAGGGATGTCCAGCACCTGCACGCGGCCCGCCGGGGACAGGGTCGCCGTCATGCGCAACACCTGGAGCATCACCTCCGCCGTGTCGCCCCGGAACGCGACCGTCACGGCAAGCGTCGTGTCCGACTCTGGAAACCACGCGCGGTACGTCCGGTCCTGCCGCCCGGCGCGCTCGACCAGCGCGATGAACGCGGCCACCGACTGCGCCGGCACGACCGCCTCCGGCGCCGCCGCCTTGCTCCAGCGCCGCGGCTCGCCCGACGCCGCCGTCTGCGTCAGCCGCAGCGAGTCGCCGTCCGCCACCGCGCTGTAGCGCCGCAGCAGCGTGTCCGCCGTCAGGCTGAATGCCTCCAGGTCGGCCCGCTCGACCCGCTCGGCCGCGGAGACGGTCGCGCTCGTGTGCAGCTTCAGGTTGATCAGCGGGATGGTGATCGTGGACTCGAACGCGCGGTCGGAGAACCGGAACGTCTCCCGCCCGATTTCGCGCCCCGCCTGGTACATCCGGAACAGCCCCGCATCCGCCGGCTGCTGCGCCGGCGCCGCCGCGGCGCACGTGGCCAGCAGCATCCCCACGGCCGCCAGCGCCCGCTTCAGCATGCCCGGCATCGTGCCGCCCATGTCCTCAGTCCTCCGTCCTCCGTCCCCTGCCTCTCAGTCGTCCCGCCTGCTTGTGCTGCCACGACGTCCGGACCGCGAGCTCGCGCACCAGCTTGTGATAACTCGCGAGCCGCTCGGCGGCGAGCCGGCCCTCGGCGAGGGCCGCCTGCACCGCGCAGCCCGGCTCCGCCCCGTGGCGGCAGTCGCTGAAGCCGCACGCCCCGGCGAGCGCCTCGATGTCGTCGAAGGCGGAGAGCAGCCCATGCCCCGCCTCACTCAGCTGCAGCTCGCGCATCCCCGGCGTATCGATGAGCAGACCGCCGCCAGGCAGCGTGACCAGCTCGCGGCGTGTCGTGGTGTGGCGGCCCCGGTCGTCGGCCTCGCGGATCTCGCCCGTGTCCTGCCGCTCCCAGCCGATGAGGGCGTTGATCAGCGTGGACTTCCCGACGCCCGACGAGCCGAGCAAGGCGCCCGTCTTGTGCCCCCCAAGCCGCTCGCGCAGACCTTCGATGCCGAGGCCCGTCTTGGCGCTGGTGAGGAGGACCGGCACGCCGAGCGCGACGGTCTCGGCCTCCCGAACCAGTGGCGCCGGGTCGTCGCAGCAGTCGGCCTTGGAGAGGACGACGACCGGCCGCGCGCCGCTTTCCCAGGCGAGGGTGAGGTAGCGCTCGAGGCGGCGCGGGCTGAGCTCCGCGTTGAGCGAGGTCACGAGGAAGACGACGTCGATGTTCGCCGCGACGATCTGCTCGTCGTGCTCGCGCCCCGCCATCTTGCGCGTGACCACCGACGCGCGCGGCAGCACGGCGTGGATGACGCCGACGCCGCCGACCGGCGGCGGAACGAGCGCCACCCAGTCGCCGACGGCGGGGAGGTCGCGCCGCGCCACCGCGTCGTGTCGCAGCTTGCCGGCGAGCGCGGCGTCGACCTCGGCGTGCCCGGTGTACAGCCCGTACTTGGTGCGGTGCTCGACGGCGACCCGCGCCGGAATCAGGCCCTCGCGCGCGTACAGCTCGAAGTGGCGCTCGAGCGCGTCGGTCCACCCCAGCTCGTGGAGATCGAGCGGCGGGCCCGCCTGCCGCCCTACCGCCATTCCGCCCTACCGCCCCGCCGGAGCGGGCACGCGGGGCAGCCGCTCGGGCAGATCCGCGACGACGTACGCCATCACCGCCATCGCCGCGACGCACAGCGCCATATCGCGTGGGTCGAGCTTGTCCACCGTGTCGGCCTCGGTGTGGTGGA
>CAYHQJ010000130.1:0-6685 GCA_964358595.1 uncultured Gemmatimonadales bacterium
GCGCGCGCGATCGCGCGGCGGAGCGCCGCGTTCGCCGACAGCACTCTGGCGGACTTCAGCGCCCGCGCGCACGGGTTCGTCTTCTTCCTCGGTCAGATCGGGGAGGGCCTGGCGGAACCGCCGCGTCTCATCAAGGCCGACCAGCTCGAGCTGGAAGTGTACTGGCGCGCGCCCGACCGGAGCAAGCAGCGCATCATCGGCTGGCGCGACCGCCAGGACCTGCCGACCGACATCAGCTACCACCGCGACCACCTCGGGATCGTCATGAACAACTTCGCCGACCGGATCCGGCTCGGCGAAGGCGACGAGGTACGCGACGTTCCGCACCCGCTCGCGCCGAACGGCGCGGAGCTCTACGAATTCGCGCTGGTGGACTCGCTGGCGATCCGGCTCCCGGACCGCGAGATCGCGGTCTACGAGCTGCGGGTGCGGCCGCGCGACTTCCGCGCGCCGCGCATCGTCGGGTCGCTGTTTGTGGACGTCGCGCTGGGCGACCTCGTGCGGATGACGTTCAACTTCACGCGCGCCGCGTACCTCGACCGGCAGCTCGAGGACATCGCGATCGCCGTGGAGAACAGCCTCTGGGCGGGTCGGTACTGGCTCCCGCTGCGGCAGGAGATCGAGATCCGGCGCCGCGCCACGTGGCTCGATTTCCCGGCGCGCGGCATCATCCGCGGCCGGTGGGAGATCGACACCTACCGGTTCAACCAGGGGCTCGACCCGGCGCTGTTCCGCGGCGGAAGCGAGATCGTGACTGCCCCGCCCGCGGTGCGCGACTCGTTCCCGTGGCGGGACTCGCTGGGCGCCGAGATCCGTGAGGTGGCGCGGCCCGCGCGGCTCCAGGACTTCGACGCGATCCGCGCGCAGGCGACGGCGGTGGCGATGGGGCACGTCCTGACCGGGCTGCAGCGCACCCAGGTCGCCGGCGCCACGATCTCCGACTTCGCGCACGTCAACCGGGTCGAGGGGCTGGCCATCGCCCTGGGCGCCACGCTGCGCAACGCGGACGAGGCGCGCGAGCTGCGGCTCAAGGGGGGCGCGGCGACGGCGACGGCGCTCGTGACCGGCGGCGCGGCGTTCACCTGGCGCCGCGGCCCGGTGACCTGGCGCCTCGCCGGGGCGCGCGAGGTGCGGGACATCGGCGACGTGCCCGTGATCTCCCGCGCCATGAACTCGCTCTCCGCGCAGGAAGCCGGCGCCGACTACGGCGATTACTACCTCGCGACCGGCGCCGAGGTCGGACTGGCGCGCGCGGTCGGCGGACGCACGACGCTGCGGCTGGCGGGCGCTGTGGAGCGCGTCGATTCGCTCCTCACGCGCGCCACCTGGGCGCGCGGCCCGTACCGGCGAGCCAATCCTGGGGTCGGCCGGGGGACCTGGACGCTGGTGCGCGTGGGCCTGCAGCGGCAGTCGCGCTCGTTCGCGACGGCGCGGGACCTGTCGGGCCGCGTCGCGGTCGAGGTCGGCGCCGGCGAGCAGAACTACGTGCGCGGCGTGGCGGACGTACGCTGGCAGGTGCCTGCGGGGCGCACGGCGCTCGTGCTGCGCGGCCTGGCCGGGGCCGCGAGCGCGGAGCTGCCGCGCCACCGCAGCTTCGTGCTCGGCGGCCGCGGCACGCTGCTTGGCGAGCCGTTCCGAAGTCTGGCCGGGCGCACCGCGGCGTGGGGGTCGCTCGAGTGGCGCGTGAGCGTCGGCGTACCCGAAATCCGGCTCGGCTCCTTTGCGGGAACGGGCCGGAAGCTGACGGTGGCGCCGTACGCCGCCCTCGGATGGACGGGCGGTCGCCTGGCGGGGTTCCCGGCCGGGCCGTCCCGGGGCGTGGATCCCGCCGTGGGGGTCGGATTCGGGTGGTTCCACGACCTGCTCAGGCTCGACGTCGGGGTGGGGCTGCGCGGCGGGCGCGTGGCCGGCGCGCTCGACGTCAGCCGGGACTTCTGGGACATCCTCTAGCCCTGCGGCGGCCAACGCTTTACGCCCGATGCCATGCGGCCGTATCTTGAGCGTATGGCGGAACGGTACTTTCCGGACGAGTGGCTGGTTCCGACGCTGACGACGGCGCTTTCGCCTGAGGTGGTGGCTGAGCTGCGGGCGCTCGCCGGGCCGTCCGCGAGCCTGTGGGAGCTCGCGGTCAACAAAGGCAAGGCGACGGACGACCAGATCGTGGAGGCCCTCGCCGCGCGCTGCAAGCTGAAGATCGCCGACCTCAAGCCGGAGTCCCGGGTCAAGGAAGTCATCCCGGAAGTGGTCGCCCGGCGTTACCGCATCCTTCCGCTGCGTGCCACCGACTCGTTCCTCGAAATCGCCACGGCCAACCCGTTCGACCTCGACGCCGAGAAAGCGCTCTCGTTCGCGACCGGTCGCGAAGTGCGCATGCTCCTGGCGACCCCGGCGAAGATCGCCGCGGCATGCGACGACCTGTACCGCCCTGAGAACGTGGTCGAGAAGCTGCTCGAGGGCATGAGCGACCAGACGGAGGTCACACAGCTCGAGGACGAAGTCCCTGCCGACGAGATCCAGATCAGCGCCGAGGAGGCCTCGCAGCGCCCCGTCGTGCGGCTGGTGGACCTCATCCTCTCCGAGGGCATCCTCTCGCGGGCGAGCGACATCCACATCGAGCCCCAAGAGGGCGGCTTCGCCGTCCGCTACCGCATCGACGGCGTGCTGCGCCAGGTGATGAAGATCCCGCGCGCGGCGGGCTTCCCGCTTGTCTCGCGGATCAAGATCATCTCGAACCTCGACATCGCCGACCGGCTGCGACCACAGGACGGGCGCGCCCGTGTGGCGGTCAACGGCGTGCCGGTGGACCTGCGCGTCTCGACCCTGCCCGCCTCGTTCGGCGAGAAGGTGGTGATCCGCGTCCTCGACTCGCGCGCGACCGTGCTGTCGCTCGAGTCGCTGGGGCTCAACACCAACGAGCTGACCGCGCTGAAGGAGCTGCTCACGCACCACGAGGGGATCGTGCTCGTCACCGGCCCGACCGGATCGGGCAAGACGACGACCCTCTACTCGGCCATCCGGCACATCATGACGGGCAAGACCAACATCGTGACCGTCGAGGACCCGGTCGAGTACCGCATCCAGGGCATCGTCCAGGTCCAGGTGCACGAGAAGGCGGGGCTTACCTTCGCCAGCGCGCTGCGCTCGATCCTCCGGCAGGACCCCGACGTCGTGCTCGTCGGTGAGATCCGCGACCGCGACACGGCGCAGATCGCGATGCAGGCCTCCCTTACCGGCCACCTCGTGCTCTCGACGCTGCACACCAACGACGCGGCGAACGCGGTGACGCGCCTGGTGGACATCGGCCTCGAGGCGTACAAGATCGCCGCCTCGCTGCGCGGCGTGATCGCGCAGCGGCTGATGCGGAAGTTGTGCGCGTCGTGCAAGGAGGTGGCGGTCGAGGCGATCCCGGCCAAGCTCCAGCGGTGGGTGCCGTCGGGCACGCCGCTCTACCGCGCGGCGGGCTGCCCGGAGTGCGCGATGACGGGCTACCGCGGGCGCTTCTCGATCGTCGAGGTGCTGACGGTAACGCCCGACGTCGAGCGCATCATCGGCTCGGGCGCCACGGCCGACAAGATCGCCGAGGCGGCCCGGTCGTTCGGCATGGGCAGTCTGTGGGAGAGCGGCGTCGCGCACGTGCTGCGGGGCGAGTCGGGCATCGACGAGCTGATGCGCGTGGTGGACGTGCCGTTCGAGGGGGCCGCCCCTGCGGAGGCGCCCAAGCCGCCGGCCGAGCCCGTGCCGGAGCGCGGGATGCGGCGGACGCCGGCCGGCACGAGCCGCGGCCGCTCGCGCGTGTCGGGCCCGTCCAACGCCGAGATCTCCGGGGTGCTCGACGCCAACCTCGACATCACGTCGGAGGCGTTCCAGCTGCTCGACAGCCTCGGCAAGGCTCCGCGGGTTCAGCACCTGTCGCGGAAGGTGCTGCTGGTGGACGACGAGGACCAGCTGCGTCGCGTGATGAGGGACCTGCTCGAGCGTGAGGGCTACACCGTCGCCGAAGCGCGCGATGGGGTGCAGGCGCTCGACCAGGTGGACAAGTTCGGGCCCGACGTGGTGGTGCTGGACCTCAACCTGCCGGGGCTCGACGGCTATGGCGTGCTGTCGCACCTGCGCTCGCGGCAGGCGACCGCCAACATCCCGGTGATCGTGCTCACGGCGAAGGGCGACGAGGACAACGAGGTCCGCGTCTTCGAGCTTGGCGCCGACGACTTCCTCACCAAGCCGTTCCGCGCCCGCGCGCTCTCGGCCCGCCTCGACGTCCTGCTGAACCGGCGCCGCCACCCGGTCTGATCCGCCGCTCCCGCTCGTCCCCATGACCGAGAGCCGCGTCCTGATCGTGGACGTGTACGTGCTGCGCCCGGCGGGCGGCGGCGTCGAGGTCCTCTGCCTGCGGCGCGCGCCGGGCCAGCGGAGCGGGGGCTCGTGGGAAACGGTGCACGGCCACGTCCAGGACGGCGAGCACCCGGTGGACGCGGCGGTGCGGGAGCTGCGCGAGGAGACCGGATTCACGGCCGTGCGGCTCTACAACGTGAGCCGCGTCGAGAGCTTCTACCCGCACCGGCGCGACGTGGTCGCCCTCATCCCGGCGTTCTGCGCGGTGGTGCCGCCTGGCGCGGCGGCGGTGGTATCGGTGGAGCACGACCGCGCGGAATGGCTCCCGCCCGAGGAGGCGGCGCGGCGGTTCGCCTGGCCGCGCGAGCGCCGCGCGCTCGCCGACGCGCTCGCCCTGCTCGCCGCCGGCGCCGCCGGCCTCCTCGACGACGTGTTGCGCGTGCGCTAGGCCGGCGCCTGCCAAGCCGCCGCGACCGCGTCGCGCAGGTCGCGGAGGTTGAACGGCTTGCTGAGCACCCGGGCCGGCTCGCCCTCCGCGGCGGCGCGCGCGGCCGACGTCGAGACGATGACGCGGCCGGCCCACGCGGGGCGTTCCCGCAGGAGCGCCTGGGTGAAGGGCTCCCGGCCCGCGGCGGCGCGCCGGTCGGCGATCACGAGGTCGTAGTCGTGCGTCGCGGCGAGCCGCAGCGCGTCGGTGCCCTCCGCCGCTTCGTCCACCGTGTGCCCTTCGTGTGCCAACAGCACCGCCACCAGCCGGCGCACGGCGGGGTCGTCGTCCACCACCAGGATGCGCCGCCCCGCGGCGGCCCGCACGGCTGACGCCGCGGCCGAGGGCACGGCGGGCTCGGCGCGCGGCGCCACGTCCTGCCGCAGAGCCTCCGGAGTGGCGCGCGGGAGCGCGAACGTGAACGTCGCGCCCTGCCCGGGCGCCGAATCGACCGCCAGCGTCCCGCCGTGCGACTCCGCGATCCCGTAGGAGAGAAACAGCCCGAGGCCGGTCCCCTCGCCGGGCGGCTTGGTCGTGTAGAAGGGGTTGAAGAGCTGCGCCGCCGCGTCGGCCGCGATGCCGGGCCCCGTGTCGCGCACGCGCAGGAGCACGCGCTCCTCATCGGCCGCGACCTCGATCGCGACGCGCCGCTCGCGACCCTCGGGCAGGCTCCGCAGCGCGTGGTTGGCGTTGGTCAGCAGGTTCAGCACGACCTGCTGGATCTGGTCGCGGTTGCCGAGCACGGGCGGCAGCTTCGCCGGGACCGCCGTCTCCACCGTCACCCCCGCCTGCCGCATCTCGTAGCCCATCAGCAGCACGGTGCGGTGCACGACGTCGGCGAGATCGACGGGGGCGCGTTCGGCCGGCGCCTTCCGCGCGAACGACAGCAGGTTGCGCACGATGCGGCTCGCGCGCTCGGCCTGGTCGTTGATCACCCGCAGGTGCTCGCGCTCGGGCCCGCTCCCGAAGCCCTGCTCGAGCAGGAACTCCGAGAGCCCGGCGATCGACGTGAGCGGGTTGTTGAGCTCGTGGGCGACGCCCGAAACCAGCGTGCCGAGCGCCGCCACCTTCTCGCTCTGGATCAGCTGCGCCTCGAGCGCCTTCTGCTCGGTGATGTCCTCGACCACGATTACGGCGGCCTCGTCCGCCCCGGGCTCGCTGACGGGTGACGCCGCGATCCGGAGCATCCGGCCCAGCGTCTCCGAGCGCCGGACCAGCGGGGGCGGATGCACGCCAGCCGCGGTTTGGTGCAGCAACTCGGCGAGCACGTGGTGGTCGCCGAACAGGAGCCGGCACAGGTGGCCGCCGATCACGCCCGGGATCGGCCGACCCGTGATGCGCGCGAAGGCCGCGTTGGCCCGCTGGACCCGCGCCTCGCCGTCCACCAGCGCGATCCCCTCGTCGAGGGCGTCGAAGGTGGTCTCCCACTGCTCCTTGCCGCGCCGCACCAGCTCAAAGAACCGCGCGTTGGCGAGCCCGACCGCGGCGTGCGTCGCCACCGTCGCGAGCAGCCGGGCGTCCTGGTCGGAGAAGGGGCCGCCCCCCGCCTTGTCCGCCACGACCACCGCGCCGGTCGTCACGCCGTGCGCGCGCAGCGGCGCCGCGATGGCCGAGGCGACGCGCACGTCGCCGCACAGCGTGATGCCGTCCGGGGTCTCTGTGTGGCCGCGCTCGAGCCGCTCGTGACCGACCGCGGCCATCACGATCCCCTCGGCGTCGGCGTTCGCGCTGCGGCCCACGCAGTGGCCGAGGCTCCCTTCACCGGCAACCACCTCGAGGCGCGCATCCCGCAGCGCCCCGAGGGCGCCCAGCCCCCCCCCCCCCACCGTGAAACCCAAGGCCTGGGCCCCCCCCCACCCCCCCCCC
>CAYHQJ010000131.1:0-6599 GCA_964358595.1 uncultured Gemmatimonadales bacterium
GGACAGGCGGCCCTCGACTGGAACCAGACGCGCGCGTTGCTCTCCCTCGAGTGGACCTTCGGGGCCAACCCCGATCGCAGCGGAGCGCTTCGATGATCGCCCGCGGCCTTGGCGGCCTGATCGTCGTGGCGTTCGCTGCCACGGCGGCATCGGTTTCCGCGAACCCGCCCCGCGCGACGCCGCCGCGCGGCGACGCCGCCGCCGCGGATTCTTTCCCGCACGTCCGCCATGCCCGGCTGTTCACCTCGTGCACCGCGTGCCATGCCGGGATCCCGGCCGGCGACACCGCGGCGGCACGGCCGTCCCCGGAGCTGTGCGCCGGCTGCCACGACGGCTCGCTCGTACGTCTGGTGACGTGGGGACCCGGCCCGCCCCGGCCCACGAACCTGCGCTTCGACCACCGGCGTCACGCCGGGCGCGTCCCGCTGCCCTGCGCGACGTGCCACGCCTCCGCGCTGGATGCGCCGCTCATGGACGTCGGCGCCGCGCGTCCCGACCGCTGCCTCATGTGCCACCGGCAGGGAGAGGCGGGCCATCTCGACCAGGCCTCCTGCGACCGCTGTCACGTGCCGCTGGCCCAAGCCGCCCGGCTGGCGGCCAGCGCCGTCGCGCGGCTGCCGAAGCCCCCGTCGCACGATTCCACGTGGGTGCTCGGGCATCCCTCCCAGGCGTCGAGCGCCGTATGCGCGACGTGCCACACGCGGGACCTCTGCGCCTCGTGTCACGTCAACGCCGCGACCGTGGACGAGATCAAGAACCTCCCCGGCGACGCTCGGGTGGCCGCGCTGGTGCGCAACCGGCGCGTGACCTACCCCACGCCGGAGTTCCATCGCGCGGACGGCTTCTTCCGCGCGCACGGGTTCATGGCCGAAGCCGACGTGCGCAGCTGCGGCAACTGCCACGCGCGCGAGTCGTGCCTCGGCTGCCACCGCGCCGAGGAGCGCGTGTCGCCCATCGCTGCGCTACCGCGCCGGATGCGCGGCGGCGCCTTCGGGGTCGATCTCTCCGGCGCGCGGCCTCCCGATCACGGCCCGAATCATCTGACCCGGCACCGCGTACCGGCCGCCGGCGGCGACGCGACCTGCAGCCGCTGCCACGCGCCCACGTTCTGCGCGTCCTGCCACGACGCGAGCGTGGCGCTGCGCTTCCACAGCGCCGACTTCGTTGAGCGGCATTCACAGGACGCCTACACCCGGGAGAACGACTGCGCCGCGTGCCACCAGACCGAGGCGTTCTGCCGGAACTGCCACCGCCTGACCGGTCAGTCGCGTACGCGCGCGCCGATCGGGCGCTTCCACGACAACCAGCCGCTGTGGGTCTTCGGTCACGGCGGCGTGGCGCGGCGGGCCATCGAGAACTGCGCCAGCTGCCACGAGCAGAGGGACTGCCTGCGGTGCCACTCGGCGTCGCTGGGCTGGAAGGTGAACCCGCACGGACGGGGATTCGACCCGGCCATCGGCGACCGGAACCCCGCCATGTGCCGGACGTGTCACCTCAACGGGCCCCCAAACCGCTGACCGGCGGCACGAGGGCCGCCGGTCAGGGATGGTGAGTCCGATCCGCCTGCCGCCTGTGGCTAGCGCTAGCGCACCGGCCGCCGGCTGAGGGCCTTGACGTAGGTCACGAGCGCCCGGATCTGCGCGGCGCTCAGCCGGCTCCGGTAGGCCGGCATGTTGCGCCCCTTGCCGCCCGCGATCGCCGCCTCCAGGACGCTGTCCGGCTGGGCGGCCATCAGGCGCGCGTCGGTGAAGTCGGGGATCGTGCCCAGCGAGCGCACCATCGCCGGGTTCGGCGCCCCCGTCGCGCCGTGGCACGCCGCACACTGCCGCGCGTACAGCGCCGCCGCATCCGCCGGCTGCTGCGCCGCCACGCTGGCAGTCCCCGCCGCCATCGCCACCAGCCCGCACATCACCACGCGTTTGGCCTTCATCCGGTTCCCCCCGCTGAAAGAGAGTTGGAAGCCCGGCGACGTCGCGCCGCCAAGGCGTAAGTACCCCACCCGACCCCGAGTGGTGCCACCAGTATGATCACCCAGAGCGTGGGCACGCTCAGCCGCAGTTCGGCGCTGAACCCCGCCAGCGACAGCGCCGCGAACAGCGTCAGGACCGCCAGCCCCGCCGCGAGCCGGCCCGGGCTGCCCCGCGGGTCCTCCGCGTAGTACAAGGAGGACGGCACCCGGTCAAGCCACGGCACCAGCACGATGGCGAGCGAGATCACGCCCGGCACGAGCATCGCGCCGATCGCTTCGGACCCGATGGTGGCGCCGAGTACGTGGAAGCTGAGGTCGCCGGGAATCAGCTTGAGCGCCCCGTACACCCAGAGCAGGTACCAGTCCGGCTTGACCTCGGGCGTCGCCGGGCCCGGCGGCCCGTAATACTCCGTGGGGTGCACCGGCAGGAAGGCCGAGAGTGTCGCGGCGGCGGCAAGGACCAGCAGGAACAGCACGCTCATCAACACCAACTGTTGGGGCCACGCCGGAATGCCACGGATCCAGCGCCCATCGCCGTCCCCGGACCCCTCCGGGCCCGCCGCTGACACGCCGCGCCGGAGCGCCGGCTCGGTGTGCTTCTGCTTGAGCAGGATCAGCAGGTGCAGCGCGATCAGTGCGCTCATGATGATCGGGGCGTAGACCACGTGGTAGGCGAAGAACCGCGGCACCGTGCTCGGCGAGGGGAAGCGCCCGGCGAACAGAAAGTCGGCGGCGGTCCCCCCGATCCACGGCATCGAGCGCGCGATCCCGTAGCCGATGGCCGTGGCGGTCACGGAGAACTGGTCGTACGGCAGCAGGTAGCCCGCGAACGACGCCCCGATCGTCCCGCCGAGCAGCACCAGCCCCAGCACCCAGTTCAGCTCGCGCGGCTTGCGGTACGACGCCGTGAAGAACACGCGCAGCAGGTGGAGCACGATCGCGGCGATCATCAAGTGCGCCGCCCAGTGATGCATCCGGCGCACCAGGGCGCCCAGCGGATTGCTGTCGATGAACGCGACGCTCACGTAAGCCGCGGGCAGGGCGCTGCCCCCCGCGCCGTTAACGCTCTCGGTGGAGGGCTCATAGAACAGGGCGAGGTAGAGCCCGGTCACCACCAGCACGAGGAAGCAGAACAGGGCGATCTCGCCGAGGAAGAACGTGATGTGCACCGGGAACGGCTTGCCGAGGTACTTGGTCTTGAACCGGTCGAGCGAGAGTCGCTCGGTGAACCAGCCGGAGATGCTCATCAGGTCTCCTACGAGACGACGCCGACCGGCGCGCCGAAGGTCCCGGCCACCACCACCTCGCCCCGCTCGTTCAGCCGCACCGGCAGCTGCGGCAGGGGACGCGGGGCCGGCCCACCCAGGACGGAGGCCCCCCGGTGCGGATCGAACAGGGCGGCGTGACACGGGCAGTGAATGTGCGGGAACGGCGCCATGTCCATGGGCTCCTCGGAGAAACGCACGGTGCAGCCGAGGTGGGTGCAGATCGCGCTGTAGGCCACGATGCCGTGCTCCGTACCCTCCAAGTTGGTGGGCGTTTGAAGCATCGCAGGGTTCAGCTTGCAGATGACCACGAGATTGTCGTGGTTCTCCCCCTTGCCCTCGGGAAAAGCGAGCACCGCCTCGTTCTGCGTGAAGCCGCCCTCGGTCACGGGCTGCCCCGCGTTCTGTCCGAGCGCGAAAACGAGCCGGTCTCCCCCCGCGATCTCCTGCGAGGCGACCGTCCTGGCGCGCCCGCGCAGCGTGGCGATGCCCGGGATGACCGAGGCGACGGCCGCGGCGATGCCGGTCTTGAGCGAGAGATCAGCGAAACGTCGGCGGTTCACGGTCGGTCCTCCGGCTACCAGGGGATGCCATCGTCGCGCTCGGCGCGTATCACCTCCCAGCGCACGAACGCTCGACTGTACAGGACGATGATGGCGCCAAGCGCGAGCAGACCGAGCGCCAGCGACGAGCCAAGCAGCCACGGCGGGCCCGCGAGCACCACGCCCGCGGCGAAGACGGCCAGGCTGGCCAGCTCGACCACCACTGCCACCGCGATGAGGGCTACCGCAGCCGCCGCGGGCGCGTCGCCATCGGCGGTGCCCACGGCCCAGTGCGTCGCCAGACCCTGGACCGCCACGATCAGCATGATCGTCATCCACGCGGCCAGCATGATCTGGACGTCGGTGATGTGGTCGGGCAGAATGGCCTCGTGCAGCTCGGCGGCTGACGGTCCCGCGAAGAGGTCCAGAAGCGTCACGGCCTTGCGTCCGCCAAAGTGGTAGGCGGTGAAGTCGTCCGATTCCGCGGACGCGAGGATGACATGCGTCTGACCCGACTCGATCGCCTGGTCGGTCGAGTCGTGCGCCGCGAGCGGCCTCTCGAACTCGATCGTCGTCCCCTCGGCGGTCTGCAGTCCGGCGCCCGCCAGGATGTCGTTCCGCCCGCCCAGCGCCGTGTCGGGCTCGTGGCTCGTCGGCGAGTTCCCGTAATGGTCTCGCAGGTGAGCCCCGCGGGCATCCACCAGGCCGATGACGATGTCGGCACCGTACATCAGCGGCCCATAGCCACCGAACCCGGCCGCCACCCACCCCGTGTCGGGCGTGGACACCGCGCCGATCAGCCGGTCGCCCTCAATGCTCCACGCGAAGCTGAGCTTGCTGGCCGGGTCGACCCAGCGGTACTGGTACTCGCCCACCTGCGCCCGCCCGTCGAGTCGGTGATCCGAGCGGCTCGGCACGATCAGGGCGGCGAGGCGCTGCGGCGCGTGCAGGCTGAACGCCAGCACGAGGCCCAGCGCCAGTCCGGCGGCGAGGGCCGCGAGCGGGATCGCGAGCGATTCGCGTTTCACGGGCGCCTGCCGGGGGCCGCGCGCCCCGGCCGCCCCTCACGCGGCGCCGGATGACCCAGCGCCATCCAGGCCGCCACGATGTCCCCGCGCGCCGCGCCGAGGCGCTGCACCGCCGAGTCGAGGCGGAACCCGTGCCAGACCTCGGCGGCCGCGTCCAGGTTGCGCTGCGCGCGCCCCAGGAGCAGGCGGGCGCGCGCGGCACGGGAAGCGCCGCTCGCGGCGGAAGACGTCGCCACCACGTCGTACAGCACGTTCTCGGCCCGCACGAGCGCGAGGACTTGCGCGCTTTCCCGCGCCTTCTCGACCGGCGCGGCGCCGCCCTCGGTGTGGCACGCCGAGCAGGTGCGCAGCGCCCGCTCAGGAGTGAGCACCGAGGTCGCCATGGAGCCGTGACACGTCACGCAGTTGGGCCCCCGACCGTCGCTCTGGAGCCGCGCGAAGTGAATGCTCGAGCGGAAATAGCCCAGCTCCGCCGCATGGCACCGCCCGCACGTTTCGGGAATCCGCGTGAAGTACACCGGGCTCGCCTGCTCGCTCGAGCGGAGCACGCCACGATGAGCGGCGGTGCGGTCGGTCGCCGCTGGATCACCGCCGTGACAGGCCTCGCAGCCGACGCCGACAGTCCCGTGCCGCGATCCACGCCACGCGGAGAACCCGTGACCCGCGCCCGAGGCTTCGGTCAACCGGCTGTGGCAGGCGACACACTCGCCCGCCTGCTGCGTCCGACCGACGGTCGGCGCGCCCAGCACTGCGGCGAGCGCCAGCCACACCGCGCACAAACCCGGCCCTGGAATCCCTCGCATGGCTCGTCCCACTCCCTCGGAGGCGTGCTGCACGGAGAGTGTAGCACGCCACCGGTTTTCGGACAAACGGGCCGTCTACCCGCGGCCGGCGTCCCTAGCTACCCTGGGCCGGCTGATGGCAGATCGGGCAGATCGATACGTGGAAGCTCTCGTGCGATGCCGGGAGTGCCTTCGCCCCTGCCGGTGAGTTAGCCACGTGGCACATCCGGCAATCCGCGAACGCGTCGCCGAACGCGTGCACTGCGTTGGGGGGAGACGTCTCAGCCGGGCGGTGGCACATGGCGCACGCTTCGTTGCCGAACTGATGGCCCGCCGGCGTGCTCTTGATGTGCTCGTTCGCGCCCGGCCCGTGACAGGTGAGGCACTGTTCCTTCCCGGCGGGCGGGTGCAGCATCCGCGGCGGCGTCCGGGCCTGGCCGGCCTGCTGGGCCGTCGCAGCGCGGGCGCCGAAGGCGAGGGCGAGAGCGGCGAGAGCGAGTGCGGTTCGCATGAGCTTCACGGTTGCCTCCCTGAGTGAACCGGCGAGCGCTAGGCCGTCTGAACCAGCGGAGCGCCGCCGCCCTCGGAGGCGGCCTCCGGCATGGCCTCCGCGTCCGGCCACGGCGGAAGCAGCTTGACCAACACGTACAGGATGACGAGCGGCAGCAGCAGGATCGCCCCCGCCGTCAGGATGCCCTCGAGACCGAGCAGCTCGACCTTGTACACCGTGAGACCGCGCAGGCTCTTCGAGAACAGCTGGCCGCCGATCACCACGTTCCAGCGCGTGCTGAAGATGCCGATCTGGATGAGGATCGCAACGACGAAGTAGATCAGCCGGCGCAACTCGTCCGGCACCCGCACCAGGCCCTGCTTGCGCACCGTCGGCGCGACCAGCGCGAGCGAAGTCAGCGGGATCACCGTGCCGACCAGCACCTGGAGCACGATCAGGCTCAGCACCAGCCGACTCGAGAGCATCTGGGACAGGATCTTGATGGACTCCTCCGCCTCGTACA
>CAYHQJ010000132.1:0-6517 GCA_964358595.1 uncultured Gemmatimonadales bacterium
GCGCCCGCTCACCGCCCGGTTCCCGCGCCACGCCTTCCAGCTTCTTTGCGTGAAGAACCTCGCCTGACACGCCGGCCGCCCGAGGTTCCCGGCCGGCGGGCCGCGGGCTATCTTCGCGCCATGCCCGCCGTGGCCATCCGCGACCTCACGAAGTCCTTCGACGCTCAGACCCCCGCTCTCGATCGCGTCACTCTCGAGGTCGCCGAGGGGGAGTTCCTGGTGCTCCTCGGGCCCTCGGGGTGCGGCAAGACGACCGTTCTGCGCTGCATTGCCGGCCTGGAGCAGCCGACCGCGGGCGACATCCTGATCGGTGACGTGCGCGTCAACGACCTCGCGCCCAAGGATCGCGACGTCGCCATGGTCTTCCAGAACTATGCCCTTTACCCGCACCTCACGGTGCGCGAGAACATCGCGTTCCCCCTCCGGATGCGCGGTGCGCCGAAGGACGAGATCGCGCGGCGCGTGGAGGTGGCCGCGTCCGTCCTCGGCCTCGCCGCGCTGCTCGGCCGCAAGCCGGCGCAGCTCTCGGGCGGCGAGCGCCAGCGCACCGCGCTCGGCCGCGCGATCGTGCGCCAGCCCAAGGTGTTCCTGTTCGACGAGCCGCTCTCGAACCTCGACGCCAAGCTGCGCTCGGAAATGCGCGCCGAGCTGGTCGCGCTCCACCGCCGCCTCGGGAGGGCGATGCTCTACGTGACGCACGACCAAACCGAGGCGATGACGATGGGCCAGCGCATCGCCGTCCTGCGCGCCGGCGTGCTCCAGCAGGTCGGCACGCCGCGGGAGATCTACGCGCGGCCGGCCAACAGGTTTGTCGCGACGTTCATCGGGGCGCCGGGGATGAACGTGCTGGCGGGACCGGGGGACGGGGGGACCGGGGGGGCGGGACGGTCGGTGGGGTTTCGGCCCGAGGACACGCGCCTCGCCCGGGAGGGCGACGGCCGGTGGACGGGCGCGGTGGTGCTGGTCGAGCCGCTCGGCGCTGACACGCTCGTACACCTGACCCTCGATGGCGGGGAGTCCGTCGTGTGCCGGCTTCGCGAGGGCGAGCCGCCGGAGCTGGGGCGGCGGGTGGGCGTGCAGGCTCCGCCCGAGCGCCTCCACCACTTCGACGCCTCCGGCGAGCGCCTGCCGTGAAGCCGCGCCCCTTCCGTCCCCCCGTCCCCCGGTCCCCCGGTCCCCTCTGCTGGTGGGCGCCCCTGCTCCTGGCCGCCTGCACCGCCGCGGACGCGCGCACCACGCTCACCGTGCTCAACTGGGCGGCGTGGAACGAGCAGAAGCTCGAGGACGCCTACGTCCACCGGTTCGGCGCGGCGCACCCCGGCGTGCGCGTCTCCCTCGCGGCGGCCGGCAACCAGGCCGAGTACCGCGACCAGATCCTGACGTCGATCGCCGCGGGCGCGCCGCCGGACGTCTTCCTGCTCGACAACATCGACGTCCCGGCCTTCGCGCGGTCCGGCCTGCTGCTCGACCTCGGCCCGTATGCGGCGCGCGTCGGGCTCCCGCTTTCGGCGTTCGACCCGCGGGTGCTCGCGATCTTCCGCCGGGGCCGTGCGGTGGTCGCGCTCCCCAAGGGCTTCACGCCCATGATGATCGCGTACAACAAGGACATCTTCGACCGCGCGCACGTGCCGTATCCGCGCGACGACTGGACCTTCGAGGAGTTCCGCGCGGCGGCGCAGGCCCTGACCCGTGACACCGACGGCGACGGCCGGACGGACCAGTGGGGATTCTGGCTCGACCGGCGCGCCTTCATGTGGATCGCCTCGCTGTGGGGCCTCGGCGGCGACGTGCTCTGCGAGGACGGGACGCGCGCCTCGGGGTGCCTCGACGGCGCGGCGAGCGTGCGGGCGTTCCGCGCGTTGACGGACCTGGCGACCCGCGACTCCGTGACGCCGCGCTTTTTCGGCCTGCGCCGCTCGCTCGGCGACCAGCTGCGCAACTTCTACTCGGGCCGCGTCGCGATGGTGCCGGCGGGCCACTTCTGGCTGCCCAGCTTCCGCCCGCACGTCGAGGCCGGGCGCCTGCGCCTCGGGTTCGTGATGATCCCGCACCGCGCGGGCCTGCCGCCAGCCACCGTGATCTACGCGTCGGGCTACGCGGTGCCGCGCAACGCGCGCCACAAGCGGCTCTCGGTGCAGCTCGCGGCGTTCATGACGGACTCGCTCGCGCAGGTGACGCGCGCGGCGGGCGGGCTCGAGATCCCGGCGCTCACCCGCATCGCCGCACAGGTGGCCCAGCGCGACACGACCGGGTGGGAAGCGGCCTTCCAGCGGGCGGTGCCGTACGGCCGCATGCCGTGGGGCGCGCGCATCACGAAGTGGCGCGAGGTCGAGGCGATCCTGCCCGACATCATGGACCGCGTGATCCTGCGCGGCGAGGACGTCGCGGCGGTGCTGCACGACGTCGCGCGGCAGGTGGACGCGGTGCTGGCGCAGCCGTGAGCCTCCTGCGCTTCCGGCTCGGCGTCCTCGCGGCCTTCGCGGCGAGCGCCTTCCTCTTCGTCTGGTGGCGCGCCGTGGCGGACGACCGCGCGCTCGAGCGCCGCTGGGAGGCGGTCGCGGTCGCAGCGGCGACGGCGGTGCGGCAGGCCATGGCGGCCGGCGAGCCGGTCGAGGCGGCGGCGCACCGCGTCGGCGACGCGCGTGGATTCGCGGTGCGCGTGCTGTGCCCGCTGCCCGCGCCCGGCGGCTGCCCGGCGGGCGCCGCCCCGCTCGATGCGGCGCTGCTGGACGCGCTGCGCCGCGACGAGGCGCCCCGGCCCGTCGTGGGCGGCGTCGTCGCGCCGCTCAAGGACGCCGACGACTGGGACGTGGTCGGCGCGGTGCGGATCACGCCGACGAGCGCCGCGGGCCGGCCCGCGATGGTCCGTTCCGCCGTCGTGCTCCCCCTCGCGGCGCTCGCGCTCGCCGCCGGCTGGCTGCTGCGCTGGGGCGCGCGCATCCCCCAGCGCCGCCGCCGCGAGACGCTCACGGCGTGGAGCTTTCTCGGTCTGCCGTTCCTGCACCTGGTGGTCTTCGCGTTCGTTCCGGTGTGGTTCACCCTCTACCTCGCGTTTCACCAGTGGGACCTCGTCGCGGCCGAGAAGCCGTTCGTCGGCCTCGCGAACTTCCGTGAGCTGGCGCGCGACCGGCTGTTCTGGACGACGCTGCGCAACACCGCGCTCTTCGTGCTCTACGTGCCGGTCACGATGGCCGGCGCGCTCGGCCTCGCGGTGCTGCTAAACCGGCGCAAGGGCGGCGAGCGGCTGCTGCGGGCGGTGGTATTCCTCCCGTTCGTCACCTCCACGGTCGCGATCGGCATCGTCTGGCAATGGATGTTCAACGCGGACTTCGGGCTCGTGAACTACGCCCTGGGCTTCCTCGGGGTGCCGCCGCTGGACTGGCTCGGCAGCCCGCGCACGGCGCTCCTCTCCATCGTCGTCGTCACGATCTGGACGCAGGTCGGCTACCAGATGGTGGTGTTCCTCGCCGGGCTCCAGGGCGTTCCGCAGAGCTACTACGACGCCGCGCTGGTGGACGGCGCGAGCCCGTGGCAGCGCTTCCGGCACGTCACGCTCCCGCTGCTGCGCCCGGTGGTCCTGTTCGTGCTCGTCACGGGGATCATCTCCGGCTTCCAGGTCTTCACGCTGGTCTACCTGATGACCGAGGGCGGGCCGCTGCACAGCACCGACGTGCTCGTCTACCGCATCTACCAGACGGCGTGGGAGTTCCTGCGTTTCGGCTACGCCAGCGCGATGGCGGTGGTGTTGTTCGGCGTTCTGCTGGTTGTCACAGTCGTTCAGTTCAGGCTGCTTGGGAAGCGGGTGGAATACGTCTGAACCCGGTCGGCAGACGCGCGGACGCGCGGACGCGCAGTCGGTGGGTGGTTGGCAGTCGGCGGTGTACTACGCCGGCATCGGCGTGCTCGCCTTCATCATGCTGCTGCCGTTCCTGTGGATGCTCGGCACCAGCCTGATGGACGAGCTGGCGGTGTTCAAGTTCCCCCCGCCGGTGATCCCCAACCCGTTGCGGCCGCAGAACTACCCCGAGGCGCTCACCGCGCTGCCGTTCGGGCGGTTCTTCCTCAACACGGTGATCTTCTCGGCGTGCGTCGTGATCGGGCAGGTGGCGACCAGCGCGATGGCGGCCTACGCGCTCGCGCGGCTCGACTTCCCCGGCCGCGACCGGCTGTTCGTGCTCATCCTCTCGGTGATCATGGTGCCGGCGATCGTGCTGCTCATCCCGCGGTTCCTGATCATCGCCGCGCTCGGGTGGGTGGACACGTACCCCGGACTGATCTCGACGGAACTCGTGAGCGTCTGGGGGATATTCCTGCTGAGGCAGTTCTTCCAGTCGATCCCGCGCGAGCTGGAGGACGCGGCGCGGCTCGACGGGGCGGGGGAGTGGACCATCTTCACCCGGATCGTGCTGCCGCTGTCGCGCCCCGCGCTCGCCACGCTCGCGCTGTTCGCCTTCGTGGACGCGTGGAAGAACTTCCAGTGGCCGCTCATCGCCACGCGCTCGATGGAGATGCGCACGGTCGAGGTCGGCGTGGCGCAGTTCCACTCGTTCTACTACAGCAACTGGCCGTACCAGATGGCCGCCGCGGTCACGGCGCTGGTGCCGATCTTCGTCGTCTTCTTCGTGGCGCAGCGCTACTTCGTGCGCGGCATCCAACTCACGGGGCTCAAGTGACCAGAATCCTGCTCGCCGTCCTCGCGCTTCCCTCGATCGTCGCCGCGCAGGAGTTGCCCACGTACGCCGCCCCCGCGCGCCGCGGCTTCTCGATCGGCGTGACGGGGTTCACGGGCGGCATCTGGCAGCCCTCGGGCGTGGACGTCGCGGTCCTGCGGCCGTTCGGCGCGCCGGCGAGCCACGGGGTCGTGAGCCTGGGCGCGCGGCTCGGCAGCTTCGTGCAGGACCAGGCGGTGTTGATCGGCGGGTCGAAGGGGTTCTTCGTCACCGCGCTGCTCGGCGTCCGCCGGCCGATCGCGAACCTCGCGATGGTCGGCACGGACCGGGACCCGAACTGGGTGCGGCTCGTCGCCGCGCCGGAGCTCGGCGTCTCGGCGGGCATCGATTCTCCGCTGCCCCAGGGCAGTTACTGGGGCACCGGGGCACTGCTCGTCGGGCTATCGTTCGGCAGCGACCAGCGGATCGACGAGAACTTCGCGATACTGGTCGGGCCGGCGGGCTTCGTGGGCAGGACCGCCAGCGCGCACCTGCAGGTCTCGTTGCGCTATCAGACGACCTTCAGCGGACGCCGCCGGCCGCAGGAATGAGTTGCAGGTTGAAGTCGAAGGTCGAAAGTGGGCGTCTGCGCCCGTTCAACGTTCGACCTTCAACCTCCAACCGCGTCTCAGAACTCCACTTCCCAGTCGATCTCCGGCGCCGGTGCCGGGCGTGGCGCGTGCCGAGCGGCACCGCGCCCGTAGCCCCGATCAGCGTGAGGAATCCCCGCCTATGCACGCACCCCCCTGACCCCTGAACCCGGACACGTGGTACCTCGCACCCAGCACCTGGAAGCTTGAAGTCGGCATTGTGCGTCCGTACCTTCGCTCCTATGGCCCCACACGACGGCCCGCGCGCCGCATCCCGCCTCTTCGTCCCGGTGCACCCGGGACTGCAGCTGATCGCCGACGTGACCGCCGCGCTGTCCCCGGGCGTGTTCACCGAGTCGGCGATGAATGCCGTCGTCACCATCCTGCGCGACGGGCTCGCGGCGAAGGTGTGCCGCCTCTGGGTCCGCGACGCGGAAGGCCGCTCCTACCGCGCGATCGCCGCGGGCGGGAGCGAGCCGGCGCCCGAGGAGGCCGAGCGCATGGCCGCGGCCATCCTGGCCGGCGACGCCGCTCCGACCGACTCCTGGGACCAGATCGACTTCCGTGTGCCGCTGGTACACGAGGGCCAGCCGCTCGGCCTCATCGAGATGCGCGTCCCCCGCGACGGCCGCGAGGCGATGGCGCGCAGCGTGCTCGCGGTGGTCGCCAACGTGCTCACCCCGCTGTTCGCCTCCAAGGAGCTGTCCCAGGACCTCACCATCGAGGTCGCGCGCCGCGCACGCGAGACCGAGGAGCAGCGCCGCTTCACCGCCAAGGTCATCGACTCGCTCCCCGTGGGCCTCTACGTCATCGACCACGATTACCGCATTCAGGCGTGGAACCGCAAGCGCGAGACCGGCACCCAGGGTGTGCCACGCGACCACGCCCTCGGCCGCCCGATCTTCGAGGTCCTGCACCGCCAGCCGCGCGAGCTGCTGCGCCGCGAGTTCGACGAGGTCTTCGCTTCCGGGCGCATCCAGGTCTACGAGTCCACCGGCGACGACGGCCGCCACTACCGCATCACCAAGATCCCGATGCGCCTCGGCGACGAGGAGATCACCCACCTGATCACGATCGGCGAAGACATCACCGAGTGGAAGGACGTCCAGGGCCAGATCGCACAGTCGGAGAAGCTAGCCGCCCTCGGCCAGCTCGCCGCCGGCGTCATGCACGAGATCAACAACCCCCTCGCCACCATCGGCGCCTGCGTGGACGCCG
>CAYHQJ010000133.1:0-6292 GCA_964358595.1 uncultured Gemmatimonadales bacterium
TCCACCACCGTCCAGCCGAGCGCGTCCGCGAAGCGCCGGGCCACCTCCGACCCGCCGGCGCCGTACTGCCGGCTGACGGTGACGAGGGCCACGCCTACTGCGGCGCGCGCAGGTTGCGGCGCAGCGCGTTGAGGTCGAGCAGCGGCGCACCGCCCTCGGTCGGCACCAGAACCACGAGGTTGTTCGACGTCCGCATCTCGTGCAGCACCTCGAGGTACTGCTTCATCAGCGCCTCGGGTGTGAGCGTCTGGTTGAGGAGCCGCTGCTGGTCCGACTGCAGCCGCGCCACCTCCACGCGGTGCCGCTCGGTCTGGATCTGCTGCTCCTGGGCGATCTTGTTGTTGATCGCCTGCACGACCTGCTGCGGCGGCTGGAGGTCGCGCAGGAAGAAGGCCGTGACCGATGCGATGCGGAACCTGGGGCCGCCGACGCGCGGCTGCGTCTCGAGCGCCGAGTCCACCTCGGCCTGCATCGAGGCGGCGATGCGGTTCCGCTGCGCGATGTCGTTGATGGTGAACTGCACCATCCCGTCGCGCACGCCGTTGCGGATGGCGTTCTTCACGGCGCTGTGGATCTGGTACTCGTCGCCGATCTCGGTGAAGAGCCGCGGCGCCTGCATCGGGTCGATCTGCCAGCGGAGCGCCACGTCGATCGTCATCCCCATCTGCTCGCTGGACAGCGCCTCCATCCGCTCCACCTGGTCCCCTCCTTCGGGGAACTGGTTCTCGCGCGTCGAGTAGCGCTCGATGGACGACCACGGCGGCACCAAGCGGATGCCCGGCAGCAGCGGCCGCGGCGAGACCGTGCCGAAGGCGTGCAGGACGCCGACCTGGCCGGGATCGATGACGGTTGCGGTGGACCCGAGCATGACGAGCGCGCCGATGCTGAACAGGACCAGCGCCAACGTGCGCAGGATCGAGCCGGCGGCGCTGCGGGTGCCCTGGGTGCGGAGGGCGGCATTGGCGGTCCACATCACGAAACCGATGACGAGGAGGACCGCGCCGAAGACGAGCTTGCCCATCTGTGCCTCGTGAGAGAAGGTCGCAGGAGACTCCCCTCGAACGTGGCGCGCGCGGCGTGGCGGGGCAAGCCTCGCGCGCATCGCGGCGCAGCGCCGAACCGGCATCCGCCCATTCCGTTGCGCCCCGCGCTCAGCCGTCGCGAGGCGGCGCGGCACGCCGGGCGTAGCCCGGTACGGGCAAGGTAAGCTGTTGCCATGGAACGAGATGAGAGATCTGTGTCTGCGGTCGGCGGAGCCGATGGGCGGGCATCACGAATGTGCTCCGCGATACCGCCTAACCCTTGACACCTACGCTACTTTGGCTAGGTTTGGCGCCTGTTGAGGCCGGCGGCAGCGGCGCACGGACCTCGTGATGTGTTCCGCTGGTGTTTCCAAAGTCCAAGGAGAAGCGATGAAGCGCCTGGTTTTTGCGGTTGCGGTTCTGGGTCTGATGGCGTGCGCGAAGCAGGAAGAGGCCACGCCGGCCCCTGACACGACGGCTGCCGCTCCCGCGGCTGCTCCGGCTCCGGCTGCCGACACGACGGGGGCTGCTGCGCCGGCCGACACGGCGAAGATGGGTGGCGCGAAGAAGGAGTAAGTGCTGCCTTGATCGTCGCGCGTGGACCCGGGCCTCGGCCCGGGTCTTCGTGTTTGGGGGCCCTTCACCGCTCCCGGCGAAAGGCGCGGCCGGTGCGCTCCACGGCACCCTCCGGCGTCACGATGGGCCGCCAGCCGAGCTCCCGCTCGGCGCGCGCTGACGTGTACGGATTGTCGTTCGCGAGGAACTGCACCGCACCCTTCAGCATCATCATCGGTCCCTGCGGGCGCACGAGGCGCACCGCGCGATCGAGCACGAACGCCCCCGCCCATGCGAGTCCGGCCGGCACGAACACCGGCCGCAGCCGCACGCCGAGTCCCGCCGCGAAGCGCTCGAGGAACCGGCGGAGCGTGATACCGCCGTCGTTGGCGACGTTGAAAGGGCCGGTCGCGGCGGGATGGTCGAGCGCCGCCAGCACGGCCGCCGCGACGTTGCCGGCGTACACGACGCTCAGCGCGGTCCTGCCTCCGCCGATGAGCGGCGCGAAGCCGCCGCCCACCCGCAACGCCCACGCCACGCGCGGCGAGAACTGCCGGTCGCCCTCTCCGTAGATCACGCAGGGACGCAGCGCGACGGCGCGGAGTCCGGTCGCCTCGGCCACGCGCCATAGCGCGAGCTCCGCGTCGCGCTTGGAGCGTGCGTAGTGGTCGCCCGGGAACGGCGGGTGGTCGAGTCCGAAGTCTTCCGAGACCGAGCCGGGGCCGCCCGCGTACGTGTCGCGGCGGCCGTATGCGGCGACGGACGAGAGGTGGACGAGCCGCTTCCCGTGGTGCGCCGCCGCGGTCGCGATCGTCTCGGTGGGGACCACGTTGCCGGCGCGGTACGCCTCCCACCCCGCGCGGTCAGTGACCATCGCGGCGGCGTGCACCGTCGCATCGCACGCGGCCACGCCGTGCTCGATCGCGGCGGCGTCCGCGAGCTGTCCGCGGTGGACGGCGGCGCCGAACGTCTCGAGCGCGCGGGCCGCCTCGTCGCTCCGGGCGAGCGCGAGGACGTCGTCGCCCCGGGCGCGGAGCTGCTGGATCGTGTGCCGGCCGACGAGGCCGGTGCCGCCGGTGACGAAGACCCTCATGCGGTCGGCCAGGGAAGAGGATGGACGACGGCGTCGGCGCTGCAGGGCCGGGACAGCGTCGCGCCCATCTGGATCTCGCGGCGCACCACGGCGAGCCCCACATACTGCTCGGCCTGCTCCGACCACGCGACGCTCGTGAGGTGGCCGACGTCACGGTCGTGATCCAGGAGCTTCTCCGGGAGCGCCGCCGCTGCGGTCTCGCCGAGCGCGAGCCCCACCAGCGTGCGGTTCGGGTGGCCGCGGAAGTGCACGCGGGCCACCGTCTCCTGCCCGAGATAGCAGCCCTTGGTGTACGACACGCCACCCAGCTCGTCGAACCGCACCTCCTGCGGGATGGTGCGGGCGTCGATCTCGGCGCCGAGCCGCGGCACGCCGGCGAGGATGCGCCGCTCCTCCAGGAGCGCGGGCTCCGCGGTGACGGCCCCGTGCCACTGGAGCGCCGCGAGCAGCGGTTCCGCCGTTGGCGCGGGAACCACCAGGTCGAACCCGGCGACGCCGCGGCCTAGGACGTGTGCCGCGACGATGAGGGCGTCTCCGGCCCGCAGCTCGGCGGCGCGTCCCGGCGCCGGGAGGTCGCCCGGTGCCGCGGCCGAGAGCGCGGCGGCCGCCCGCGGTCCGTACAGGCCGATCGTCGCCGTGGCGTCGGTGACGTCCTCCGCGCGGCAGAGACGCGGCGGGAGCGCACGGGTGAACACCTCGCGCACCGCCGGCGCGGCCTCCGCGGGCGCCGCCACCAGGATGGCGTCGGCAAGGCGGGTGATCCACAGCGGCGCGACGATCATCCCCTTCGGTGTCAGCAGCGCGCCGAAGAGGTGCGCGCCGTCGCCCGGGCCGTCCACGTCCGCGGTCACGAGTCCCTGCAGCGACGCGACGCGCCCCGGGCCCGAGAGGCGGAACCGCGCGAGTCCGCCGTGACACGCGGCCACGGCACCTGTGGCGAGCGCGCGGCGGGCCTCCGCGCTCACGGCGCCGCGGGGCACGAACGGCACGGCCGGGTCAAACCGCTCGAGCAACGGCGACCTCGCGGAGCAGGGGTGCGATCTCGTCGGGGTGATGGTCCTCGAAGGATGCCCAGACGCGGTCGGCGGCGGCAAGCGCACCGGCGTCGTGCGCCGTGGCGATCATCAGACAGCCGGCGCCGACGGCGCGCGCGGCGGCGAGCCCGGGCAGCGAGTCCTCGACCACGGCGGCGCGGCAGGGCCCCGGCTCGCGCCCGGCGAGGCGCTGGAGCGCGAGATGGAACCCCGCCGGGTCCGGCTTCGACGCCGCCACGTCCTCGCTGGACACGATGGTGGAGACGACGCCGGCGATCCCGGCGCGCTCGAGGCCGAGCGCGATCTCCCGTCGGACGGCGCCGCTCACGATGGCCAGCGGCCACCGCTGGGCCGCCGCGCGCACGAACGCGGCCGCGCCGGCCACCAGTGGCAGCGATCGCTCCGCGAGAGCGAAGTAGCGCTCGCCCTTCCGCGCAGCCAGGTGCGCGACGTCGCCCGGGACGATCGGCCGGCCGTCGCGGTAGAGGGCCTGCCGGAAGCAGGCGCGGTCGTCCAGGCCGAGGTACTCGGCGTAGTACTCGTCGCGGGTCAGCGCGAGGCCCTCCTCGGTGAGCACGGCGAGGAACGCCTCGCAGTGCAGGGGCTCGTCGTCCACGATCACGCCGTTGTAGTCGAAGAGCAGGACGTCGGTCACGTGCGGTACGCGAGGTCGAGCAGCTCGACGGGATGGCGCACCTCCACGTCCATCCCCGCGAGGAGGGCGCCGGCGCCGATCTGCATCAGGCAGCCGGGATTGCCGGTGGCCACGACGTCGGCACCCGACTCGGCGATCGCGCGCAGCTTGGGCGCGAGGACCGCCCGCGCGAGATCGGGCTCCACCAGCGAGTACAGGCCGGCACTGCCGCAGCAGCGGTCGGCGCCCTCGAGCGGCACCAGCTCGAGGCCCGGGATGGCGCGGAGCACCTCGAGCGGCTGGGTCGTGATGCGCTGCGCGTGGTGGAGGTGGCACGGCGCGTCGTACGCCACGCGGATCGGGAGAGCACCGGCGGGGACGGGCCCGCGCTCCACAAGGACCTCGCTCACGTCGCGGACCCGCGCGGCGAAGGCGGCCGCCCGCCCAGCGAGGGGATCGTCCGCGAGCCACTCGCCGTAGGCCTTCAGCATCGCGCCGCAACCGGCGCTGTTGGTGACGATCGTGGTGCCGGGGGCCGCCACGTCGAACGCGAGGATGTTCTCGCGCGCGAGCTGGCGGGCCATTTCGCCCCGTCCGGCGTGGGCTGCGAGCGCCCCGCAGCAGACCTGGCGCGGGACCTCGACCGTCGTGACGCCGTTCACCGCGAGCGTCCGCACCGTGGCGCCGTGGACGTGTCCGAAGAGGCCGTCCATCACGCAGCCGCGGAAGAGCGCGGCCGAGCCGGCCGGCGCCGTCCCCGTCCGCCTGTCCGCCTGTCCGCCCGTCCGCCTGTCCGTCCGTCCGCCCGTTCGCCCGTTCCCCTTCGTCGCCGCCAGCATCGCCAGCATCTGCGCGAACGCCGGCGCTGCGGCGCCGGCCCCGCGCGCCAGCGCGGCGGGCAGCCCCGTGGCGCGGGCCACGCGGGAGGCCCACCACAGGAACCGCTGGCGTGCGGGCCGCGCCAGGATCCACAGTCACGCCGCGACCGGCGGCGGCAGCGGGCGTGCGGCCGCGAGGCGGGCGCGGGCCGCCTCGAGCGCGGGGCCGTACGACACGCCGGAGGGGCAGGCGCTCTCGCACGCGCGGCAGCCGAGGCAGCGATCGAGGTGGAGCGCGAGGGCGTCGTCGGCGGGACCGAGGTCGCCGCTTTGCAGGGCGCGCATCAGCACGATGCGGCCGCGCGGCGAGTCGCTCTCGTCGAGGGTGGCCTCGTAGGTCGGGCACGCCGGCAGGCAGAAACCGCAGTGGACGCAGGGATCGAGCCCGCGGAAGGCGTGCGCGGTCATCCGAGGATCGGGACGGCGAAGACGCCGTTGGGGTCGAAGCTGCGGCGCAACCGCTCGGTGAGCCGTTGCGCGCCGGGCGGGAGCGCGCCCCACACGCCGGCCGCGTCGCGGACGGCGGCGTCGGCGCGGTCGAGGACCACCGGCCATCCGCGCCGGGCGGCGGCCGCGCGCAGGTCGCGCACGGCAGCGGGCCGCACGGCCGCGAGACCCACGCGCACCGTGCCCCGGACGACCGTGACGCTCACGCCGGCGGGCGTGCCGCAGTGCTCGTGCGCGAGCGCCACCGCGTCGGGCCACGCCGCGGGGTCGGCCCCGATGCGGAGCATCACCGGCCAGCCGCCGACCACCTCACGCCACCGGCGCCACGGTGCCGCGGCGTCGTCGAGCGCGCGGCGGCGGAGGGCCGCGCCCATCGCACGGTCGACCACTTGGAGATCCTCGTCGGCGGCGGCGCGGCCGCCCATCTCGCGGGACAGGAGGACCCAGCCGTCGGCGCCGAGCAGCGCGTGCGCGAGCGGCGGGCTGAGCGCCTCGAGGGCAGCGGGCGCGGCGCCGGCGGCCAGCACGCGAGCCGCGGCGGCCGCGACGTCGTGCAGCGCGCCCGACCCGGCGAGGGACCGGTGCGCCGCCGGCAGCGCGCGGAGCCGGAGGTGCGCCTCGACGATCGC
>CAYHQJ010000134.1:0-6268 GCA_964358595.1 uncultured Gemmatimonadales bacterium
GCGCGTCCCAGATCCCCGCCTCGGCATGCCGCCGGACTTCCCAATCTACGGGACTAGCTCGGTGCGTTGAGCTTAGTTAGACAGAGGGGCTTGCCCGGCGGGGCCACGACGCCTGCTTCCGTTTGGTCAGCGGCGTCCCCTTGAACTGCTGATCAAAAGCCACACCCTGCGTCGGCACGACGTAGACGCTCTTCGCCAGTTCTTTCGCGACCAACGCGCGCGCGACGCGGATCGGCTTCTCCCGCTTCCAGCGTTGGAACCACTGCCGCACCTCGGGGAAGTACTGCACGGCGCGCACGGCGGCGTGACTGAACGCGAGCTTCAGGTACCGGTTGCCGTCGCGGCTGGTCTTGTGCCGGTGCCGGCCGCCGCAAATCGTCGGCGCCCGGGACCAGCCGGCAGTAGGACCAGAAGTGCCTCACCGTGGGAAAGCGGCGGATGTCGTCGATCTCGGGATAGAGCGTGAAGGCCAGCAGGCGCCCGATCCCCGGGATCCACAGCAGCCGCTGCACCGCGGCATCTTCGATCAGCTGCCCCTGAATCGCCTGCTCGAGTTCTTTCACCTGGGCGTCGAGGAGGTCCACCTGCGCCGCCTGGAGGCGGGCCTGGAGCTGATAGAGCGGCGGCGGCTGCCCGACGTCGGGCACGTTGAACTTCTCGACCATCGCGCCCACGCTGTGCTCGCACCGCACCCGTCGCGTGACCAGCTCCAGCCGAGCGCGTAGCACGTCCCGCGGGCCGCGCAGCGCATCCGCGATCATGTGCGCGTGCGGAATGAGGCCCACCCGCAGCAGCTGGGCCAGGGTGTCGGCATCGATGGCATCCGTCTTCACTTTGGCGTACGCGATCGCCTTCAGCAACTTGGCGTGGGCCAGCTCCAGCTCGACCCCGGCCGGCACCAGCAGATCGCGCAGCCAATACCAGCGCCCGGTGGACTCGACCACCGCCTTGTGCGCCCCGGGAAACTGGGCGAAGTATCGGAGCAGCACCGCGCGCTGGTTCGGCACCGTCGCCTGGGCCACCCGCTGGCCGTCCGCCGCCAGCGTCGTAATCACCGATGCTGCCTTGTGCTGATCGATGCCCGAGTAGAACATTGACGACGCTCCCAAGCCAGGGTTGCCTCACGATACCCGTGCTCCGGCTTGGAAACATCTACGCGTTGGAGCTGTCGGCGGGCCGCCGGAGGGCATCGCGGTTGCCGCTGTCCAGTCACGGGGCCGCCGTCTGGCGCGCACACTGCGCTCCGCGGCAAGGCTGTTCGGGGCGGCCGCGGGCACCGTGCCCGGCGGCCCGCCGCAGCTCAACGCGCTCCCGTTAGACCGCGGTGCGAATCTCTCGTAGATCTCGTAGACACGAGTGAAGGAGTCACGACATGACTGATGCCGCCGCTGCGCAAGCCTCTTTGGAGGCGGTGCTCAAAGATGAGATCGTCCGCATGTATCAGGAAGTCGCCGACAACCCGAAAGGCACCTTCCACTTCTTCCACGGCCGCGAGGCGGCGGAGTTGTTCGGCTATGCGCCCGAGTGGCTCGACCGCGCCCCCGCGAGCGCCGTCGCCTCGTTCGCTGGGGTCGGAAACCCGCACGAGCGTAGCGACCTCCAGCCGGGAGAGACGGTGCTCGATCTCGGGAGTGGCGCCGGACTCGACGCGATCATCGCCTCCTGGTGCGTGGGCCCAAGTGGCAAGGTGATCGGTGTCGATCTCAACCCCGCGATGTGCCTCAAGGCCCAGGCGCACGCGGCAGCGACCGGGGCCCGGATGGAATGCCAGGTAGGGCGCATGGAGGACATCCCGGTGCCCACGGCCTCCGTGGACGTCGTGATTTCAAATGGGGTGATCAACCTGTCCTTCCGCAAGCGCCGGGTCGTTGAGGAGATCTTTCGCGTGCTCCGGCCGGGCGGTCGGATTTCGATTACCGACATCGTGAGCGCCAAGCAGCTCTCCCAGTCGATCGTCAACGACCCCAAACTTTGGGCCAGTTGAATTGGCGGCGCTCTCCCGGAGGGAGAGATGTTCCGGCTGCTCGAGGAGGCCGGCTTTACTCGTGTCCGATCCGCCGTCGTCCCGCGGTTTCGGTTCCGCAAGGAGTCGACGCAGAACTCAGCCGAGGCCTACGGCGTCAAGGCCGTCATGATGACCGCGCTGAAGCCAGGTGGGGACAAGGAACGGGTACGACCCGCGGCCTAACACGGTTTGCAGCCGGCGACGGCTGGCGAGACAATGAGCCGTCGCGGCTGAAACCTGGTCGTTAGGCGCGTTCGCCCGCACCATGTCATGCTAGATTACTGCAATGGCGTATGAGTTTGAGTGGGACCCGACCAAGGCGGAGGCGAACCTCGGCAAGCATGGCGTGTCGTTCGAGGAGGCCGTTACGGCCTTTGGGGACCCGCTCTCCGTTCTGCTGCCGGACCCCGACCATTCAGCGGGCGAGGAGCGGTACCTGCTGCTGGGCGTCTCTGACCGAAATCGACTTGTTGTGGTAGCTTTCGCCGAGCGGTCGCCCCGAACCAGGATCATCTCAGCCAGACTCGCGGCTCGACGCGAGCGACGCCAGTATGAAGAAGCCGAAAGCTAGAACCCGTCCCCGTCCCGACCCGGATCGCGACACGATGCGGCCGGAGTACGACTTCTCGAAGGGCATTCGAGGTGCCACGGCTGCCCGTTTTCGCCAGGGCACAAACATCGTTGTCCTCGACCCGTCCCTGCGGGATGTATTTCCGGACTCCGACGCAGTGAATGAGGCCCTGCGTGCCCTGGCACCCGTGCTGCGGCGCCAGCGGCGGACGGCGAAGCGGCGAAGCGCCTAACGACGGCTTGGAGCTGTCGCCGCGGTCGGTCGGCCTGCAGCGGAATACTCTGTAGCGGCGGTGCGTGTACAGGCTCTGGCGCGCGCGGCCGCGGCGCGGCTCCGCCGCCGCCTGCCCATCCACACGACGCGGTAGATTGCCACCTGGTCCGGCGTGAACCGCCCCGCCCGCCGGGACCATCCTGCTGACGCGCGATTCCGCTCCAACTCGCCGCAGTTTTGCACCGCCCCCTCGCCTACCTCGCGCTACGTTGGCGCCGCCAGCGGCATCGCGCGTTGCCGAGCCGCGTCGGGGTTGCCAGTGGTCGCCGGCTGCCTGAGAACGGTGCGCGTGTGGCGGAACTGGTAGACGCGGTACGCCGGTAACGTACTGGGCGAAAGCCCGTGAGGGTTCGACTCCCTCCGCCCGCACCCTGGCTATTGACTCCGTCGCTGGCCGAGCAGATCTTGGAATCACGTTGCCGGCGTGCTGCGTGGCCGGTTCCGCCACGCCCGAAGGGGTCGCGGGTCTCCCGCGGCCCCTTCCGCACCATCCCGATGTACCTGGTGGGCGCGCCGCATCCGCACAAGACGGATGCCCAGCGCCTCCTCGAGCGTGCCATCGCCGACGGCGAGCGGCTGGTCACCGACGCCGAGGTGCTGCAGGAGATCCTCCACCGCTACGTCGCGATCCACCGCCGTGACGCGATACAGCCGGCCTTCGACGCGCTCCAGGGCGTGGTGGATGGTGTGTTCCCGATCGACGTCGGCGACGTCGAGCGCGCGACGACCATTCTGCACGGACATCCGTCCCTGTCGGCCCGCGACGCCGTGCACGTGGCCACGATGGAACGGCACGGCGCGACGCGGATCATGTCGTTCGACCGGGGCTTGGACGGCTACCCGGGGATCGAGCGCCTCGGCTAGCTCCGGAGCCCGCCTCGCTGCATCTTAGCCCGTCCATGCCTGACACCTCACGCCTCACCACCGCCCTCGCGGACCGCTACGTCATCGAGCGGGAGCTCGGCGCCGGCGGCATGGCCACCGTCTATCTGGCCAAGGACCTCAAGCACGACCGCGAGGTGGCGCTCAAGGTGCTGCGGCCCGAGCTCGCCGCGGTGCTTGGTGCCGAGCGGTTTCTTAACGAGATCAAGATCACCGCGCGGCTCGACCATCCCCACATCCTCACGCTCATAGACTCCGGCGCGGCCGACGGCTTTCTCTACTACGTGCTGCCCTACGTGCGCGGCGAATCGCTGCGCGACCGCCTGACCCGGGACAAGCAGCTCGGCATCGAGGAGGCGCTGGCGATCACGAAGCAGGTGGCGAGCGCGCTGGATTACGCGCACCGCCAGGGCGTGGTGCACCGCGACATCAAGCCCGAGAACATCCTGATCCAGGAGGGCGAGGCGATGCTGGCCGACTTCGGCATCGCGCTCGCGGTGCAGGAAGCCGGCGGCAAGCGCCTCACGGACACCGGGCTCTCGATCGGCACGCCGCAGTACATGAGCCCCGAGCAGGCCACGGGCGACCGGCAGCTCGACGGGCGCTCCGACGTCTACTCGCTGGGCGCGGTGCTGTACGAGATGCTGGCGGGCGAGCCGCCGGTGACGGGGCCGACGGCGCAGGCGATGATCGCGAAGCTCATGACCGAGCGGCCGGTGCGCCTGCGCGTGGTGCGCGACACGGTGCCCGAGGGGATTGACGACGCCGTGGCGAAAGCGCTGGCCAAGACGCCGGCCGATCGTTTTCCCAGCGCGGGTGACTTCTCGGCGGCGCTGCAACAGCCGTCGCCGGCCGCCCGGCTTCCGGCCGCGGCGTGGCGCAGGCGCGAGGCGTGGCTCGGGGCCGCCGGCGCCCTCCTCGTCGTTGCGCTGGCGTTCGGTGCCTATCGCGTGATCCGCGGCGCGGCGCACACGCTTGCGATCGGCCGGTCGGAGCAGCTGACCGCCGATCCCGGCCTGGAGATCCAGCCCGCGATTTCCCCTGACGGAAAGCTCGTGGCGTACGCCGCTGGCAACTCGGGGCGAATGCGGATCTTCATCCGACCGGTGGGTGGCGGCCGGACCATCCCGCTGTCCGACGATTCCGCGGCCGTGGAGACGCAGCCGCGCTGGTCGCCCGATGGCACGAGTTTGCTCTTTCTGACGCGCGGCGGCGTGTCCACCGCGCCGGCGCTGGGGGGAGTGTCGCGCCCGGTCGTGCCGCCGTCGGCCGCGGCGAGCGTCGCCTCGGCCGCGTGGTCGCCGGATGGGAGCGAGATCGCCTTTGTCCGCGCCGACTCGTTGCTGATCGTGGCCGGCGATGGCGGTGGAACGCGCCCCGTCGGGACCAGCGCGGACCTGCATTCCTGTGCCTGGGCGCCGGACGGGAAGTGGATCGCCTGCGTGATGCTGAACAACGAGTCCGTGCGTCCGGGCACGACCTTCGGGAATCTCGCGCCGAGCGCCATCGTGCTGTTTCCGGCTTCCGGAGGCACACCGGTCCTCGTCGCGGAGCCGCGAGCGTTCAACCAGAGTCCCGTCTGGTGGCCGGACGGCGGGCGGCTGCTCTTCCTCTCCAACCGTGACGGCCCGCGGGACGTCTACGCTGTGGCGCTGACATCGTCCGGACGGCCGCGCGACGAGCCGGCGCGCCTCACCACCGGGCTCGGCGCTATCTCTATTTCGCTGTCCGGGGACGGCCGGCGGCTCGCGTACGCGGTCTATTCGGCGCGGGCCAACATCTGGTCGCTACCCATCCCCACGGGCGCACCCGTCACGGCCGACGCGGCGACGCCGGTGACCAGCGGCAGCCAGGTCATCGAGGGGATGCGCACCTCGCGCGACGGCCGCTGGCTGGTCTACGACTCGGACCTCCGCGGTAACTCGGACATCTATCGCATCCCGGTAGACGGCGGCCAGCCGGAGCAGCTCACGAGCGAACCCGCCGATGAGTTCGCGCCGGATCTCTCGCCTGACGGTGGCACGGTCGCCTATCACTCCTGGCGCACCGGGACGCGCGACATCGAGATCAAGCCGCTCGACGGCGGACCGGTCGAGCGCGTCACGGCGACGCCGGCCCAGGAGAGCTACCCCATCTGGTCACCGGACGGCCGGTCCATCCTCTTCTACGAACGGGTGGCGGCCGACTGCAAGTTCGTCACGCACCGAGAGGGTAGTGGTCGCTGGTCGTCACCCGTACTCGTCGCGCGGGCGGTGTGGGGCTGCGACTGGTCCCCCGATGGCCGCTGGATCGCCTACGTGAGTGCCGAATCCGGTGCGAACGCGGGTTCGTTGTTGGTCGTGCCGGCCGAGGGTGGAAGCGCGCGCCGAGTGTTCGATCCCACCGCCACCGAGCCACCCGCCGAACTCTGCCAGTGGAGTCCCGACGGCCGGACGCTCTATTACAAGGCCCACGATGCCCAGGGGCGCGCATCATTCTGGGCCGTGAGCGCGGCGGGAGGGACCCCGCGCCTGCTGGTGAGGTTCCGCAACCCGAAC
>CAYHQJ010000135.1:0-6258 GCA_964358595.1 uncultured Gemmatimonadales bacterium
GCGAGTCGCCGCCGAACTTCTCGACGTAGGCGCCCGCAAGCACGATCGCCGTCATCGCCTCGGCGATCACCGCCATCGCCGGGACCGCCGTGACGTCCGAGCGTTCGCTCTGCGCCTTCGCGCTCTCGCCGGTCTCGAGATCCACCGAGGCGAGCGGGCTCAGCAGCGTCGCGATCGGCTTCTTCGCCACGCGCAACACCAGCGGCTCGCCGGTCGTGATGCCGCCTCGAGGCCGCCGGCGCGGTTGGTGCGGCGGGCGAAACCGCCGGTGAGCCGGCCCTCGGCTTCGCCCGCCCGGAAGATCTCATCGTGCGCCTGTGAGCCCGCGAGCATCGCCGCGCCGAAGCCGAGGCCGATCCCGACGCCTTTCACCGCGGGGATGGACATCAGCGCGGCGGCGAGTCGGCCGTCCAGCTTGCGGTCCCATGAGACGTGGCTCCCCAGCCCGACCACCAGCCCGCGCGCCACGACCTCGGCGATCCCGCCCAGCGTGTCCCCCGCGTCCTTCGCCGCGTCGATGCGCGCGACCATGGCCCGCTCGGCTTCGGGGTCGAGGCAGCGCACGGGCGAGCGGTCGGAAGCAGGGTTGAGGGGAGCGGGGAGAGCGGAGCGCTCCCGTGCCTCCACGCCCCCCAGTGCCACGACGTGGCTGCCGATCTCGACGCCGAGCTCGGCGAGGAGCCGCCGGCACACCGCGCCCGCCGCCACGCGGGCCGCGCTCTCGCGCGCCGAGGCGCGCTCGAGCACGTCGCGCGCATCGGCTCGATCGTACTTCAGCGTGCCGGCCAGGTCGGCGTGCCCGGGGCGCGGGCGGGTGAGCTTGCGCCGCGGCTCGTCCTCACGCGCGCCGGGCGACATAACGGCTTCCCAATTCGCCCAGTCGCGGTTCTCGATCAGCAGGGCGATCGGCGAGCCCAGCGTCACGCCCGCGCGCACGCCCGAGAGCAGCTGCGCCGCGTCCGCCTCGATCTTCATCCGCGCGCCGCGCCCGTAGCCCTGCATGCGCCGCGCAAGGTCGGCATCCACGGCGGCGGCGGCGAGGGGCAGGCCGGCCGGCACGCCCTCGACGACGGCGATAAGGGCCCGCCCGTGCGACTCGCCCGCGGTGGTGAAGCGGATCATTCCCTCGAGCCCATCCCCCAAGAGTGCGCGAGCCCGACCGTGGGGCCGGGCTCGGGGCTGCCTGCTGCCGATGCGGGGCGCGCTACCGCGAGCCGCTCCCGCAGCCGATCAAGGCGGCTGCGCGCGCGGCGAACCGCGGGATGCGGCTAGCGGCGATCCGTCTCACCTGCCCCCGTCGTGCTGAGGTCGTCCACGATGTGCGGCGTGACCAGGATCAGGAGGTCGCGCCGGATCTCCTTCGAGCTGCGGTACCCGAACAGTCGGCCCACGATCGGCAGGTCCACAAGGAACGGGATGCCGGTCCTGGATACCGTGACTTCGGTCACCGTCAGGCCGGCGATGACCGCGGTCTCGCCGTCCTTGACCAGGAGCTGGGTCGTAGCCTCCTGCGTCGCGAAGATGGCCCCGATCTCCGAGATGGTCGAAGCCTGCAGCGCCGAGCGTTCGGCGTGCAGCTCGAGCAGAATCTCGCGCGTGCCGGCCACGACGTGAGGCGTCGCAGTCAGCTTGATGCCGGTCTCCTGGAACTGCGTCGTCGCGCGCGCCACACTACCACCACCACCCGCCACGCCCGCGCCCGCCACGTCGATCGTCCGGATCGGCGTGCGCTCACCCACCAGGATGTTGGCGACCCGGTTGTCGGCGACGGTCACCGACGGCTCGGCCTGCACGTCCGCCAGCGCCACCGACTGGAGAGCGCTGAGGAACGCCGTCAGACTGAAGTTGCCCAGTACCGTCGTGGCGATGACCCTGAGCGTCGGGTTGGCCCCGAGCACCTCGCTCGCGTTGGCGACCGCCGCCACGGCTTCGCCGCCGATGTGGATCACCGCATCGCCCGGAATCGCGGCGCCGCTGGCGTCCGTGCGCCGGGCGAGCACGTTGAAGAACTGGTCCTGCTGGCCGATGTCGTACTGGATGCCCAGTCCCTCGAGGACGGTGCGCTCGACGAAGATGATGCGCGCCTGGATGGCGACCTGCGGCGTGCGCTGGTCCAGCATCCGGACGAACGACTCCACCGTATCGATGCGCGAGCGCAGGTCGGTGACGATGATCGAATTGGTGGTTGTGTCGGCCACCACGCGGCCGCGGTTCGGCGTCGTGATGCTCGCGACCGACGGCTGGAGCGACGCGGCGCGCGCGTAGTTGATCTTCACGATCCGCGTCGTCAGCGGCTCCGTGGAGTCCTGGCCCGCGAGGTTGGCGCGGGTGTCCACAATGATGATGCCGCCCGGCAGCTCGCTCGCCGTCAGCTGTTGCCGCGCCAGGATCGCGTTGAAGGCGATGTCCCAGGGCTGGTCGCGGATCTCCGCCGTCACCTCGCCGGCGACGCCCGAGCCGACGACGATCGACCGGCCGGAGAACGACGCGAAGTTGGCGACGACCTCCTGGATGTTGGCCCGGTCGAACGTGACGCTGATGCGCGGCTGCTGGGATACCTGCTGGGAAGCCGGCGCGAGCGCCGCGGCCGGCGCGCTCGCCCGCGCGGCCGGCGGGATGGCCGCCGGCAGGGCGCCGGGACCGGCAGCGGCCGGCGGCGTTGCAGCCGAAGCGGGCGCCAGCGCCGTGAGGCGCGCACCGTCGCTCGACCACGGGTTGAAGGACTGCGCGGCCTCGAACCCGACCCGTACCGCCGACTCCTCCTGGCGGATCTCGTAGTCACGCGCCTCGTTCAGCTCGACCACGACGCGCACGACGTCGGGACGGAACTGGGAGTAGCGCACGTTGCGGATCCCCGCGCGGTCGACGCCATCGTACTGGATGAGCGGCGCGACCAGCCGCGCCCCCACCAGGTCCACCACCAGCCGGTCGGGGTTGCGCAGGACGAAGTCCGACACCTCCACGACACCGCGCACGTCGATGACCAGCTCGGCGCGGCCCGGGGCGGGCAGCAGGCTGACCGCCGTGACATCGGCTGGCGGCGGCGCGCCGCCGGGTGGAGCGGCCGCGAGCAGCGCGGTCAGGGCCAGAAGCCCGCCGGCCGCGCGCATCAACAGCGGGGCTCGTTTCATCGGTTCGCCTCCGGACGCTGGAGCGTCAGCTCTTCCTGGCGCTCGAAGCCGAATTCGTCGACCTGGAAGACCACTGCGTACTGGCGGATCTGGAGCACGCGCAGGCGACCGATCGTGTCGCCGCGGCGCAGACGGATCGCGCGCGGATTGTCCTTGGCCCGCACGACCGCCACGCTGGCGCCGCCGCGCGGGTCGTAGGTGATCGCCACCAGCCGCAGGTCCTGGACCTGCACTCCCACGTCCCCGGCCGTGATGAGCGCCAGAAACGGGTCGCGCGCGCCGCCGCGGTAGTTGTAGACCTCGCGCAGGTACGTGATCGGCTGCGCCGCCGAGTCCGCCGCGGCGCTGTCGGGACGCGCCTGCGCGGCGCGCGCCGGCTGAGAACCGCCGGGCTGCTGCGCCACGAGCGGCCCCGCCACGGAGGCGAGCGCCAGGAGCACCGCGCCAGCGCGCGCGCGAGCGGTCATCGGTTGGTCCCCCCCGGCCGGCCTGTGTCGTCCGTGGTGGTGTCCGTGGGCGCCTTCACGTACGTGCGGACCTGGAAGCTCACCTGCAGCAGCGACGGGATGCGGCGCAGTGCCGTGTCCGCCGTCGGGCTCTGGATGCGCTCCAGCCGCACGTCGTACGGCACGATGATCCGCGGCAGGCTGGCGATGTCGGACAGGAACTCGCCGACCTGGTCGTACCGGCCCGTCACGGTGAAGCGGAAGCGCTGCGTGTCGAACGGCGAGCCCGACTCCTTCGGCTGCGGCACGAAGTTGACCACGTTCGCGCCGCGGATCTTCGCGCGGCTCGCGATGTCGTCGAGCAGGTTGGGCACCTCGTCACCGAGCGGCACGAGCTGGCGCATCAGGTCGAGCGTGGCACGGTACTCCTCCAGCCGCCGCTCGAGCTGCGCCACCGCGCCGCGCTGCACGTCGCGCTGGGCCGCGCTCACCCTGACGGCGGTGCTGTCGAGCTGGGTCTGGAGCGAGTCCCGCGTCTTGCGCAGCTGGGAGTACCCCGGCACGCCGCCCACCGGCGTGCCCGCCCACAGGAAGTAGAGCGCGCTCACGGCGAACACCGTGAGGAACAGCAGGATCTGCCCGCGGCGGTCCTGCGGCAGCAGGGCCATCGTCTACCTCCCCGGCCGGCCGCCGCCGGAGCGCACGCCCTGCACGAGCGTCGCCGCGAGCGGCTGCATCGTGAGGAGCGTCGTGTCCGGCCGCTGGTAGCGCACGTTCAGGACGAACGTGAAGACGTTGTGCCCCTGCTCGTTGACCTGCCCCGTCTGGATGGTCGTCGCGTTCTGGAGGAACGGCGACTCCTCGAGGTTGCGGATGAACCGCGTCACCGCCTGGATGTCGGCCGACTTGCCCGTGATCTGGAGCGCCACGCCGCCGCCGGCCGCCTCGGCCAAGTCGGCCGCCGCGCGCGGCGTGATCTCGTCCAGCCAGGTGTAGACCGGCAGCGCGGTCGTGATCGCGTCCAGAATGTGCGGCCAGACGTAGCGCTCGCGATCGATGTCCCGAATGACGTTGATCTGCGTCGTCAGCGACTCGCGCTTCGCCTCGGCCTCGGCCTTGGTCCGCAACACCGCCTGGAGCCGGCGCTCCTCGCGCTTGGCCTCCTCGAGCTGCGGCCTGAGCTCCGCCACGGCGCCGCGCTTCGGCAGGTAGAAGGCGGCGAAAACCAGCGTCACCAGCACCCAGCCCGACACGCCCGCGATCAGCCACGGATCCTTGACGAACGTGAGCAGCTGCTTGACGTCGGGGAGCTTGAGCCCCGCGCCCTTGCCGCCGCGCTTGCGCTTGGCGCCCGGAAGGAGGTTGATCTCGATCATGCGCGGAGTCCCCGGCGGCTACGTGGCCCGCAGGGCCAGGCCCACCGGCAGCATCAGCAGCGGGACCACCTCGTCCATCGAGATGGTCTCGAAGACGCCGTCGCGAACCTTGAGGTTCTTGATGGGGTTGGCGGCCTCGCACGGGACCCGCAGCCGGTCGGCGAGCACCTCGCCGAGGCCGGGAATCCGCGAGCCGCCGCCCGACATGAAGATCTTCGACATCGGAGCTCCGCCCCGGCTGCTCGTCTGGAGGAACGCGGCCGCACGCTCGATGCCGACCGCCATCTCCTCGCCGCGGCTCTCGACGTACGGGTCGAGCGTCGGCGAGCGCTCGAAGCTCTGCAGCAGCTTCTCGGCGTCCTCGGCCGAAACCCCGCGCTCGCGCTGGAGGTCCTCCCGGAACTTCCGCGTCCCGATCGCGAGGTCGCGCGTCAGGATCGGCACACCGTCCTCGAGGATGTTCACGTTCGTCACCTCGTGGCCGATGTTCAGCAGACCGATCATCCCCTGCAGCTCGTCCGGATAGTTGGCCTCGAACGCGTTGTGCAGGGCGAACGCGTCCACGTCGATGATCTCGGCCTGCAGCCCGGCGTCGGTCAGCAGCGCCGTCTTGTTCTCGACCAGCTCGCGCTTGGCGGCCACCAGCAGCACGTTCATCTGGAGTCCCTCGGCCTCAGGATCGAGGATCTGGAAGTCCAGCTCCACGTTCTCCATGTCGAACGGCACGTGCTGCTCCGCCTCCCAGCGGATCACCTCGCGCGCGTCGGACTCCTTCATGCGGTCCATCTGGATCTTCTTCACGATCGTGTCACGACCGCCCACCGCCGTGACGACGCTCTTCTGCTTTACGCCGCCGGTGACGAACAGCCCGCGGATCGCGTCCGCCACGATCCCGGGGTCCATCACCTCGCCCTCGACGATGGCGTCCGCCAGCACCGGCGTGATCGCGACCTTGATCAGCTCAGGCTCGGCCTTGCCGTGTTCGATCACGACCAGCTTGATCAAGCCGCTGCCGATATCGAGGCCGATCGTCTTCTTCTTGCGTCCCAACGGGCTCATATCTCTCGAAAGTTCAAGAAGATAGGGTTTGAGGGCCTAATACAATAGCGTCCGGGGCGATCATTTGTCAAGGTACTTTAGGCGAGAGGGTCGAAACTGTGTGACGTTAATCACTTACGTGCACGGCACCCCTCAGTAGAGCGGCCCCATGGCACGGTTCGGGAGGAGCCTTCCGGGGACCACGGACCGCAGCGCCCGGCCGGCGGCGCAGCGGGAGAACCGTATGGCCGGAGCGGGCGGCGAGGC
>CAYHQJ010000136.1:0-6199 GCA_964358595.1 uncultured Gemmatimonadales bacterium
GTCTAGGCCCAGCTCCGGAAGAACAGCGCCTGCCGCGCTATCGGCTCGGTGCGCGCCGCCAGAGAGCCGAGCTGCGCCTCGCTGAGCGGCGTGAACGCGCGCGCCAGCGCGACGTTCTCCTCGACCTGCGCCACCGAGTCGCAGCCGATGACGACCGTGCTCACGCTCAGCGAGAGCGTGTAGTACATCGCCTCCCGCATCGTGATCGTCCCCGGCTGCGTGACCCGCTGCGTCGGCGGCTGGCTGTCCACGGGCGGCGGCGTCCAGGTGGAGAGGATCCGCGAGCGCGCCGGGATCTTCATCCCGATGATCCCCATCTGCCGCTCGACGGCGAGCGGCAGCAGCTGCTCGCCGAAGCTGAGGTGATGCCGGTCGGCGGCGTTGAGCGCCAGCAGGATGGTGTCGAACGGGAAGCGCTCCAGCATGGCGATAAGCACGGCGGGGTCGGCGTGGCCGGAGACGCCGAGGAACCGCACCAGTTGCTGGTTGCGTGCCTGGGTGAGCGCCTCGATCGCGCCGCCGGGCGCGAAGATCTGCTCGACCTGCTGCATCCGCGCGACGTTGTGGAGCTGCCAGAGGTCGAGGTGGTCGGTGTTGAGCAGCCGCAGCGACTCCTCGAGCAGGCGCAGCGAGCCGTCGCGCGTGCGGTCGTTGGTCTTGGAGGCGAGGAAGACCTCGGCGCGCCGCCGGCGCATCACCTCGCCGATGTAGCGCTGGCTCCAGCGCGCGGTTCCGCCGTAGGCCGCCGCGGTGTCCACGTAGTTGACGCCGAGATCGAGCGCGCGCTCGACGATCGGCACCGCGACCGCCGCGTTGTCGGGCTGCTCGACCGCGGCCTGGCCGCCGAGGCTGAAGATCCCGACGCGGTACCCCGTGCGGCCGAGGTTGCGGGTGGGCATCGCGCCCTGGGTGATGGGATTGACCGGCAGCGGCGGGAGCGCCTGCGCGGGTTCGGGCGCGATGCCGCCGGCGAGGAAGCCCGCGGCGGCGGCGCCGCCCACCTTGAGGAAGTCGCGGCGCGGGATCGGGGAAGACGCGTGGTCGCTCATGCCGCCTCCGTGGCTCAGCCGTGCCAGGCGATGGTCTTGAAGCGTGGGTGCTCGCGCAACGCATCGAGGTCCGGGTCGTGCGCGATCCAGTCCTTGTGGCCGAACCCGGCGCGCACTGCCTGCTCGAGGCAGTCGATGGCGTCGTCGGCGCGCCCCTCGAGCGCGTACAGGCACGCGACGTTGTAGATGACGCCCGGGTCGTCGGGGTCGATGCTGCGGGCGCGCTCCGCCCAGCGGAGGCCGGCCTCGCTGTCGCCGAGCCGGCACAGCGAAACCGCACACACGGTCGCGGCCCGGGAGTCGTCGGGGTTGAGCTCCAGGTGCTGCAGCACGACGTGCAGCGCGCGCCGGTAGGCGGCCTCGGCCTCCGCCTTCCGGCCGAGCGCGGCGCAGGCCTGCGCGGCGAAAAAGCGGGCCTCGGGGTTCTCCCTGGCGCGCGCGGCCTCCTCGAACAGCTCCGCCGCGCGTTCCAGCCTGCCCTCGTGGAAGCAGAGCCGCGCGTGGAAGTAGCGCGCCTCGAACTGGGTCGGATCGAGACGCGCCGCGGTCTCGAACTCACTCACGGCCTCGTCCACGCGTTTCATCCGCCATAGCGCGAAGCCGCGCGCGGCGTGCGCCTCCGGCAGCTCCGGGACGAGGGCGAGCGCCTTCGCGCTGGCCTCGTCCGCGAGGCCGAGGTCGGTCTCGCTGTCCGGGTAGTACATGTTGAGCAGGGAGCAGCAGTCCGCGACGCCGGCCCAGGCGAGCGCGTAGCCGGGGTCGATCGCGATGGCGCGCTGGAACATCTCCCGCGCGAACTGGAGGCTCTTCTTCCGCGTCTGCCGGAAGAACTGCCGGCCGCGCAGGTAACACTCGTACGCGCCGACCTCGCGGGTGGGCACTCGGGCCAGGGCACGGCGCTCTTCGTCGCTGAGGATGACGCGCAGCGCCCGCGCGACATTCTGTGCGATCTCGTCCTGGATGGCGAACACGTCGCGCAGCTCGCGGTCGTAGCGCTCGGACCAGAGCAGGTAGCCGTCGCGCACGCCGACCAGCCGCACCGACACGCGCAGCCGGCCGCCGGCGCGCTGCACGCTGCCCTCGAGCGCCGACCGGACGTGGAGCTGCGCGCCGATGCTGCGCACGTCCTGGCTCTTCCCCTTGTACGTGAACACCGACGTGCGCGACGCCACGCGCAGCCCCTCGAGGCGGGTGAGCGCGCCGATGATTTCGTCGGTGAGCCCGTCGCTCAGGACCTCGTCCTCCGGGATGCCGCCGAGGTTCGCGAACGGCAGCACTGCCACCGACCGGGCCACCGCCTCCTCCTGGTCGGCGGCTGCGGCGCGCAGGGCGTCGGCGAACGTCTGGAGCGAGGAGAACCGGTCGGCGGGCGCCTTGGCGAGCGCCTTGTGGACGGCGCGCGCCACGTTGGTCGGCACGTCGGGGCGCACGGTCGTGAGCGGCGGGACGGTGTCGGCCACGTGGCGCGCGACGACGGCCTGCGGCGTCGCGGCGGTGAACGGCGGGTGCCCCGCCAGCATCTCGTAGCACACGCAGCCGAGCGCGTACTGGTCGCTGCGCGCGTCGAGGTCGCCCTCCCCGGCGCACGCCTCGGGGCTCATGTACTCCGGCGTGCCGACCACGATGCCGGGATCGGTCCGCCACGTCCCGCCGCTGCGCGTCGCGGAGCGCGCCACGCCGAAGTCGGCGACCGCGGCGTGACCGTCCTGGAACAGGATGTTCTCGGGCTTCACGTCGCGGTGGATGACGCCGTGCCGGTGCGCCGAGTCGAGCGCCTCCGCCACGTCGCACGCGATCCGTACCGCGTCCTCGAGCGGCAGCTGGCGCTCGCGCTCGATCCTGGCGCGCAGCGAGTCGCCCTCCACGTACGGCATCACGTAGTAGAGGAGACCTTGGACCTCCCCCGAGTCGTGCAGCGGGAGGATGTGCGGGTGGCTGAGCCCGGCGGCGATGCCGATCTCCTGCAGGAACCGCTCGGCCCCAAGCGCGGCCGCCACCTCCGGCCGGAGGACCTTCACCGCGACCTTACGGCCGTGCTTGAGGTCCTCGGCGAGGTACACGGTCGCGGCGCCGCCGCAGCCGAGCTCGCGCTCCAGCTCGTAGCGGCCCGCGAAGGCGCCCTTCACCCGCTCGTCCACCGCCTGCATCGCTACGCCGGAGACGCTGAAGGCTTCGTGAAGCGACTATGAAGATCGGTGGAAGCGGGCCGTCCTCCTACCGCACCTAGCCGAAAGCCGCCGGGATGACGACCTTGTGCAGACCCGCATGACCGAGCCCGCGGCCGGCCGGAACGAGCTTCGCACCGTGAGCGTGCCGGAGCAGTTTGCGCCGATCTTCCTGAAGGCGCAGGAATACGTGCGCCGGTACTTCGCGGACCGGACCGAGGACCCAGAGAAGAGCAGCATCGTCATCCACGGCGAGCGCTACATCCTGGTGCGCGCCGCCTCGATGTCGGTGGAGTTTTTCGACCTGGTGACCTCGCTCTACGCAGACAAGGGCCCCCTCGAGGCCGTCGCCGTCGCGAAGAACCTGCTGTTCGACATCGCGCACAGCATCGGCAGGGCGGACGCGCGGGCCTTCCACCTCAAGATGGACGTGAACGACCCGATCGAGCGCCTCTCGGCGGGCCCGATCCACTTCTCGTACGCGGGCTGGGCGTACGTCGAGATCTTCCCCGAGTCCAACCCGACGCCCGACGACAACTACTACCTCATCTACGACCACCCGTTCTCGTTCGAGGCCGACGCATGGCTGCGGATCGGCCGCCGGGCGGACTTCCCGGTGTGCGTGATGAACGCCGGCTACTCGTCGGGGTGGTGCGAGGAGAGCTTCGGCGTGGCGCTCGTCGCGGCCGAAGTCGAGTGCCAGGCGCGCGGCGACCGGCACTGCCGGTTCATCATGGCGCCGCCGGGCCGGATCGAGGCCCATCTCGAGCGCTACCTCGAGCAGCACGGCTCGGCGGCGCGCGAGCACCGCGGCAGCGGGAGGGCGCAGGTCATCATCCCCGAGTACTTCCAGCGCAAGCGGATGGAGGACGAGCTGCGCGCCTCGCACGAGCAGCTCGAGCACCGCGTCGCGGACCGCACCGCCGAGCTGGAGCGCGCCAACAAGGCGCTCCAGGCGGAGATCATCGAGCGCGAGCTGGCCGAGGACGAGCGCCGGCGCGTCTACGTGAAGCTCCAGCACGCGCAGAAGCTCGAGAGCCTCGGCGTGCTCGCCGGCGGGATCGCGCACGACTTCAACAACCTGCTGGTGGGTATCCTCGGCAACGCGGGGCTCGCCCTCGAGGAGTTGCCGGCCGATTCGCCGGCGCGCCAGACGATCGGCGACATCGAGACGGCCGCGTTGCGCGCGGCCGACCTCACGCGCCAGCTCCTCGCCTACGCGGGCAAGGGGCAGTTCGTGCTCCGGCGCATCAACCTGGAGCACCTCGTCGAGGAGATGGCGGACCTCCTCCAGACCGCGGTCGGCAAGGCGGTGCGCCTCGAGTACCGCTTCGCGCGCGGGCTTCCGCCGGTCGAAGGCGACCCGGCGCAGCTGCGCCAGGTCGTGATAAACCTGATCACCAACGCGTCCGAGGCGATCGGCAGCGCCGGCGGAACCGTGCGCCTCGGTACCGGCGTCGTGACCGCGGACCGCGCGTACCTCACCGAGGCGCAGCTCGGCGCGGGGCTCCCCGAGGGGCGCTACGTCTTCATCGAGGTCGAGGACGATGGCGTGGGGATGGACGCCGCGACGCAGGCGAGGATCTTCGACCCGTTTTTCTCCACGAAGTTCACCGGGCGCGGCCTCGGCCTGGCGGCCGTGCTCGGCATCGTGCGCTCGCACAGGGGCGCGATCCGGCTCACCAGCGCGCCCGGGCGCGGCACGACCTTCCGCGTGCTCTTCCCCGGCCAGGATGCCTTCGCCCAGGACGCCGCGGCGGCGGGCGAGACGGAGCGCGCGCGCGGAAGCGGGACGGTCCTGATCGTGGACGACGAAGCGGGGGTGCGCGACGTCGCGCGGCGCATTCTGGAGACGCGGGGACTCACGGTGCGCACGGCGAGCAGCGGGGCCGAGGCGGTGCGGATCGTGCGCGAGGCCGGGGACGCCATCGACGCCGTGCTGCTGGACCTGACGATGCCCGGCATGGACGGCGCCGAGACGTTCGTCGAGCTGCAGCGGGTGCGGCCCGGGCTCAAGGTCGTCTTGTCGAGCGGCTACTCCCAGGAGCTGACGCTGCCGCAGATCGGCCAGCCCGGCCTCGCGGGCTTCATCCAGAAGCCCTACCTGCCGGCCAACCTCGTCGCGACGATGCTGCGGGTCATCGGCGCGGTGTGACGCGGCGGCTCACCGCAGCCGCCCGACGCGGTCCGCCGGCCAGTCCTGCACCACGATCCGCTGCTCCAGCCGCCGCTCGCCCAGGGTGAGCCGCACCACGTACTCGCCCGGCAGCACGCGCCGGAGCTCGGCCGGTGCGGTCGGCCCGCCGAGCTCGCGCGGCCGCGGCCGGTCACGCAGCAGGTCCCACGCCGCGCGCTGCAGCCCCGGATAGCCGGAACCCGTGATGGCGCGGATCGTGTCGCCGGCCGCGGTGGTGATCACGAGCCTCACTCCCTCGCTTTGCGCCTCGCGCAGGTAGTAGGAGAAGGTGGCGCGCGGCGGGTTGGGCGCGGTGTACGGAAAGCTCCCCCAGCTCGGCCACGTGCTCCGGAGCCGGAACTGGAAGAGCGGCGCGGCGGCGAACAGATGCGCCGGCTCGCTCAGCAGGGAATCGGTCATCTCTTCCAGCGGACCGACGTCGGCGACGTAGATGCCGCGGCCGTGCGTCGCGATCACGAGTTCGCGCTGGGCGAACGACATCGCCATCCGCTCCACCATGACGTTTGGCACGGTCACAATACCCGGCCTCGCCTCCGCGGGATTCCTGCCCAGCCGCAGCCATCGCCGCCCTCCGTCCACCGTCGTGTACACGCCGTTCGACGTGCCGACGAACAGCAGCCGCGGGTTTCGCGGGTCCTCGAAGACGGTCAGGCTGCCGCGCCCCTGCGGGAGTCCCTGACCGATCTCGGTCCACGTCCGGCCGAAGTCGGTCGTGACGAACACGTGCGGCTGGTAATCGTCGCGGAAGTGACAATCGAGCGCGACGTAGGCGGTGCCCTCGGCGTGAT
>CAYHQJ010000137.1:0-6115 GCA_964358595.1 uncultured Gemmatimonadales bacterium
ACAGCGACGAGCGCGTGGGCCGCCGAGGCGAGGGCGCCGGGGCGCGAGAGTAGCGGCGCCGCCGCGCCGGCGCGGCGCAGGCGGCGGGCCACCCACCTGGTGAGCTCGAGGCGGCTCGCCGCGACGATGGCGACCGACGCGGTCGCGCCCACGGCGGCGACGATGACGGCGAGGAGGACGAGGACGACGCTCACGGCGCCGCTCCCCCGCCCTGGTCGGGCTCCGGCAGCCGCTCGAAGCGGAGACGCGCGACGGTGCGCCGGGTCACCTGCTCCACCGTGATGCGATAGCCCTGCAGCTCGATGCGGTCGCCCCGGCCCGGGACGTGACCCAGCTCGGCGACGACGAGCCCGCCCGCGGTCTGCACCTCCTCGTGCTCGAAGGCGACTCCCAGGGCCACCGACAGCTCATCCAGCGCCACGCGGCCGTCCACGACGAACGTGCCGGGGCTCTCGGCGTGCACCGTCGGCTCGGGCGCCGCGTCGTACTCGTCGCGGATCTCGCCGACGATCTCCTCGAGGGCGTCCTCCATCGTGACGATGCCGGCGGTCCCGCCGAACTCGTCCACGACGACCACGAGGTGGCTCGGCCCGCGCTGGAAGTCGCGCAACTGGGCGTCGAGGGTCTTGGTCTCGGGGACGATGTCCACCGGCCGCACCAAGCCCTGCCAGTCCCCCGGGCCGCGCTCCGCCGCGAAGAGCGCGGGGAGCAGGTCCTTGGCGAACAGCACGCCGACGATGTGGTCGAGGTCGGTGTCGTACACAGGGAGGCGGGAGTACTCGGCGGTCGCCACCGCCTTCACCAGCGCGTCGAACGGCGCCGCGCGGTCCACGCCGACGACGTCCACCCGCGGCGTCATCACCTCGCTGACCATCGTGTCCGCGAGGGTGAAGACGCCGAGCAGCATGTCGCGCTGGGCCGGGTCCACGCGGCCCTTCCGCGAGGCGGCCACCCCCACCAGGCGGGCGAGGGCGCGGTCCACGATGCCGGCGGCGGCGAAGAGCGGCCACAGCAGAGTGAGCGACAGCGCGGTCCAGCGCACCGCGCGCTCGCCGAAGCGATCGGCGCGCCACAGGCCGATGGCGCGCGGTGCGAGGTCGCCGCACAGGGCGAGGAGCGCGACGGTCCCGGCCAGCGCCAGCGCCGCGCGCGGCCACGGCGCGACCCACCAGTGCACGAGCTGGGAGGCGCCGACCGCGGCGAGCGCGAGGAGCGTGATGCGCCAGAGGGTCAGGGCGCGCCGGAACCGCTCCGGCTTGTCGGCGTAGCCGCCGGCGAGCGCGAGCTCCATCAGCCGCGGCTGGGCGGCGAGCCCCCCTTCGGCGAGCGCGAGGAGCGCGGCCCACGCCACGGCCAGCAGCGTGCCGGGGAGTGCGAATGGCGCCGCGTTCACCGGCGGCCCCCGGAGCGGCGGAGCAGCCACTCCTGCCGCGCCCACATCGGGCTCCTGGTCCGCGAGGCACCCTCGGGGTGGTCGTGACCGAGGACGTGCAGGACGCCGTGGACGACGAGGCGCCGCATCTCCTCGCGGACCGGGATGCCGTACGCGCGGGCGGCGCCGGCCGCCAGCTCCGGCGCGATGTACACGTCGCCGACCAGCGGACCCGGCGCGCCCGGCAGGGCGAAGGCGATGACATCGGTGGCGTGGTCCCGCCCCAGGTAGCGGCGGTTGAGCGAGCGGATGCGGCGGCGGCCGACGAAGGTCAGGGACAGCACGGCGTCGCGGACCCCCTCGGCGCGCAGCACGTGCCGCGCGAGGTCCGCGGCGGCGGTCGCCGACAGGGGGCACCGCCGCACGGCTGAGGAGACGGTCACCTCAAGCGTGGCGCTCGATCTCCCAATCGGCGGTGATGCCTCCCGCGTCCTCGGGGTACTCCACGCGGTCGTGGTACATCCCGGCGAGGACGCGCACGAACTCGCGCTTGACGACCTCGATCTGCTGCAGCGTGAGCGGCGCGTCGCGGAGCTGGCCCGACTCGAGCCGCGTCTCCACGAGGTGCTCGATCGCCGCGGCGACCGTCTCCATCGTCGGCTCGTCGAGCACGCGGAGCGCCGCCTCCACGGCGTCGGCCAGCAGGGCGACCGCCGTCTCCCGCGACTGCGGGCCCGGACCCGGATAGTGGAACACCTCCTCGCGCTCCAGCGCCCCCGGCTCGACCTCGCGCGCCTTCTCGAGGAAGTACGTGATCGGCGCGGTGCCGTGGTGCTCGGGGATGAACCGCTTCACGACCTCGGGGAGGCCGTGTGCGGTGGCAAGCTTCAGCCCTTCGCTGACGTGGCGCCGGATGACGACCGCCGACTGACTCGGCTTGAGGTGGTCGTGCGGGTTCTTCGCGTGCCCCAGGTTCTCCCCGAAGTAGTGCGGGTGCGCGAGCTTCCCGATGTCGTGGTAGTAGCAGCCCACGCGCGCGAGGAGCCCGTTGGCGCCGATCGCGTTGCACGCCGCCTCGCAGAGGTTGGCCATCGCCACCGAGTGTGCGTAGGTGCCCGGGGCTTCCGTGGCGAGACGACGGAGCAGCGGCCGGTTCGGGTCCGCGAGCTCGAGCAAGGTGAGGTCGGTGGTGCTGTGCGTGATGCTCTCGGCGAGCGGCAGCACTAGCATCGCCAGCATCGCGGAGAACACGGCGTTGGCGCCGCCGAACAGCACGCTCCGGCCGATGCCCGCGAGCGCCACGCCGCTGGAGGCGCCGTCCAGCAGCGCCACCCCCGCGTACACCGCCGTCACCACGGCGATGGACACGTACGCCTGCGCACGGCGGCGGATGACGCGCATCGAGAGCGCCGCGGCGGCGCCGCCCACGAAGGCCACCGCCACCGCGTGCGTGCCGGCAAACGACGGCTGGATGCCGATCAGCGCCGCCAGCACCGCCGCCGCCAGAAGCGCCACACGGCTGTCGAACAGCATCGAGAACAGCATCACGGCGAAGGCGACCGGGATGAGCTCCGGCCGCTGGGAGGCGGTGCGCGCCACCAGACCCGCGCCGACGGCCGAGAGCGCGAAACCGCCGGCGCATGCCGCCATCGCCCGGAAGGAGCCGTAGAGCACCGGCCGGTGCAGCGCGCAGAAGACGCCGAAGACGGCGAGGACGAGCGCCGAGAGGCCGATGGCCCCCAGGGCCGACAGCACGCTCGCCACGCGCCCGCGCGCACCGCCTCGCAGCGTCGCCCGCAGCCCGTCCACCCTGCGCGCGGCCTCGGCACTCACGACCTCGTGCGCACCGACGATCTTCTCGCCCGCCTGCACCACCGCCAGCACGGTGTCCACCGACCGCCGCAGCGCGTCGCGGCGCTGCTGCGTCTCCGCCTGCTCGAACACGGTGGTCGGCTGGAAGAAGGCGCCCAGCAGCCGGACGTAGAGGAGTTCCTCGCGGGCGGAGCCGCCCGCCGGCGCCTCACGCACCGCGCGCTCGAGGAAGTCGCTGAAGGTGGCGAGGCTCTCCGCGGGGACGACGCGCTCGTCGCCGCCGCGCCGCACCACGAGCTCGCGCCCCAGCTCGGCCGGGGCCACGCCCGGCGGCAGAAAGCCGGCGCGGGAGAGCCGCAGGGCCGCCTCGACCGCGCGCCGCATCCGCGCGCGCAGCCGCGGCCCCTCGATCTCGCGCAGCTCCGCCGAGTCGAGGCTGACCCCCGCGGCCCGCGCCGCCGCGCCGACGGGCGCTCCGAGGGCGGCCGCGGAATCCAGCGCGGCGAAGAAGTGCGAGGCGAACGCCACCGCCGAGTCGGCCGCCGCGGGGTTCGGGCGGACGATGGCCTTCACGGTGGACGCCAGGTCCTCGGCCTCGCGCGCCCGTTCCGCCTCGGTCTTGGCCACGACGAAGCCGCGCGGGGCGATGATGTCGCTCGCGGCCACGCTCCCCACCGCAAGCCGCAGCGGCAGGTCGCCCCGCCCGCTCGGGAAGGCGAGGAACGCCACGAGCGCCACCGCCGGCGCGAGTGCGGCGCGGGCGACGTGCGCGCGCAGGGACGGAGGGGCGGCGCTCACCCGGAGGCGTCCTCCGCGTACGCCTTGATGATCTCGCGCACGAGGCGGTGCCGGACGACGTCCGCCTCGTCCAGGTAGCAGAAGGCGATGCCGTCGATCCCGGGGAGGACCCGCTCCACCTGCACGATGCCCGACTCCTCGCGCGTGGCGAGGTCGATCTGCGTCTTGTCGGCGGTGATGACGGCGCGCGAATTCGGCCCGAGCCGGGTGAGCAGCATCTTCATCTGCATCCCGGTGGTGTTCTGCGCCTCGTCGAGGATGACGAAGGCGTCGTTCAGCGTGCGGCCCCGCATGTAGGCCAGCGGCGCGATCTCGATGGTCCGCGCCTCGAGCGCGCGCTGCATCTTCTCGGCCGGCAGCATGTCCTCGAGAGCGTCGTAGAGGGGCCGCAGGTACGGGTCCACCTTGGCCTGGATGTCGCCCGGCAGGAAGCCCAGCCGCTCGCCGGCCTCCACCGCCGGCCGCGCCAGGATGATCCGCCGCACCCGCTTCTTCTGGAGCATGTCCACCGCGACCGCCACCGCGAGGTAGGTCTTGCCCGTGCCCGCCGGGCCAACGCCGATCACGATGTCGTTGTCGTAGATCGCCTGGACGTAGGCCCGCTGGCCCGCGGTCTTCGGCGCCACGACCCGCCGCATCCCGGCCAGGACGATCTTGAGGTCGCCGTTGCGCGCCGGCTCCAGCGTGCCGCGCGCCGCGTCGTCGAAGAGCCGCCGCACGTCGTCCGGCGCGAGCGGCGCGCCCATCCGCGCCAGGTCCACCATCCCCTGCGCGACCGGCACCGCGCGCTCGACGGCCTCCAGCGGCCCCGCGAGCGAGAGCTGGTCGCCCCGCAGCGAGACGCGGACACCGGCGCCGCGCGCCAGCTCCTGGAGGTTGGCGTCGTTGACGCCAGCCAGGACCAGGAGGTCCGCACCCTCGACGCTCAGCCGGTGGACGACATCCTCGGGCAGCGTCACGGCTTCACCTCGAGGTGCAGGACGGCGAGGTCGGCGGGCTGCACGGTCGTGGGCGCACCCTCGAACAGCGCGCGCGCAGCGGCCGTCTTGGGGAACGCGATCACGTCGCGCAACGAATCCGTGCCCGCCAGGAGCATCACGATGCGGTCGAAGCCGAGCGCAATGCCGCCGTGCGGCGGCGCGCCCGCCTTCAGCCCCTCGAGGAGGAACCCGAACCGGTGCTGGACCTCGTCCGGCGTAAGGCCGAGCCGGGCGAAGATGGCGTGCTGGACGGCCGGGTCGGTGATGCGGATGGAGCCGCTGCCCAGCTCGTTGCCGTTGTAGACCGGGTCGTAGTGCTGGGCGCGCACCCGCTCCGGCTCGGTCGCGAGCAGGGCGACGTCGTCCGGGTGCGGCGAGGTGAACGGGTGGTGCATCGGCACCAGCTGCCCCGACTCCAGGTCGCGCTCGAAGAGCGGGAACTGCTCGATCCACACGAAGGCGTGCCTGGTCCGCGGCGCGATCCCCAGCTTCCGGATCGTCTCCAGGCGCACGCGGCCGAGGGCCGGCAGCGCCACGGCATCGGGGCCGGCCACGGCTAGCACCAGATCCCCCTCGCCGAGCTGCAGTGCCTCGAGCGCCGGCGCGCCGAGCGCCTTGGCGCCCGGTCCGGACACGCCGTCCGGCCCGCGCTTGGCCCACAGGAGCCCGGACGCGCGCATCGTCTTGGCGTCCTCCGTCAGCGCGTCGAGGTCCTTGCGCGAGAGTGTGGCGCCGCCGGGCGCCACGAGGGCCCTGACGCGCTCGCCGCGGCCCACCGCGGCGCGGAGGAACTCGCCGCTCGACTCCCCGATGGACGGCGTGAGGTCCCGGATCTCGAGCCCGAAGCGGAGATCCGGCTTGTCCACGCCGTACCTCGCCATCGCCTCGTGGTACGCCATCCGCGGGAATGGGGATGCGACCGTCTCGCCCGCCTCCGCCCACAGCGCCACGAGCACTGCCTCCGTCACCGCGTACACGTCCTCGGGGCCCACGAACGAGGCCTCGATGTCGATCTGCGTGAACTCCGGCTGCCGGTCGGCCCGCAGGTCCTCATCGCGGAAGCAGCGCGCGAGCTGGAAGTAGCGGTCGAAGCCCGCCACCATCAGCAGCTGCTTGTAGATCTGCGGCGACTGCGGCAGCGCGTAGAACTCGC
>CAYHQJ010000138.1:0-2980 GCA_964358595.1 uncultured Gemmatimonadales bacterium
CGCGCTCGACCACAACCTGGACCGGATCGCCGAGGACCACGCGCACGCGAAACGGCTGGCGGACGGGCTCAGGGGCCACCCGAATGTGAAGCCGCTCGATCCCGAATCCAACATCGTGATGCTCGATCTCGTACGTGAGGAGGACACCGCCGACACGGTGATCCCGAAGCTCGCCGAGCGGGGCGTGAAGGTCGTGCCGTTCGGGCCGCGGCGGCTCCGCATCGTGCCCCACTTGGACGTGAAGGCACACGACATTGGTCGGGCAATCGAAACCATTGCGGCGGTGCTCGGGTAGCGGCCTCTCCCTGGCGGCGGCGCTGCTCGCCGTGAGTGCCGTTCGCGTCCCCCTCGCCGCGCAGCAGCAGGACACCGCCCGCGCCGACACCGCGCGCTACACGCTCCCGCCCATCACCATCTCCGCGACCCGCGAGGCGCGGTCACTCTTCGACGTGCCGCTTGCCGTCACCCGCGTGGACAGCCAGGCGCGGTTCGGGACCGCCGGCTACGGGCTCGACGAAGCGCTCGGCTTCGTGCCCGGCGTCATCGCCCAGTCGCGCTACGGCGGGAGCGACGTGCGGCTCGTCATCCGCGGCTTCGGGGCCCGCGGCGCGGGCGACCGCGCGAACGCGGGGACGGCCCGCGGCGTGCGCGTCCTGCTCGACGGCGTGCCCGAGACCGAGCCCGACGGCCGCACTTCGTTCGACAACATCGACCTCGCGGCGGTGGCGGGCGTCGAGGTCGTCCGCTCCAACGCGTCCGCGCTGTGGGGCAACGCGGCGGGCGGCGTGGTCAGCCTCAGCACGCTTCCGGACGTGACCCGCGGGACGCTCGGCGTCGAGGCGATGGCGGGAGCGTTCGGCCTGCAGCGCTACGTCGCACGTGGCACCGCGCCGCTTGGCACGGGCACCATCGGCGCGACGGTCGTACATACCAACTTCGACGGATGGCGCGCGCACTCCGGCGCCACGCGCTCGATCCTGAACGTCGCGGCGCGCACCGACCTCGGCGGCCGTACGCGGCTCGGGATCTTCGCCGTGGCGACCGCCAACCGGTTCCGCATCCCCGGTCCGCTCACCCGGGCCCAGGTGGACAGCGCCCCGAGCCAGGCGAACGCGACGTACGCGCAGCGCGACGAGCGCCGCAACAACCGCCTCGGCCGGCTCGCGGTCTCGCTCGAGCACCAGCTCGGCGAGGCGACCGGCGTCAGCGCCCTGGTGTTCGTCGGACCGAAGTTCCTCCAGCGCTCCGAGCGCGGCACGTTCCGCGACTTCACGCGCTATCACGTCGGCGGGAGCTTCGTGCTCCGCCAGGGGGTGCGGCTGGGCCCCCGTGCTTCCGGCACGCTGCTCGCGGGCGTGGACGAGGCGTACCAGGACGGCGCCATCCTGTTCTATTCGCTCACGCCGCAGGGCGCCCGCGGCGACACCATCCGCGCCGACAAGCGCGAGGGCGCCAACAATGCCGGCGCGTTCGCCCAGGGCGAGCTGGCGCTGGGCCGGGCGAGCGTGACCCTTGGCGCGCGCTACGACGCGATCGCCTATTACTACGACGACTTCCTCGATCCCGCGATCGACGCCCGCAAGACCTTCAGCCGCGTGACCCCGAAGCTGGGCCTCACGTACCGGCTCGGGGAGGCGCACGCCGTGTACGCGAGCCTCGGCGGCGGCGTCGAGGCCCCGGCCGGCAACGAGGTGGACCCGGCGGGCACGTTCGGCCTGGACACCGTCACCGCGATCAATCCGCTGCTCGAGCCGATCCGGTCCACGACCGTGGAGATCGGCACGAAGCGCGCGGTGGCGGTCCGCACGGGACTCGTGCGCGCGCTCGCCTACGACCTCGCGCTGTACACGACCGGCGTCACGAACGAGATCGTCCCGTACCGGGGCGGCCGCTTCTACTTCACCGCCGGCAAGGTGCGGCGCAGCGGCGCCGAGCTCGGCGTGACCGCGCATTTGGCGGGCGACCTCACGCTGCACAGCGCGGTCACATGGTCGCGCAACCGCTATCGCGCGTACGTCGTGGACTCCGTGCACTACGGGCGGCCCGGGGCCCTCGCCGACTACGCCGGCAACCGCGTCGTCGGGGTGCCGGACGCCTTCTACGCGGTGAGCGTCGCGCACGCGCCGCCGTTCGCGCGGCCGGTCTCGGTGCGGCTGACGGTGAAGGGGATGTCGCGCTACTTCGCCGACGACGCGAACGCTCTCGCGGTGCCGGGCTGGGCGGTCGCCAATTTGACGGTCGGGCTGGAGCGGCCGGTGGAGGTCGGCGCGGGCGTCGCGGTGCGCGGGTTCGTTACCCTCGACAACGTCTTCGACACGCGGTACATCGCCTCCGCGTTCCTGAACCCTGATGTCGTGGCCGGGGTCCCGGTCGCCTTCGAGCCGGGGCTGCCGCGACATCTCGTGATCTCGGTCGGCCTCAGCCGGAACTGAACCCATCCGCGTGGCCGCCATGACCTTCGATCTCGATGAAGCCGTCACGATCCTGGCGCGCACGCCTGGGACTGTGACCGCGCTGCTCCGCGACCTTCCCGCCGGCTGGACGACCTGCGACGAGGGGCCCGAGACCTTCAGCCCCTACGTCGTCGTGGGTCACCTCATCCACGGCGAGCGCACCGACTGGATCCCGCGCGCGCGGCTGATCCTGGAGCGCGGCGAGACTGCGGCGTTCGAGCCATACGACCGGTTCGCCCAGTACCGCGAGTCCGAGGGGAAGACGCTCGGCGAGCTGCTCGAGACCTTCGCGATACTCCGCGGACAGAACCTCGAGACCCTCCGGAGCTTCCGCCTCACGTCGGCGGACCTCGACCGCCGCGGGCGCCCCCCCGACCTCGGTCTCGTCGCGCTGCGCCAGCTGCTGGCGACCTGGGTCGTGCACGACCTCGGCCACGTTGGCCAGACCGCCCGTGTCATGGCCAAGCGCTACCGCGCCGATGTCGGCCCTTGGGCTGCCTACCTGCCGGTCCTCACCCGCTGACGCC
>CAYHQJ010000138.1:3080-6095 GCA_964358595.1 uncultured Gemmatimonadales bacterium
CGGGCACGAGCGCGCGAACCGCGTCAGGGCCCCGAAGGCAGCAGCGCTAAGCGATGTCTTGCGTCGCGGACGGTGTCCTGGGGCATCTCCCTTTCCTTAGCGTGCGCTCGTGCGGCCCGCGGTGTGATAGTGCAGGCCTGGGTCCGGGACGCCAGGACGCAGCGGGCCGGCCGGCGTGCCCCCTCTTACCTCAGGACCGTAACCCTCACGCCCGTCTTGAGCCTGGCCCACGCACGGTCTGCCGTCAGCGCAGGCGCGCCAAGACTCGCGGCGGTCGCCAGACAGAAGCAGTCGCCCAGCGCCAGCCCGTGCTTACGGTGCGCGGCGCCGATGCGCGCGGCCTCGGCCGCGACCGGCTCGTCGGCTTGGGCGACGTGCAGCGCCAGCGCCGCGAGGTGGCTGCGTGCGATGTCGTGGGGCATACCGTGGCGTTCGAGCACGAGCAGGACCTCGGCCAGGTTCACCGCGCTGAGCGACGCGGATGTCACGACCCGTGCGACCGCCTCGGCACCCGGCTCGCCCCTCAGCAGCGCGAGGACCGCCGAGGCATCGAGGACGACGCGTTCACTCACGCTCCACCTCGGCGCGCCGCATGGCGATCAAGGCCGCCACCAGCGACGGCCCCTTGGGGACGTACCGGCGCACGGCGTCCTGTGCGGCGCGCACCGCTGCGTCCACGGTCGTGAGCCGGACCTGGTCGCCACCCACCTGGAGCAGGACCTCGTCGCCGGCGCTCACGCCAAGCTGCTTGCGCACGGGCGCCGGGATGACGATGCGCCCGTTGCGATCGATCCTGGCCTCGTACGTGACGGTCGCGGGTTCGCGCACCCGCTTCGGTGGACGTGCCATAGTGACCTGAATATGGCAAGCCCTGCGAATTGTGGCAAGACTCAGAGATTGGCCATGTCCAGCGACCCCGCGCCTGGGCCCGCCGCCTTACCTCGGCACCTTCTCCCATACCTCCGGCAGCGCGATCGCCAGCTCCGGCGCGTCGGGCGTGACGCGCCAGCGCAGCACGTCGGTCACCAGCTCCGGTGCCTCGTCCTCCGGGTGCCAGACCTCGACCACCCGCCGGTCGGCGTCCACGATCCAGTACGTGCCGACGCGATTCTCCTGGTAGGCGGTCCGCTTCACCACCCGGTCGCCGCGCGTGCTGGAGCTTGAGAGCACCTCGACCACCAGCCGCAACGACTTGTAGGTGCGCCAGTCCGTCGAGACCTCTTCCGGCACCACGACGAGCATGTCCGGCTGCACCCAGATGTCCTCGCCCCAGAAGATGTCCGCTGGGCCGGGGAAGAGCGTGCGTTCCAACCCGAGAGGCTTGAGGTACTCGTGGAGGCGACCGAGCAGTTGCATCACCACGCCCTGGTGAACAGCCCGCGGCGCCGGCGTCACGAGCAGCTCGCCGTGGACCACTTCGTAGCGGTTGCCGTCGTCGGGCCAGGCGTAGACCTCGTCGACGGTGTACCGGCGGGCAGTGGGCGTGGCGGGCATGGCCATACTATGAGACCTCGGCGGCCGAGTGGGCAAGGGGGGCGCACGGCCCGAACATGGCGCCGCGCCCCGGCAATCCAGGTATCGAATCATCGCACGCCGGTGCCTCCTGTTGCGACCGTAGACGGCCGCGTCGCGGTTGCGCTTCGCGCCGATTAGCTTTCGCCCTCGCCCATGACGACCTGCCGACTAGCGTCTGCCGCCTGCCGACTGTCCTGATGCACGTCGCCCTCGCCCGCAAGTACCGCCCGCGCCTGTTCGGCGACCTGGTCGCCCAGGAGCACGTCGCGCGCGCGCTCCGGGGAGCGGTCGAGCAGCGCCGCGTAGCTCACGGCTACCTGTTCGCGGGACCGCGCGGGGTGGGGAAGACGACTGCGGCACGCATTCTCGCCATGGCGCTCAACTGCGAAACGCGCCACCTGGCGGCTGCTCCGCCACGCCGGCCGGAGCCGGAGTACAAGGGCACGCCGGGCGCGGCCACGAGCGGGGAGCCCTGCGGGGAGTGCGTGACGTGCCGGCGCATCTGGGAGGGTTCAGCCTCGCTCGACGTGGTCGAGATAGACGCCGCCAGCAACCGCGGCGTGGACGACGCCCGCGATCTCCGCGAGCGCGCCATGTACGCCGCCAGCCAGGAGGGCCGCCACAAGGTCTACATCGTGGACGAGGCCCACATGCTGACCCGCGAGGCGTGGAACACCCTTCTCAAGATCCTCGAGGAGCCGCCGCCCGGGGTGCACTTCGTCTTCGCGACCACCGAGCCGCACAAGATCACCAACACCGCGGCACCGGTGATGAGCCGGCTCCAGCGTTTCGACTTCCGCCGCGTCGGACCTCAGGCGATCGCCGCGCGGCTCGCCGAGGTCGCGGCCGCCGAGCGGCTCGAAGCGGATTCGGACGCGATCGAGCTGATCGCGCGCGTCGCCGACGGCGGGCTGCGCGACGCGCTTTCGATGCTCGACCAGGTCACCGCCTTCGGCGAGGGCCGCGTCACGTCGGCTCGCGTGCGCGAAGTGCTGGGGCTGGTGGGCGACGAGGTGTTCGCCGAACTGTTCGCGATCGTCGCCGAGCGCCGGCCGCAGGACGTCTTCCCGTTCGTCGCGCGGCTGGCCGAGGCGGGGGTGGACCTGATCGCCTTCGCCGAGGGTGCGGGTGACCTGTGGCGGGCGGCGCTCGCCATGCGCCTCGGCGCGAAGCCCGACGGGATCTCCGCCGCACTCACCGAGACGATCCGCGCGCGCGCGCCGGATCTGGCGGTGGGCGACTACCTGCGCATCCTGCGCGCGCTCGCCGAGGCCGAGGAGCCGATCCGGCGCAGCGGCATGCCGCGTCTCGCGCTCGAGACGCTGCTGGTGCGCTGGGCGCTGATGGACCGCACCGTCGAGATTGCACAGGTGCTGAGAGGAGAGCGGGAGGGCGGGAGAGCGGGAGGGCGGGAGAGCGGCGCTCCGCCGCCGCGCCCCGCGGCCCCCCGGGCCTCGCCGCCGGGGCCCCGGAGGATGGGGGAGCCCGCGCCCCCCCTGC
>CAYHQJ010000139.1:0-6026 GCA_964358595.1 uncultured Gemmatimonadales bacterium
ATGACGTGGGCCGAGAGGTCGAGCGAGACCGCGGGCGAGAGCCGGACCCAGAGGCCGCCGCCCCCGCGCAGCGCGAAGGTGAAGTCGTCGAAGTTGGTGCTGTTCGCGAACGACTCGACGTCGCCGGAACCGCTCACCGAGGACACCGTCGCGAAGTAGGAGAAGCCCACCTGGCCGACCGCGTACGGCCGGATGGCGCCGCGAGTGGCGGTGAGCTGCGGCCCGATCCCGAAGCTGAAGATGGTGTTCGAGGTCGTGACGTCCACGGTGACGAGCTGGACGGTGTTGCTGAGCGGCACGCGGCGCGTCTCGCTGCCGTAGATGAGGAAGCTGAGGTCGGTGCGGATGCTCGCGGCGCCGTCCCGGGCGAGCTTGAAGGCGGCGAAGGCGTTCAGCCCGCCGCCGACGTTCACGTAGTTGGAGAACTGCCCCACCGGCAGCGCGAGAACGAGACTCCCCCCCGCCCAGCCGATCGTCGGCCCCGGCGTGAGCCGGGAGGACGACCGGATCCCGTCGTCGGGCCGCGGCACCCTCTGGGCCGATGCGGCCGGGGCGATCGCCAGCACCATCGCCAGGGACAGGACGGTGCGTCCGAGCAGATGATCGCGGTGCATGGCTCCCTCCCGATCGGAGCGTGGGCACGGCTGCCGCCACGCTCCCACTGACGTCACTGCCGCACGGCCCTCCGTACCCACGGGCAAATGGGAGGTTCCGCGCCCGTCGCCACCGGCCGCTGGGACTCCACGCGCACCGTCGCGCGGGTGACCCACTCGATCGGCACGGAGGCGCCGTACACCTGACCGCGGCGGCGGTACTCGATCGTCGCGAGCTCCACCGGCAGGTGGTCGGAGAACGCGAACATCAGTTGCCGCGTCGGCAGCATCAGGCTCCCCGCCGAAACGCTGTCGCCGTCGATCACGAGCGCCGTGTCGCCCTCGCTCAGGCCCTTGGCGCGGAAGGGCGATGCGGGCGCGAGCCACGCCACCACTCCGCGGTGCCGGCCCGTGGACACCAGCGCGACGCCGGGGCTCGGGGCCGCGCGGCAGGAGTCCATCGGGATCGAGTCGAGGGCCGCGGCCAGCTCGCCGGCGAAGGCCGAGAGGGTTGGGAAGCGGCTCCGCTGCGTCTCGTAGCGCTCGAGCGCCACCTCGAGCCAGGGCACGAGCGCCATGTTCGTGTTGAGGGCCTCGGTCCGCGCCGCCCAGAGGATGGACGGGCTGGCCCGCCGCATGATGCGCACCGTGATGGCGCGGGCGAGCTGCTCGCCCACCACCTCGTCGGCGAACAGCCCGCCGTAGCCCGACCGCACCATCGACGGCTCGAGCGCTTCCCGCAGGCGCACGCTCCGCTGCACCAGCTCCGGGTGCTCCGCGAAGAGGCGGCGCACGACGACGTGCGCCATCTGGTGGCCGAGGGCGAGCCAGATGTAGCTCGTGGCGCGGTAGGCCCGCTGCGGGAAGACGGGGTCGGGCGCGAGGTAGAGGTGCGTGGTGTCGCCGGTCCGCGCGCCGCCGGGATCCATCGAGGGACTGGTCTGGCCCGTCGGGAAGGTGCGCGCGAGGACGACGTCGTAGCTGAGGTCGCCGTAGCCGCTGTAGGCGGCGACGGCGCTGTCGAGCGAGCGCCCGCCGGTCAGCGCGGCGTACACGTCCGACAGGTCGCGGCGGCGCGCCTGGGCGTTCAGCCCTTCGAGCGCCAGCGGCGCCGCCCGCGGCGCGAACGCCTGCGCGGCGGCGATGAACCGGCGCGCGGCCTCGCGCGTGGCCTCGCCGCCGACGAAGCAACGCCTCAGGCCGGCGGCGATCAAGCCGCACGCCGAGTCGGGGCCGGGAGCGGCTGCGGCGTAGTTGGCGAGGATGGCGCCGACCGGCGCGGCGCCGATGGCGCGGCCGAGCGCGAACGCCGAGTCGCCGAGCTCCGTGACCAGCGCCTGCAGCCAGCGGCGCATCGGGCCGACGGGGGCCACGGCGGCCGTGTCGGTGAGCTGGTAGACGGCGCCCACGAGGTCGAGCACCGAGTCCGTCCGAACCGTCGTGCGGCCCGCCGTGAACGTGGCGGTGCCCTTGGGCAGCTGCGACGAGCACGCCGCGGCCGCGAGGAGGAGTGCAGAGAGGAGTCGCCGCATCAGTGCCTGAATTGCCGGTGTCCGGTGAAGATCATCGCGATGCCGTGCTCGTCGGCGGCGGCGATCGCGTCGGCGTCGCGCACCGACCCGCCCGGCTGGATGATGGCGGTCACGCCGGCCTTCGCCGCCTCGTCCACGCCGTCGCGGAACGGGAAGAACGCGTCGGAGGCGAGCGCCGCGCCCGTGGGGTCGAAGCCCGCCGTCCGCGCCTTGTGCACCGCCAGCATCGAGCTGTCCACGCGGCTCATCTGCCCCGCGCCGATCCCGATCGCCTGGCCGTCCCGGGCGAGCAGGATGGCGTTCGACTTCACGCTCATCACCGCCGCCCAGGCGAACCGCAGGTCGTCCTGCTCCCGCGCCGTCGGCGCGCGCCGCGTCACGACCTTCCAGGCGCTCTCGTCGCCGTCGTAGCGGAACCGGTCCTGCGCGAGAAAGCCGCCGCGCACGCGCTTGAAATCGAGCGCCGGCGCCTCGGCCTGGGGCGGGACCGCCACGATCCGGAGGTTCTTCCGCGCCGCCAGCACCGCGACCGCCTCCGCGGTGAACCGCGGCGCCACCATCACCTCGACGAAGAGGTCCTTCGTCGCCTCGGCCGCCGGCGCGTCCACCTCGCAGGTGAAACCGATGACCGAGCCGAACGCCGAGACGGGGTCGGTGGCCAGCGCGCGCCGGTAGGCCTCCGCGGCGCTCGTGCCGAGGGCGAGGCCGCACGGCGTCGTGTGCTTGATGATCGCGCAGGCCGTCCGCTCGCGCCACGGACCGAGCGCGAGGAGGGTGGCGTCCACGTCCAGCAGGTTGTTGAACGACAGCTCCTTCCCGCCGAGCTGCCGCAGGTCCGCCAAGCCGCCGGGCTCGCCGCTCGTGTAGAACGCTGCCGCCTGCTGCGGGTTCTCGCCGTAGCGCAGCGCCTGGCGCCGCTCGAGCGTGAGCGCCAGCGTGGGCGGGAAGCGCTCGCCACTCCCGCCTCCCAGGTACGCGGCGATGGCCGCGTCGTACGACGCGGTGTGCTGGAAGACCTTGGTGCCGAGCTCCCGCTTCAGCTCCGCGGGCACGGCGCCGGCCTGGAGCGCCGCGAGGACGCGCGGGTAGTCGGCGGGGTCCACGACCACGAGGACGGCCTGGTGGTTCTTCGCGGCCGAGCGGAGCATCGAGGGCCCGCCGATGTCGATGTTCTCGATCGCCTCGGCGAAGCTGACGCCGGGCTTCGCCACCGTCTGGCGGAACGGGTAGAGGTTCACCGCCACGAGGTCGATGGTCCCGAAGCCGTGCCGCCGCAGCGCCGCGAGGTCCTCGGGCACGTCGCGGCGGGCGAGGAGGCCGCCGTGCACCGCGGGGTGCAGCGTCTTCACCCGGCCGTCCATCATCTCGGGGAAGCCGGTCACCTGCTCGATGGGCGTGACGGGCACGCCGGCGGCGGCGAGCGCCTTCGCCGTGCCGCCGGTGGAGATGAGGTCCCAGCCGAGGGCCGTGAGGCCGCGGGCGAACTCGACGAGTCGGCGCTTGTCGGAGACGGAGAGGAGGGCGCGAGGCATCACCAACGCTCCACGATGGCCTGGATGAGATCGGTCAGGGCGAGGAGGTCCCCCCGATCGCGCCCGTCGATCGGCGCGGGCGCGGCGGCGACGATGAGGGCCGCGAGCGCGCCGAGGCTACGGAGCGAGGGCGTCATCGAAGGTCGCTGGAAGCGCGGATGAGGGGCCGAAGGCCGAGGCGCGGAGCGAGAGCGCCGCGGCCACGCCGCCCCGGGCCCAGGCGCGGACCACGGCGGGCAGGAGCAGGTGCTCGGCCTCGAGGACGCGGGCCGCCAGCGTCTCCGGCGTATCGTCCGCCGCGACGGGCACCGGCCACTGCGCCAGGATGCGGCCGTGGTCGAAGATCTCGTCCACCGCGTGAACGGTGGGGCCGCTGACGCGCGCGCCGGCGGCGAGGACCGCCTGGTGGACCTTGCGGCCGTACATCCCGGGGCCGCCGAACGCCGGCAGCAGCGCGGGGTGGATGTTCAGCATCCGCCCGCTGTAGCCCGCCACGACCGGGGCGGGCACGAGCTTGAGGTAGCCGGCGAGCACGACCAGCTCGGCGCCGCACTCGCGCAGCAGCGCGAGGAGGCGCTCGGCGTCCTGCCCGTCTTCACGGATGGTCGCGGTGGCCACGCCGGCGCGCTGGGCGCGCGCGAGGGCGCCGGCGTCGTCCTTGTTGGAGATGACGAGGGCGACGGTGAACCCGGCCTCCGGGTCGCGGGACGCATCGAGCAGCGCCTGCAGGTTCGAACCGCCGCCCGATGCGAGTACCGCGACCCGGAGGGCCGGCACGGTCAGCGCACGGTGAGCGTGTAGGCGCCGGGGGTCGTCGACGTCGAATACGCGGTGACGGCGAGCCGATACATGCCCGTCATCGCGCAGGTGTGCACGATGCGGGCGTTCAGCCCCACGTCCCCGCTGTCGTCGTCTCTGGCCACGACGTTGCCTATCGGGTCGAAGACCAGGCCGTAGTTGTCCCAGGAGGACAGAACGTCCAGCTGGAACGTCTGGCCGGCGTTGCAGGCGAACTGGTACGCCTGGAACGGCTTGTTCTCCCAGCGGGCGTCGCCGGCCGAGAGCACGCCCTGCGCCTGCTGGCCCAGTCCGATGGACCCCACGACGCCGAACGGATTCCCCATCGGCTGCACGATCGGCTGGATCACGGGCTGGACGGGCATCCCCGCCGTGCCCGTGCTCGCGAGCCGCACCCGGTACCGGCCGAACTGCCCCTGCCGGTAGGTATTCGCGATGATGCGGTAGGTGCCGGTGACGGGGAGGGAGACGTTGATGCGCGCGTTCTGGCGCCCGCCGGTGTCGTCATCGCGCGCGATCTCGTTGCCGGCCGGCCCCTCGAGGATGGCGAACGCGTCGAAGGCGTCCGACATCACGTCGATCTGCACCATCTGCCCCTGCGTGCCGTAGAACCGCCAGCCCTGGTAGACGCTGCCGTCGTTCAGGCGCGCGTCGCTGGGCGCCAGGACGCCGGTGACCTCGCTGTTCATCGCGATCGTGCCCGAGCGCACGGGGGAGACGCGGCTCCCGCCCGCGCAGCCCGCCACGACGATCGCCGTGCCGACCCACAGTAGTGTGCGCATCCGTCCCCCTCCCACGGTCCGTGCCGCCGACATGGTGTGGTAACGCGAGCGCCCGCGGCTCCGAACAGGCGACTGGCCGCGGGCGCGCGTCCTCAGCAGTGCGACCTCGGTGCTAGTGCAGCCAGATCGAGTACACCCCGGTCCGGCGGGTGTCGCCGAAGTTGTTCACGACGATCTGGTACTGGCTGGTCGCCGTCAGCGTGAAGGTGATCCGGGAGTTCAGCGCCCCGCCCGAATCGTCGTCCTCCGCCAGCCGATTGCCCGAGGCGTCGAGCAGCTGCGCGTACGCGTCGAACTCGTCCGACCGCACGTCGATCGTGATCGTCTGCCCCGCGCTGCCCTGGAAGGTCCAGACATCGGCGAACGTGCCGTCGTTCATCGTCTGGTCGCCCGGCTCGAGGCGGCCCTGGGCCAGCTGACCGAAGGCGACGCTCCCGACCTGCCCGGGCGGGGCGATCCCGCCGCTCACCGCGGGCTGCGGCAGCGTGATGCCCGGCTGCGGCATGACGGTCGGCATGACCACCCCGCCGCCCGCCGAGCTGACCTGCATCGTGTACGCGCCGGGGGTCGTGGACGTCGAGAACATCGTCACCGCGAGCCGGTACACCCCCGTCATCGCGCAAGTGTGGACGACGCGGGCGTTGTACCCCTCACCGGTGTCGTCGTCGCGGGCCACGACGTTGCCCATCGGGTCGAAGACGAGGGCGTAGTTGTCCCAGGTCGAGAGGATATCCATCTGGAAGGTCTGTCCGGCGTTGCAGGCGAACTGGTACGCCTGGAACGGCTTGC
>CAYHQJ010000140.1:0-5947 GCA_964358595.1 uncultured Gemmatimonadales bacterium
TGACGAGGGCATCTGCGGCATAGTATGCGACGACGAGCTCGGCGTCGGCCAGCGCCGGCTCTTGCAGCACGTGCGCCGCCACGCCTGCCTCCGCCATCGCACGGCGGTGCGGCTTCTCCCACGCGCCGCCGATCTGCACGAGGACGGCGTCGAGGCCGCGCTCGCGCAGCAGGCCGACGGCGCGGATCGCGGCCTCGACGTTCTTGCGCGGGATGCAGGCGCCGACGTGCAGTACCACGCGCTCAGCGTCGCCGCCGCGGCCCAGGGCGGCGCGCCAGCGCGTGCGCGTGGCCGCGATCGCGGCGTCCGGCGGGCGCGCGAAGAACGCCTCGTCCACGCCGTAGGCGATGCGGCGGATGCGCTCGGCCGGCACGCCCAGGTACTGCTCCACCTCGTGGGTCGTGAAGCCGGTGCTCACGATGACCCGGTCGGCGCGCTTCACCCACCCGAGCGACCAGCGCAGCAGCGGGTCGCGCACCAGGGCGCGGAGCCGGCGGTCGTCCTCGGCCAGCACGCGCAGCGGGTGGAGGTCGTGGACGGTCACCACCGAGCGCATCCCGGGGAAGGCGCTCAGGCAGTGCGCGTAGCTGTGGTCGAGGACGTGAACGAGGTCGCCGCGGTAGCGCCGCAGCCGGCGCGGGTAGCGCCAGTAGCGGGTCACATAGCGCGGGCCGCCGAGCGTGCGCCATTCCTCGGGCACCGTCACGCCGGGCAGGCGCGCCGCCAGGGCGTCGGCGTACCGGTCCATGGACGGCCACCGTTCGAGCGCCAGGTCCCGGACGAGCACCGCGCTCATGCGACTCGCACCTCCGGGGCGAAGAACCGCTTCCACCACGTCTCGTGCACCAGCAGGCTCCACAGCAGGAGCGCGTGGTCGGCGCCGGCGCGGTGCTCGCGGAGCAGCGTCCGCGCGACCTCGCGGTCGAGGTAGCGTGCGCCGAAGCTCGAGGGCCGCGCCAGGGTCGCCTCCAGTTCGAGGCCGAGGCCGCCACGAAACCACGCGGCGACGGGCGGGCGGAACGGGTGCTTCGCCCGGCGCACGGTGGCCGCGGGCAGGTCGGGCGCGAAGCCGCGGCGCAGCCACCGCTTGTTCCGGTTCGCGAAGCGCAGCTCGAGCGGCAGGCCGGCGACGAACTCGACCAGCTGGTGGTCGAGGAACGGGGCGCGCGATTCGAGCGAGGCGGCCATGGACATCTTGTCCGCCTTGAGGAGCACGTCGTCCACCAGCCACGCGGTGAGGTCGCGGCGCAGGACGTCCTCGAGTGTGGCGGCCGCGGCGGCGCCCGACTCCGGCACGAACCACCGCTCCCAGCCCACGGCGGGGCGGCGGCACAGCGCGGCGACGGTCGCGGGCGCGGCACCGCTCATCCACAGCGCGTTGCGCAGCAGCACGTCGGCGGGGGCGCCGCCGAGCCGCGACAGCGCGAGGCGCGCGCGGCCGCCGAACAGGCGCGCCGCCGCGGCGAACAGCGGTCCGCGCAGCGCCGCCGGCAGGGCGAGCGCGCGGTCGGCGAGGCGGCTCAGGAGGTAGCGCGGGTAGCCGAGGAACAGCTCGTCCGATCCTTCCCCCGACAGCACGACGGTGACGTGCTCGCGCGCCGCGCGGCTGATGAGCAGCGTCGGGAGCGCGGCGGCGTCGCCCAGCGGCTCGTCGAGGTGCCAGACGACGTCGGGGAGCAGCGCCGCGGCATCGAGCGACACGACGCATTCGGTGTGCTCGGTGCCGACGTGGCGCGCGACCAGCTGCGCGGCGGCCCGCTCGTCGCCGTGCGCGGGCTCGAAGCCGACGGTGTAGGTGCGCAGGGGATCGGCGCCGGCGCGCTTCATCGCGGCCACGATCACGCTGCTGTCGAGTCCCCCGGACAGGAGCGCCCCGAGGGGTACGTCGGTGATCAGTCGCGCCCGCACCGACTCTCGCACCCGCTCCGCAATCTGCCCACCAACGTCCGTCCGTCCCCCCGTCCCCCTGTCCCCCCGTGCCCCCTCTGCCCTGGGTACTTCCCAGTACCGTCCGTGCGTCACTCGACCCTCCTCCAACCGCACCCAGCTCGCCGGGCGCACCTTCATCACGTTCGCGAACGCGGTGCGCTCGCCGGTCACGAACCGATTCGCGAGGCTCTCAGGGATGCGATCCTCGTCGAGGACCGGGGCGATCTGGGGATGACCGAACAGCGCCTTGATCTCCGATGCCGCAGCCCAGCCGGTGCCGGCGCGGGCGATGTAGAGCGGCTTCTCGCCGAGCCGGTCGCGCGCGAGAAAGCAGGCGTGCGTGCGGTTGTCCACGAGCGCGAAGGCGAACATCCCGTTCAGCCGTGTGAGCAGTCCATCCCAGCCCCAGGCCTCGTAGCCGTGCACCAGCACCTCGGTGTCGCTCGCGGTGCGGAACCGGTGGCGGGCCTGCTCGAGCTCGGTGCGGAGCGCGCGATGGTTGTAGATCTCGCCGTTGAACGCGACCCAGACCGTGCGGTCCTCGTTGGCGAGCGGCTGGTGCCCGCCCGGCACGTCGATGATCGCCAGCCGCCGCACGCCGAGGGTCGTCTCGCCGGTCTCGATGATCCCGTCGTCGTCGGGGCCGCGGTGGACGATGGACTCCAGCATCGGCTGGAGCCGCGTCGCGCCCCCCGCGCGGTAGAGGACCACGATCCCGCACATCAGGCGCGCCTTGCCGGGCCGGGCGAGCAGCCGCATCGTTCGCGCCGATGATCCGGGTCTGGTTCACCGGCCGCGGCGGCGTCGCCTCCCTCGAAGACCGCGCCCGCGCTCTGGCGCGGCACTTTCCGGCCGAGGTGGCGGCGAGCTTCGACTTCCGGGGCGGGCCCGGGCCCGCGGGTGCCCTGCGCGCGTTCGCCGCCACGCTCGCGGCGGCCCGCCGGCATGACGTGCTGTGGATACTCTCCCAGCACCCGGCCCGCGTCGTGGCCGCGGTGCTCGGGTGGCTGCTGTTCCGGACGCGGTTCGTCGTGGACACCGGTGACCTGCTGTACGAGTCGGCGCGCACCGCCGGGGCGGCTCGCGCGGCCCTGGGGCTGGTGCGGCTGTGGGAGCTCGCCAGCGTGCGACTGCCGGACGCGGTCGTGGTGCGCGGCACGGCCCATCTCGCGGTGCTGGCCGGACAGGGTAGCAGGCGGGGCGTCCTCATCCCGGACGGCGTTGACTGCGACGCCTTCGCGCGCCGCGACGCGTCGGCCGCGCGCGCGGCGCTTGGAGTGACCGGGAAGGTGACGGTCGGCGTCGTCGCGACGGTCGGCTACGAGCCGCGCCTCGGCCTGCCGTGCCCGGGGTGGGACGTCGTCGAGTGCCTGGCCAGGCTTCCGGACCTCGATCTCGCCGGGGTGATCGTGGGGGATGGCCCGGGCGTGCCGGCGCTGGAGGCGCTCGCCGAGCGGCGCGGTGTCGCCACGCGCCTGCACCGGGTGGGCCGCGTCCCGCTGGCGGAGCTGCCCGCCTACCTGTCCGCGATCGACGTGTTCCTGCACACCGCGCTCAACAACCCGATGTCGGCCGTGCGCACGACGGGCAAGCTGCCGCTGCTGCTGGCGAGCGGCTGCGCCGCGGTGGTCTCGGAGGTGGGGGAGGCGTCCCGCGTGCTCGAGGGCACGGGAATGCTGCTCGAGTTCCACGGTACCCCGGAGGAGTATGCCGCGCGTCTCGCGGCGCGCGTCCGCGCGCTGATCGAGGGTGGCGAGCTCGAGCGATGGCGGGCCGCTGGCCCCGCGATCGCGCGGCGCGAGTTCGACTACGCGCGGCTCGCAGAGCGCGCCGTGGCGCTGCTGCGCGAGCTGGCCCGCCCGCGCCTTGGGTGAGCGCCGCCGGACGCCCGCCGCCTCGCCGAGGCCACTCACGGCGCGCGCTCCGCTCCGCCCGCCGCGGCCATCCGGTACACCTCGAGCGTGCGCGCCGCGATGCGGTCCCAGCTGATCTCGCGCACCGCGTCCCGCGCCGCGCGGCCCATGGCGTGGCGGGTCTCCGGGGTCTCCAGCAGGTTGTCGAGCGCGGCGGCGAACCCCGCCGCGTCCTCCGCATCCGTGACGATGCGCCCCGAGACGCCGTCGGTGATGAGGTCGGCGGCGCCGGCGGCCGCGCTCGTGACGACGGGCAGGCCGCTGGCCATCGCCTCCGCGATCACCATGCCGAACGGTTCGTAGCGGGTCGGGAACACGAACACGTCGGCCTCGCGGAACACGGCGGCGATGTCGTCCTTGGGCGGCTCCAAGTGGACGCGGTCCCCGACGCCGAGCTGCGCCGCGAGGCGGGCGAACCGCCCGCGGGCTCCCTCGCCCACCGCGCGCAGCAGCGCGTCGTGCCGCAGCCGCGCCAGCGCGCGGATGGCGACGTCGAGCCCCTTGCGCTCGTACGCGCCGACGAACAGCAGCGTGGGGCGCCGGCCCGGTTCGCGCCCGGACGCCGGAGCGAACGCCTCCAGGTCCACGCCGTTCGGGATCACCGACAGGGGAACGGAGAGCGGGCCGTAGTGCGCCGCGATCTCCCGGCCGGTGCGCTGCGACACGGCGATCACCGCGCGCAGGTTCCGATGCCGGTAGGCGCGCCGCTCGTCGCGCGTCGCCTGCCACGTGACGAGGCGCTGATACGGCGAAGCCGGCGGCCGCACCGCCGCCCACGCGGGGTGGCAGAACTGCGCCGTCACCACGCCGGCCCCGGGGAGCGCGCCGCCGACCGTGTGGACCACGTCGTAGCGGCCGGCCGAGACGAGCCGCGCCGCCGCGCGAGCGAACACCTCCGCGCGCAGCAGCATCGGTCCCGCGCGGGGCCGCACCAGACGCACCGATATGCCCGCCGGCACGCCCTCCGCGCGCATCACGATCAGCTCCAGCTCGACCGTGCCCGCGAGGTGACGCGCGAGCTCGAGGACGTAGCGGTCCTGGCCCCCCGTCGGCCGCACGTGGTGGACGGCAATGGCGACCCTCAACGCCGCGCGACCTCACGGTAGATCGCCTCGACCCGTCGCGCCGTCCGCACCGCGTCGAACCGCTCGCGGACGGCGGTCTCGGCCGCGGCCGCGAGCGAGCGCTGAATGGCGGGATCGTCGTGCAGCATCAGGAGCGCGACGGCGAGCGCTTCGTGGTCGTCCGGCGGCACCAGCAGCGCGGTCCGTCCGGGCTCGACGACCTCGCGGACCGCGCCGCTGTCGCCGGCGACCACGGCAGCGCCCGACGCCATCGCCTCGATCACGGCCAGGCCGAAGCTCTCCGGCGCGGTCGGCACGTGGACCGCCACATCGAGCGCGGCGAGCACGTCCATAACCTCGACCTCCGCGCCCACGAACGTCGCGCGGTTTTGCAGGCCGAGGTCCGCGACGAGCCGCCGCAGCTCGTCCGGATAGTCCGGGTCGAGGCCGAACAGCGCCTCGCCGCAGATCACGATGTGCGCAGCGGCGCGGGCGTTGCACAGCGAGCGGGCGGCGTGCAGCAGCACCGGGTGTCCCTTGCCGCGCGCGAGCCTCGCGACCAGCCCCACGACGAACGCCTCGTCGGGCAGGCCCAGCGCGGCGCGCCCCCGCCGGCGCCGCGCCGCGTGCGGCTCGGCGGGCAGCCGGACCCCGGGATACACCAGCTCGAGCGGCACGCGCCGCGGGTTGAGCCGCCGCTGCGCGTGCAGCGTCAGGGCCGAGTTGACGAGGATGCGGCGCGCCGGGGTGAGCGCCGCGAGCACGTCGAGCGGCTGGCGCCACGCGGGGACGCCGTGCTGGAACCACACGCCTGGGACCCTCGCGCGCCGCGCCGCCGGCCCGGCGTACAGGTGGCCCCACGCCATCACGCCGTGTACGACGTCCGCACCCAGCGTGGCAAAGCGCCGGGCCAGCTCCCGGCGCACCCGGCGGGCGGCGCCGACGCGCCGCAGCCGCGGCGCTTCGATCACCGCGGTGCTCACGCCAAGCGCTTCCGCCTCCGCGACCAGCGGGCCGTCGCGCAGGAAGATCACGCTTGGC
>CAYHQJ010000141.1:0-5875 GCA_964358595.1 uncultured Gemmatimonadales bacterium
CTTCCTCGTCATCTTCTCGGGCTTCTGGGTCGTGTTCTGGCAGCAGTACATCTCGCTGCCGCTGTACATCCGGACCTACGTGGACCCCAACGCCAACATCGACCGGCTGCTCGCGGTCGAGGCGACCACGGTCATCCTCTGCACCTTCCTCGTGAACTACCTCACGCGCAAGCTCCCGGCGTTCCCGCTCATCATCGCCGGAGTGCTGATCTCGAGCTTGAGCTGGCTGTTCCTGACGCTGGGGAGCGGGACGCCGTTCATCGTCGCCGCGCTGATCCTGCTCGCGCTCGGCGAGGTCACGCAGGCGCCGCGCTACTACGAGTACATCTCGCGGCTCGCGCCCCCGGGGCAGCAGGGCCTGTTCATGGGTTACGCGTTCCTGCCGATCGGCATCGGCTACTTCATCGCCGGCCCGGTCGCGGGCCGGCTGCTCAACTACTACGGCGAGGTGGTTCGGCAGCCCGAGCGCATGTGGTACGTGATCGCCGCGGCCGGGGTGCTGACCAGCGCGCTGCTGCTGGCCTATCACCGGTTCGTCACGCGGAGCGTCGCGCCGGCGCCGGGCGGTGCTTCGCCCTGACCTGACGCGCGCCCGGGAGCTGCTCGCCGCGGCCGCGCGGGTAGTCGTGCTCACCGGTGCCGGCGTCAGCGCCGAGAGCGGCGTCCCCACTTTCCGTGGCGCGGGCGGGTTGTGGAAGCAGTTCCGGCCCGAGGATTTGGCCACTCCCGAGGCGTTCGCGCGCGACCCGCGGCTGGTGTGGGAGTGGTACGGCTGGCGCCGCGCTCTGGTGGCGCAGTGCCGGCCGAACCCGGCGCACCTGGCCATCGCGCGCTGGATGCGCGCGCAAGCGGGCGTCACGCTGGTGACGCAGAACGTGGACGACCTGCACGAACGCGCGGCGGAAGATCCGGCCGTGGTTTCGACTCCCCTCGCCGCGCCCCTCGAGGGCCGCTTCCTCAAGCTGCACGGCTCGCTGTTCCGCTCGAAGTGCACCCGCTGCACCCACGTCGCGGAGCATCGGGAGCGGGTTGACGCGTCGAGCGCGGACACGTTGCCGCGCTGCCCGTCGTGCGGGGCGCTGCTCAGGCCGGACGTCGTGTGGTTCGGGGAGATGCTGCCGCCCGGCGCGACCCGGGCGGCGTTCGCGGCGGCCGGACGGGCGCAGGCGTGCCTGGTGGTCGGGACCAAAGGCGCGGTCTATCCCGCGGCGGGAGTGGCGCACGAGGCGCAGGCCGCGGGCGCGGCCGTCATCGTCGTGGATCCTGGCGAGACCGACTACGACGCGATGGCCGACGTGCGGCTGGTCGGCGCAGCCGGCGAGGTCGTGCCGGCGATCCTCGAGGGTTGCTAGGCGGCGTTCGCGGGGTAGCCGGAGGCGGTCACCGCCTGGGCGATCGCGTCCACCGACACCGCGCCGGGGTCGTACGCGACGCTCGCCGAGCCGATCGCGACCTTCTCGACCGTGACGCCCTGGAGCTGCTGGAGAGCCTTGGTGACGCGGCCCACGCAGTGGTCGCAGTGCATCCCCGTAATGCTGAGCGTCGTTTCCGTCATCGTGCATCCCCCGTTCCCGTGCCTCCGGAATCTACCGCGGTGCACGGCCTGACCGCTGCAAGGGCCTTCAGGGGACCGCTCGCGGACTGCGGCTCCAGTTGCCGTGACGTTGCGCGACCGGAGGCGTACAATTGCCGCGGCCGCCCTCACATCCGGGCCGTCCGCCATCCCTTCCAACACGGAGAACCACGCATGCGATTCCGGCTGACCCATCTGGCCGCGCTGGCCTCGGTGCTGGCGGTGGCCTGCGCCGACGATCCGGCGACCGCGCCCCGCACGGGGCCCCTGTTCGCCGCGAGCGCCGCCGCCGCGAAGACCTACGTCATCCTCGGCACCGGGAACACGCTGCCCTCGGACATCGCGGCGAGCGTGACCGCGGCGGGCGGCGCGCTGGCTGCGAACCTGACCGGGATCGGCGTCGCCGTGGCGACCTCCAGCGATCCCGGGTTCGCCGCGAAGCTCGGACGCGCGCCGGGCGTGCAGGCCGTGGCGGAGGACGTGATGCTGGACTTCGGCCAGCCGCGGGTCGAGGGTCTACTCGAGGCGGATCCGGCGGCTGAGCCGGGCGCCGGCCAGACCGCGGTTGGTGCGGTCGAGACGTTCCGGGCCATGCAGTGGGCGCCGGATGCGGTAAGCGCGCCAGCGGCGTGGGACGCCGGCTACCAGGGCGCCGGGGCCCGGGTGGCGATCCTCGACGGCGGCATTCGTAACACCCACATCGACATCGCGCCCAATCTCGACGCGGCCCACTCGGCGTCGTTCGTCCCGGGCCAGCCGTACAACTTCGACCAGCGTCGCGACGCGAACAACGTGTGCGGGCTGACCGATACCTTCTGGCACGGGACGCACGTGGCGGGCATCGTCGCCGCGCCGGCCAACAACCTCGGAACGGTCGGCATCGCGCCGCAGGCGACGCTCATCGGCGTGAAGGTGCTGCACTGTGGCAGCGGCGCCTTCTCATGGATAATCCAGGGCATCTACTACGCCGCGACGCCGATCGCCGAAGGCGGTGGCGGCGCGAACGTCATCAACATGAGCCTCGGCGCCGGGATCGACGGGCGCGGCGCGGGCATCGCGCACCTGCTCAACGCCCTGAGCCGCGCGACGACCTACGCGTACCAGCGGGGCGTCACCGTAATCGCGGCGGCCGGCAACGACGGGATCGACATCGACCACACCAACAACCTCGTGTTCGTCCCGGCGCAGTCGCCCCACGTGATCTCGGTGTCGGCCACCGGCCCGCTAGGCTGGGCGCTCGCGCCGGGGGCGACGGACCTCGACCGGCCGGCATCGTACACCAACTACGGCCAGTCGGCGATCACGTTCGCGGGGCCAGGCGGCGACTTCGCGCTGCCGGGCAATGCGACGTGTTCGCGGCCGGTTCTGCCGAGCGGTACCGTAACGGTGCCGTGCTGGGTCTTCGACATGGTGATTGCGCCGTGCCGTGGTTCCGGGACCAGCAACGGCAGCTACTGCTGGGCGGCCGGCACCAGCATGGCGTCGCCGACTGCAGCGGGGGTCGCGGCGCTGATCGTCGGCAAGTTCGGGCCGCTGCCGCCCGCGCAGGTGGAGGCGCGGCTGCGGCAGTCGGCGGACGACCTCGGCAAGCCCGGGAACGACGACTATTACGGGCGCGGGCGGGTCAACGCCGGGAGGGCCGTGCAGTAGCATACCCGCGGCGCCGCGAGACTCGGAGAGGGCGGGCCCCGCAAGGTTGGGGCGCCCGCCCTCTCGCGTGGCGGATGGTGTGGTGTAGCTTGGCGGCGTGAAGAACGCCGTCCTGGCCGTACGGCTGCTGCTCCTCACGTACATCGGGTACTCGGGCGTCCGTCACCTGGCCGACCCCGAGTACGGCAGCCTGTTCGGCGCCGTGGAATTCGGCACCCACGAGTTCGGGCACATGGTGTTCGCCTTTTTCGGCGAGTGGCTGACCGTCGCCGGCGGCAGCATCGCCCAAGTGGCGATCCCGGTGCTGGTCGCGCTGCTGTTCTGGCGCCAGAAGGAGCGCGTGGGGATCGCGGTGTGCGGCGGCTGGCTGGCGATCAGCCTGTCGCAGATGGCGGTGTACATGGCCGACGCGCGCGCCCTGGAGCTGGACCTCCTGAGCTTCAGCCCCGACGCCGACACGCACGACTGGAACTACCTGTTCAAGAGCCTCGGCATCATCCAGTACGACGTGCGCATCGCCACGTTCGTGCGGCACGTGGGCTGGCTGGTCCTGGCCGCGAGTCTCGTGTACGGCGTGTGGGCGACGTGGCGCCAGGCTCGAGCGCTGGTCGGCGGCCCTCGGCGGTGAGTGGGCGCCCGGGGCGCAGGGTGGTAGTTTGGGCGGGTGAGCGTGGCGCGCATCTCCCTGGTGATTCCGGCCTACAACGAGGACCGCTACCTGCCGCGGCTGCTCGATACGGTGGACGCGGCGCGCGCGCGGTTCGCCGAGCGCGGCGGCACCGTCGAGGTCATCGTGGCCGACAACCTGTCTACCGACGCCACGGCGCGCATAGCGGCCGAGCGCGGCTGCCGGGTGGTTCCGGTCACCACGCGCAACATCGGCGCGGTGAGGAACGGCGGCGCGCGCGCGGCCACGGGCGAGATCGTCGCCTGGGTGGACGCCGACCACCGGATTCATCCCGACACGTTCGTCGCCGTGGACGAGCTCATGCGGTCCGACCGGGTTGTGGGCGGCAGCAGCGGGGCGACGCTCGAACGCTGGTCGCTCGGACTGGCGCTCACCTACGCGATCATGGTCCCGATGGTGTGGATCACCGGCTTCGATACCGGCGTGGTGTTCTGCCGCCGCGCGGACTTCGAGGCGATCGGCGGCTACGACGAGCGGTGGAAGGTTGCCGAGGACGTGATGTGGCTGGTGGCGCTCCGGCGCTACGGGAAGGCGCGTGGGCAGAAGCTGGTGCGGGCGCGGACGATCAAGGTGATCGCCTCGACGCGCAAGTTCGACGAGCACGGCGACTGGCACTACTTCGGGTTCTTCCTGCGGGCACCGGCGCTGTTCCTGAGCGGCGGCAAGATGGACAAGTTCCTCGACAAGTACTGGTACAAGCCCACGCGGTAGCGGCGGTGCAACCGCCGCCGGGCGCGGTCCGTAGGTGGCGGTGACATTCACGCGGGCGGATCCATGGGTGCAGGGGAGTTCGCACTTCTCATTCCCGTGCTGGCGATCTTCTTCGGCGGCATCGCGGCCCTGTCGCGGACGGCGATCGGGAAGGCGATCGCGCGGCGGATCGGCGGCGAGGTGGATGTCGAGCTGCCGTTCCGGGAGGACCTCACCCAGATGGTGGCGACGATGATGACGGTTCGGGACGGGCGGGGTCTGAGCGGCTGAGCGCTATGGCGTCGCACGTCGGGTCGCCGGCGGGTCGAACGCGGTAGATTCCCGTCATGTCCGTCACGCCGTCGTCATCGTCATCATCGCCATCATCGCCCGCGGTCCAGGACTACTACCCCGAGGACTTCGCCCACTGCTACGGCTGCGGGCGCCTGAACGTCCACGGTCACCGGATCAAGACGCGGCGGGCCGGGACATCGGGCAGGCTCCGGCGCCGCGGTTCGTCACCGGCGCGCTGCGCGTGGACTACGTCGCCCCGACGCCCTTGGGGCCCGAACTGGAGCTGAGGGCCCGCGTGCGCGAGGCGGTCGGGCGGAAGGTCGTCGTGGACGTCACCCTGCTGGTGGGCGGCGTGGTCACCGCACGGGGCGAGGTGGTCGCGGTGCGCCTGCCGGAGACGATGGCCCAGCGCACGGCGGCCGACGGCGGGGGATCCGGACGATGATGGCGGCACGCGCTCTTCTGCCGTTCGCGCTCGGCCTCGTGATGGCGAGCGCCGGGATGGCTCAGGGGCCGGGCACGCCGCCGGCCGAATCGGTGGCCGCCGCCGCCGCGCCCGGCGACGTCACCCGTGCCACACGGCTGTTCAGCTCGCTGATGAGCCCGTTCTGTCCGGGTCTGACGCTCGCCAACTGCCCAAGCGTCTATGCCGAGACGCTGCGGGTCTCGGTGCGGGATCGTCTTGCCGCGGGTGAGCATCCGGATTCCGTCGTGGAGTCGCTGGTGGCGGCGTTCGGGGAGCGGGTCCGCGGCGCGCCGCGGGCGCGGGGGATCGGCGTCGCGCTGTGGGCGCTGCCCTTCGCGTTGCTCGCCGTGGGCGGGGCCGGCGTGGGCTGGTGGTTGCGGCGCCGGGGTGTGAGGGTGGCGGCCGTCCCGGACGGCAAGGCGTCGCGCGCTGCGCCGATCGAGCCGACGCCCGGCGAGCTGGCCCGGCTCGAGGCCGCCTTGCGGGAGGATGATTAGCCGCTTGTCGGGCCGAG
>CAYHQJ010000142.1:0-5804 GCA_964358595.1 uncultured Gemmatimonadales bacterium
CTTCTCGACAGGCGAGATGCCGCGGCAACTCCATCGCGCGGAGGAAGAGCGTCGGCCGCCCCGCCGAGCCCGCGTCCACGCGGACCACGACGCTGCCGCCGCGCGGCACCGCCCGCGCGCTGGCCGCGATCGCCACGTGGGCCCCTGCCGCGGCACGCAGCGCCGCCGCCGGCGACACCAGTGCGGCGGCCGCGTCGCCCGCCCAGTGCAGCGCGAGTCCGGCGGCAACCAGCGCGCCGCCACACGCGGCGGCACGCACCCGCACGCGGGCCGCCAGGGTCCTCGTCGCAACCGGCGCCCATGTCGCCGGCCCGGCCGCCGGCAGCGATCGCTCGAGCTGTTCCGCCGCGCACGCGGCGAGGCCGGACGAGGTGCCGGCCGGCACGCCGCCGGCGAGGTCCACCACGCCGACCAGCGCGCCGCGCCGCAGCGCCAGCTCGCCCTCGACCAGCACAGCCACCTCGCGCAGCGCCGCCGGAGCACGGACCAGCACCACCCGCAGCACGGCGCGGGTCGCCAGTCCCAGCGCCACCAGGGCGCCGATCCACAGCGCAAGCGGGCCCCACCGGACCGCGGTGAAGGCGCCCAGCCGCGCGGCGAGCGCGGCCACCGCCCACACCACAGCGGCAAGCGCCCCGAAGCCCAGAGCGAGCGCGAGCGCGCGGCGGCGGACGAGCGTCCGCCGCACGCCGGCGAGGCCGCCCACGATCCCGCTCACGGCGTCGCGCTCACCGCGTACGTGAAGAGGTTCACGCCCATCCGCAGCGCCTGCTCCCGCACCGGCTCGGGGTCGCGGTGCACGTCCGGGTCCTCCCAGCCGTCGCCCAGGTCACACTGATACGTATAGTAGACCGCCAGCCGGCTCCCCAGGAAGATGCCGAGCCCCTGCGCCGGGAGGCCGTCGTGCTCGTGAATCTTGGGCGGACCCGCGGGGAAGTCGTAAACCAGGTGGTAGATCGGGTGATCGTACGGCACGTCCGCGAGCCCCCGGTCCGGGAAGACCTTGGCGATCTCCCGCCGGAACGACGCGTCCATGCCGTAGTTGTCGTCCGCGTGCAGGAAAGCGCCCGCCTCCAGGTGGCGCCGCAGGGCGCGCACGTCGTCGGGCGAGTAGAGCACGTTGCCGTGCCCCGTCATGTAGAGGTATGGGACGGCCCACAGCCCGGGGTCCGCGAGCCGCACCGTGCGCTCGCGCTCGGTAGTGCGCAGGCTGGTGCGCTCCCGCACGGCGCGCAGCAGGTTCGGCAGGCTGGAGGGGTTGGCGTACCAGTCGCCGCCGCCGTCGTAGTGCAGGCGGCCGATGGTGAGCGGGGCGAGCGTCACCGGGTCAGCAGCCGGTAGGCGTCCTGCCGCGAGATGCCGAGTCGTCGGGCCAGCTCCTTTGCGACGGCGGCCGGTTAACCGCTCCCCCGCAGCGCGGCCACGACCGCGGCCACGTCTTCCCCCGGCGACGGCGCGTTCGGCGCGGAGGCCGGCCGGCCGCCGACCACCACCGTGACCTCGCCGCGCGGGGGGTGTTCCCGGTAGTACGCGGCGAGCGCGCCCAACGTTCCGCGCCGCACCTCCTCGTGCAGCTTGGTCAGCTCGCGCGCCACCGCCGCGGGGCGTTCAGCGCCGCAGTGCCCGGCGAGGTCCTCGAGCAGGGCGGCCGCGCGGCCGGGCGCCTCGTAGCACACGAGGGTCCACCGCTCGAGCGCGAGACGCGCGAGCAGCTCGCCGCGCGCCGCGCCGCGCTTCGGCAGGAAGCCGGCGAAGACGAAGCGGTCGGCGGGCAATCCCGCCGCCGAGAGCGCGGCGAGCACCGCGCCGGGCCCGGGGATCGGCACGACCGGGATGCCGCGCGCGTGCGCCCGCTCGGCGAGCAGGCCGCCCGGGTCCGAGATGCCCGGCGTGCCCGCGTCGGTGACGTAGGCGGCGTCCTCGCCCGCGGCGATCCGGTCGAGGAACCGCTCGATCGCGGCGGTCCCGCTGTGCGCGTGCAGGCTCACCATGCGCACCGCGATCCCGTAGTGGTCCAGGAGGCGGCGGGTGCGGCGCGTGTCCTCGGCCGCGACGACGGCGACGCCCCTCAGAGTCTCCACTCCCCGAAAAGAAAAATCCCCCAGGTGACCGAGGGGGGTGGCGACCATGAACAGCCGGCCCGCCTTCACCACTGGATGCGCCAGGGAAGCTTGTCGAAGAACTCCACCGCGTTCAGGGCGAACCGGTGCTCCCGCCCGGCCTCCCGGAGCAACCGCGGCGCGATCTGCGGGTGCACGATCTCCAGCTCGCCGAGGAACTCGCGGACCCAGGCCGCGATCGCGTCGGCGAGCACCCGCGGCTCGACGATCGGGTCGGCAACCTCGCTCCCCCGCACCCCGCCGACGCTGCGCAGCACGTCGTGCTCGGGCACGAGCTTCAACCGGATCCGCTCGCTCCGCTTGCCGGCGTCGCCCGGCATCTCACCCTCGGCGAGGTCCATCAGGTCCCAGATGAAGTGGCGGAACATGTTGACCATCGAGGGCGGCGCCTGCAGCGGCATCGCGCCGAGCCCGGCGAAGGCCTTGGCCACAACGCGCGCCTTCGCCTCGCCCGGCGGGACGGTGAACAGACGGGCGACGCGCCCCGCCGGCGTGTCGTCGGACCCGCGCTCAGCGAACAGCCCGGACGCGAACCGGCCGTCGCGCACCAGGATGTAATTCACCTGGCCGCGCGCGATCAGCTCGAGCAGGCCGCTCCAGCGCCGATCCAGCAGCGCCCGGAAGACCGTCTCGGCGCTCGAGGCGTCGAGGCCGAGTTCCTGCGGCGTCTGGGAGCAGGTGGCGTACATCGCGGCGAGCTGCTCGCGCGACGCCTCGTGGAACGCGATCTCGGCACGCTCGGGCTCGGAGCGGATGTGGCGCATCGCCTCCGAGATCGAGGCCTGGAACCGGCCCCCCGAGGTCAGGATCGCGGCGTTGACCAGATCGCCGCCGAGGAAGAACAGCAGCGCGACCTCGTCGGGGAGGTAGACGGCGAGGTAGGCATCCACCTTGCCGTCGCGGTCGCGCTTCGAGAACGCGATGAGGTTGTCGAGGTGCACGTACGCCGCCCGCGTGCGGCCGAGCAGCGCCCGGCTCGACGGGAACGCCAGCTCCCAAAGCCGGAACGTGGTATCGGTCAGGACGGCGCTGGACGCACGCATCAGAGGTGTTGGGTGACCTTGCCGGTCAGGTGCGCCTTGGGGACCGCGCCGACGACCGTATCCACGTGCCGGCCGTCCTTGAAGAACAGCAGCGTCGGAATCGAGCGGATGTTGAAGCGCATCGCCGTCTGCTGGTTGGCGTCCACGTCCACCTTGGCGACCTTCAGCCCCCTGGCGCCGTACTCGTCGAGCAGCTGCTCGAGCAGCGGCGCGATCATGCGGCACGGCCCGCACCACTCCGCCCAGAAGTCCACGACGGTCAGGCCCGGACCCTGCTCGACCTCGGACTGGAAGGTGGAATCGGTGACTGCCACGGGGTGCGACCCTGCCATGTCGGTATGCTCCACGTTAGAATGTGTTCGTGCTGCCAGCCGATGTTGCGGCCGATGCGCGCATCGCGCACGTCGGCGTCGCCGTCAGGGACCTCGCGGAGGCCGTCGCGTTCTACCGCGACGTGCTGGGCCTCGTCCCGCACCTGCCCGAGGAAGCGGACGGCGCGACGATCGTCGCACTGCCCCTCGGGGCGTCCGGGATCGAGCTCCTCACGTCCGCCGATGCCGGGAGCCCCATCGGGAAGTTCCTCGCCCGGCACGGCCCGGGAATCCACCACATCTGCTTCCGCGTGCCCGACCTCGACGCCGCGCTCGCGCGCTGCCGCGCGGCCGGTTACCGGCTGATCGACGAGGCGCCGCGGCCCGGCGCCGACGGCCGGCGGGTGGCCTTCGTGCATCCGAAAGCGACGGCCGGCATCCTGCTCGAGCTGACGGGCTAGGGCTGCGAGGGCCGGGACACGGGGACCGCCGCGTCGAGCCCGACCTCCGCGACCAGCCACCCGCCGGCGCGCGAGGGCGCGAGCGTGAACGGCACCACGGCCCGCCAGCCTGCCCGTGAGAGCTCGACCTGGTACACCAGCCGGCCCCGCCGCGTCGGCGAGGGCTGCCAGCCGGTGATCCGGTACTCGTCGTGGCCGAGCAGCCGCGCTATGATGGTCAGGCGCTGCTGGCGCTCTTCGGCCGGGATGTGGCGGGTGGCGCTGCTCGAACCGCGCTCATCGCCCCACAGCTCGCCCAGGCGCCCCAGGTCGCCGGCCTTGGCCGCCGCGAGGAACCCGGCGATGCTGGCCTCGGGCTCGGCGGGTGCGGGCGCCACGCGACCCGCGGCCGCGCCACCACACGCCGCCGCCGCACCGAGCATCAGGATGACGAGATACCGGCTGGAAGAGGTCACAACGGTCCAAGCTTAATGGCTATGCGCCTCTACATCAACATCGACCACGTGGCCACGGTGCGCCAGGCGCGCCGGACCGACGAGCCCGACCCGGTGCGCGCCGCCGCGCTGTGCGAGCTGGCCGGCGCAGACGGCATCACCCTGCACCTGCGCGAGGACCGGCGCCACATCCAGGACCGTGACGTCGAGCTGCTGCGCCGGACGGTGCGCACGGTCCTCAACCTCGAGCTCGCCACGGCCGAGGAGATCGTCGTGATCGCGGAGCGCCTGAAGCCGGACCAGGCGACGCTGGTGCCCGAGCGGCGCGAGGAGATCACGACCGAGGGCGGGCTCGACTGCGCGCGTGGCGCGGAGCGGATCGCCGCCGTGCTGGCGCGGCTCGCGGCGGCCCGGATTCGCACCAGCCTGTTCGTCACGCCCGACCCCGCCTCGCTGGAGCCCGCGCTCCGGCTGCGGCCCGACGCCGTCGAGCTGCACACCGGCCGCTGGGCGCACCAGTGGCGCGCCGGCGCGGCGGCGCTCGAGGAGCTGGCGGCCGCGGCGCGCGCCGCCCGGGCCGGGGGCGTCGCGGTCCACGCGGGCCACGGCCTGACCTACGAGAACGTCGGTCCGGTGGCGGCGATCCGCGAGATCGAGGAGCTGAACATCGGGCACTCGGTGGTCAGCCGCGCGGTGCTGGTGGGGATGGAGCGCGCGGTGCGCGAGATGCGCGAGCGAATTGACCGGGCGCGGGGCGCTTCCTAGGTTCGAGAAGCCAGGGGCCAGGGGCCGGGGGTTCGCCGCACCGCATACCCTGGCACCGGGCACCTGACACCCGGCACCCGAGGGGGACCGATGGGCCAGTCGATGGGAACGCTCGACTTCTTCCTGCTCGAGGCTGGCGAATACCTCGAGCGGCTCGACGCGATGGCCCAGACGCCGGCTGGGGCCTTCGCCGCGGCCGACGACTTCGTGCGGCTCGCGCGCGCCTACCGCGGCAGCGCCCTCATGGCCAACCAGCACGGGCTCGCCCGCGCGGCGCTGGGCTTCGAGTCGGCCGCGCGCGCGGTGCGCGAGAGCCGGCTCGCGTGGGACGAGCGCGTGCGCGGCGAGGTCATCCGCGCCGTGGACGACGTCAAGGTGCTGATGCACCGCCTGCGCGAGCCCTACCAGGGCGACACCGAGAAGGCGGAGCAGATCGGCGTCGCGCTCGACCGGCTGTCGGGCCGCCAGTCGGCCGCGCTCCGCGCGCAGGCCGGCCCCGGCCTCGACGCGGGCGGCCGGGCGTTCGTGGCGCGCGAGGCCGCGGCGATCGCGTCGGCACTGCAGCGCGCCGCGCAGGGGCTCGCGGCCAACCCCGCAGGTCGCGAGGCGCTCGCCGCGGTATTGCCGGCGATGGCGGCGCTGCGCGGCGTCGCGGTGATCAACGACCTGC
>CAYHQJ010000143.1:0-5742 GCA_964358595.1 uncultured Gemmatimonadales bacterium
CTTCTACGGAAGGGAGCTGTCGCCGGAGCAGCGACTGGCCGTCGTCACGATGCTGTGCGGGGCTCCTCGGTGACCGACGCCGCCGCTCGCCTCTCGACCGCCCTCGCCGACCGCTACCGCCTCGAGCGCGAACTCGGCGCGGGCGGGATGGCCACCGTCTACCTCGCCCACGACCTCAAGCACGACCGCCGGGTCGCCATCAAGGTCCTCCGCCCCGAGCTCGCCGCCGTGGTCGGCGCCGAGCCGCTAGAAGTACACCCGACCGCGCACGAAGCCGCCCACCCCGCCGCGTCCGTACTCGGTCCCGTCCGGGCCGATCGAGACGAGGCCGTTCGCGATCAGCTCCACGTTCTCCGCGAACTCCCACGACACCGACGGCACGAGCGCCGCGCTCCCGTCCCCGGGGTTCACGAGCGCGCCGAGCCCGAGGCGCCAGACCTCGCGCACCGGGCGGTTGGCGGCGACGTACGCGACGAAGCGGCCCAGCGACCGGCGCTCGCCTGCGAGCCGCGCGAGCCAGGCCGCCGCCGGATACGGATCGCCCCACCGCCCCCGCCCGTTGAAGTAGCCCTCCACCAGGAGCAGCGTGCGGTCCCCTAGGGTGTAGTTGCCACCGAGCGTGGCCTCCGCCCAGCGGTCGCCCGCGAAGTCGTTCCACGTCCCCTCCGCCCACACGCCCAGGCCGAGCACCTCGCCGGAGAGGTCGCCACCGAAGACGAGGCGCCGCCCGGGTCGTGGTCGAGTCGCGGCGACGGCGCCCGGCATCGTAGCGGGCTGCTCGTACACCGCCGCCGCCAGCGCCGACACGTCGAACCCCGCCACGTGGTGCCGCGCCCGCGCGATCTTGCCACTCGTCCGGAACGGGCCGTCGGGCACGTAGGCCACCAGGACATCGCTCAGCGCGCCGAGCGGCACGCGCGCGCTCAGCGCACCCACCCCCTCGCGTTCGTAGGCGGGCTCGAAGAGGTTCTTGGGCCGGAACAGCTCGGTCGGATTGAAGACCCACGCCGCACCCCACGTGAGATACTGCTTCCCCGCGGTGATCTCGACGCCGCCGGGCGACAGCACCAGGTACGCGTGATTGAGGAAGTGCCGGTCCTCGATGACGAGCGACGCCGTGCCCACGCTCGCGGCGACGGTGCTCGGCAGGTGGTCGCGCAGCCGCACGCGCGTGTCGCCGCGGTAGAGCTGCCAGACCGCAGCAGCCTCGAGCCGCACGCCGCGCCCCGCGCGGGCGACGAGGTCGGCGCGCAGGCGGTCGTAGTCGAGCTGCGTCCACCGGCCGCGCGCCCGGTTGGCGCTGAACTGATGCTCGAGGTAGCCGGTGATGCGGGTCCGCGCCGCCGGCGCCGCACTGTCGGGCGCAGCGGAATCCGCGCGCTCCGGGGCCTGTGCCGCGAGCGGAAGGGTGACGAAGGGCAGGGCCACGAGCGCCAGCCGCGCGAATCTCATCGCCCGCCCTCGAGATAGCGCAGCGTGAAGACCTCCGCCGGCACCGACACCCCGAGCCGCAACTCCAGGATGTTGAGCGTGGTGGTGGTCTCGGTGTCCAACGCGTTGTCGAGTTCCATCCGGAACGGATACCAGCGGTTTCCCACGCGCCGCACGTCGCCGAGCACCGCCGTTTTGAGGAGGCGGCCGCTGGTGGCGAAGCGCTCCTCGCGGAGCGGCACGTTCCGCTCGGCATCCACCCACAAGCGCCGCTTCGGGTACGACAGGTCGGCCCGTCGCGCGACGAGATGGAGCACCCACACCGGCCGCCCGTCCAGCGTGTCCCTGCGCTCGAGCGTTGCGTCGTAGTCCTCCACCATCGAGGGCCGCTCGCTCGCGTCGCCATACGAGATGTCGCTCCCCATCATCCCCTGGCGCAGCATGTGCCCCTGGATGCGCACGCTCTTGCCCACGCGCGGCAGGAAGATCCACATCGCGTCGTCCCGCCGCAGGAACCGGCTCCCCGCGTCCCGCGCCGGGGCCGTGAACTCGATGAAGGCCTCGTCCGTCCCCCGCGCCCACGACTCATACCTCAGCGTGCGCACGTCTCCGCCGCGGTAGCGAATCACCATCTCCGCCCGCGCGTGCGCCGTCGTGAACGTCATGTTCGCGTCCACACGCCGCAGGATCTCGGCCGGCGCCAGTTGCGCGCGGGCAGCTGCCACGAGGAGCGCGAGGGCCGCAGGCAGTACCCCGAGGACACGCCGGCCCGCCCGGGCCAGCGTGATCACCGACTGCGCCGAAACGACCGGCGCCGCCTTCACGCCCGCAGCGCCTCCGCGGGTGGTTTCCTCGCCACCCGCCACGCGGGGATCACGGCCGCCGCGCTCGCCACACCGACGCCGACCAACGCCATGCCGATCGCGTACTGGAGCTTCCAGTCCGGATGGATCACGCTCTCGAACGGCAGATCCAGCGCCCGACTCGCGCCGGCGAAGTCGATGCCGACGCGCTCGAGCCATAGGGCGACGGCGCTGCCCGCCACCGCGCCCGCAACCGCACCGGCGAGCCCAATCACCGCTGCCTCGGCCACGATCTGGCGAATGAGGTCTCCGTGCCGCATCCCAAGCGCCGCCTGGGTGGCGTACTCGCGCCGACGTTCCAGCACCGTCATCAGCATGGTGTTCACGATCACCAGCGCGGCCATTCCGAAGAGCAGGAACATCACGATGCCCAGTATCGCGTCGACCATGTCCGCCAACCGGACGAGAGGGCCCTGCTCGCGCCACGAGCGTACCTCGACGCCGCCTTCGGCGACGCCCCGTGCGATGGCAGCAAGGTCGGTCGCGAGCGAGTCCGCGCCGCCCACGTCGGACGCGAACACCACCACCTCCGTCGCACCGCCCTCAAGATCCAGTAGCGTCTGCGCCTGGCCGAGCGGCAGGACGATGAGGGAGGCGTCGAGGTACGACACGCCGGTGTGCGCAATCCCCGCCACGGCCACGCGCAGCCCGCCGAGGGAACGGTACGCCGTCTGGCTGAGCAGCGTGATGCTGTCGCCCACCCCAACGCCGAGCCGCTCGGCGAACCGCTCGCCCACCAGCGCCTCGGCACGGGCCGGGTTCGGCAACCGGCCCCTCGCCACGAGCGCCGCCGGACGCAGGTAGTTCGCCTCGCGCTCGAGGTCCACACCGAGGAGGAGTCCCGGCCGGTTGGTCTCGGCACCGTCCACCAGCACGACCGCCCGGATGCGCGGCACGGCATCCCGAACGCCGGCGTGGCGCGACACCGTAGCCACCAGTGGCGCCACGTTTCGGAGGCTCAGGTAGGCAGGGAGAAAGTGCTCCCGCGCCGCGTACCCCTCGCGCCGAATCCGCACGTGGCCGGACTCGGTGCGAGCATACGTGTCGAGTAGATTGTCCACGAAGCCACGGACGTACGCCTGGTAGAACACGAGCCCCATCACCGCCACGGCGATCGCGGACCCGGTGAGCAGCGCGCGCCGGGAGTGCCGCAACGCGTTCCGCACCGCGAATCGTAACAGCGGTATCCTGCGGCGCGGCCTAGACATGGCGCAGCGCGTCCACCGGATCCATCCGGCTCGCCCGAGTCGCTGGGTACAGCGAGGCCACGGCCGCGAGGACCACGGTCAGCACCCAGCCGATGAGCAGCGAGCCAGGGCCGAACGCGGCGTAGATCCGGTCCTTGACCGGGTAGCCGATGTCCATCTCGCCATAGAGCGCCGCGATGTCGATGCCCGTCGTCGCGAACCACGCGATCAGCACGAGGCCGACGAGTGTCCCGACCGTTCCGCCGAGCGCGCCGAGCATCGCGCCTTCAGCGAGGAAGAGGCGGCGGACCCCGGTGCCGCGGAGACCAAGGGTCATCAGCATCCCGATCTCCTGCGTTCTCTCGAAGGCCGCCATGAGGATCGTGTTCGTGACCCCCACGAGCGCGACCGTCAGGAAGATGAGCAGCATCACGGTCCGGCCGGTGCGCTTTGCGGACACGAGCGAGAGGAAGTCGGCCTCGAGCTCGCGCCAGCCGCGGGCGTCCAGCCCGATCGTTGCCGCTTCCGCACGCAGCCGCGCCAGCGTGGCGCGCTCCGCAGCCCCCGGCCGGAAGCGCACGGCGACCTCCGTCGCGCGATCGGGCATCGCGAGCATCGTCTGCGCCAGCTCGAGGGGTATCAGGAACGTCGCCCGATCAATCGCGGGATTGCCGGTTCCTAGGATGCCGAGGACCTCGAGGTCCACCGCCTCGTACGCGCCCTGTTGCGTCCTCGCGAGCACCGTCAACCAGTCGCCGACGCGCACGCCGAGGACTTCGGCCAACCCTCCGCCGATGAGCATCCCACGGGCCCCGCGACGGAGATACTCACCGTGCGTCACCGCCTGCGGGGCGCGGAAGACGACCGTGTCGCTCCCGCCGACGGCAATGCCGATCCCGGTGCACGGCAACTGATCCAGGCCGTTGGAGAGCTGCGCCTGGAACGTGAGCCGCGCCGCGGTGGCCTGGACGCCCGGGACCGCCCGCATGCGCGCTTGGAGGGCGTCCAAACCCGCGAGCGCCGGCTCGAGGGGTAGTTCGTCGCGCGACGCGTAGTAGCCGGCCGCGAAGACCTTCGCGTGGCCGGTCTGGTAGTTGATGAGGTTGTCGAAGGACTGGCGCTCGATCCCGGTGAGGAAGGCGCTCGTGAGCTGGAGCAGCAGCACGGCCAACGCCACGGTCACCGCCGTGATCCACGTGCGCCGCCGGTTGCGGCGGAGATTCCGCCACGCGAGACGGATGGTCCCGACGGCGCCGAGGCGCCCGGCCGGAGCGTCAGCCGTCACCGCCGTCTCCCCGCCGCCGCTCGTCAGACTCCACCCGGCCGTCGCGCAGCCGCACGAGCCGCGTGGCGTGACCCATCACCAGCGGGTCGTGCGTCGAGAAGACGAAGGTCGTACCGAGCCGCTGGTTCATCGCCTTCATGAGCGCCATGATCTCGCCGGCCGTGACGCTGTCCAGGTTCGCGGTGGGCTCGTCCGCCAGGACGAGCGTGGGGCCCTTGACCAGGGCCCGTGCGATCGCGACGCGCTGCTGCTGGCCTCCGCTCAACTCCGTCGGGCGGCGGTCCATCAGGTCGCCTAGCCCGACCTCGGTCAGGATTCGCTCGACGAGGTCGCGACGATCTGCGCGCTCCTGCAGCCCCCGCAACTGCAGCGGCAGTTCGACGTTTTCCCGCGCCGTGAGGACCGGGATGAGGTTGAAGGTCTGGAAGACGAAGCCGAGGTGCGCGTTGCGGAGGTCCGCCAGCTCGCGCGCCGAGAGCCCCGTGGTCGCCAGACCGCCGATCTCTATGGTGCCGCCGGTCGGCGTGTCGAGCGCGCCGAGCAGGTTGAGGAGCGTGGTCTTCCCCGAGCCGGAGGGCCCGGCGATGGATAGGAACGCCCCCGCCTCGATCTCGAGGCTCACCCCGCGGACGGCGGGCACCTCGAGGCGGCCTGTCCGGTAGCTCTTCCGAACGTCGGTCAGGCGTGCGGCTGTGGTCATCGCGGTCACCTCTCAGGCGCGCCGTCAGTCTGTGTTCTCCAACGCGTGCGGAGTCTGGCGGGTTTCTATCGCTGGTTCAACCGAGATGCGGGTCGGGATTGCGCTGTTTCGGGCTGCGGCGGGCTGTGGCGTGGCCCCGACCTACACAGAAAGCCCGGCACCGTGAGCGCGATGCCGGGCATGGGAGTTGCCCCTCCTGGGATCGAACCAGGACTCTCCTGATCCAGAGTCGGCCCGCAGCTTCCTCCGAGTCTGGCAACTCCGCCGCGCCATAGA
>CAYHQJ010000144.1:0-5696 GCA_964358595.1 uncultured Gemmatimonadales bacterium
CCGCCGGCCGTCCACGCGGGTGAAGAACCGGTCCCCGTCATAGCCGGTCGTCACCGGCACCAGGCGCTTGGCGAGCCGCAGGACCGGGTTCTTCTCCGGGTGGATCTCCTTGTCCTGCTGGATCGCCATCTTCACGCCGGTGATGACGAGGAAGCCGCCGAAGACGTAGATGATCCAGTGGAACCGCTGGATGAGCGTCACGCCGGCCGCGATGAACGCCGCGCGCATCAGCAGCGCGCCCAGGATGCCCCAGAAGAGCACCTTGTGCTGGTACTGCGCCGGGACCCGGAAGTAGGTGAAGATGAGGACGAACACGAAGATGTTGTCGACGCTGAGCGACTTCTCGATCAGGTAGCCCGTCAGGAACTCCAGCCCCCGCTGCTGCCCGTAGCGCGCCCACACCAGGCCGTTGAACGCCAGGGCGAGGGCGATCCAGACCGCGCTCCAGACCAGCGCCTCGCGCAGCTGGACCTCGTGGCTCTTGCGATGGAACACGCCCAGATCGAGCGCCAGCATCAGCAGCACGAAGGCGTTGAACGCGATCCACACCCAGAGGGGGTAGCTCATCAGTCGAGCGATCCTCTCGAGGCAGGCGCGGCGCGCCGTCGCTGCCGCCAGCGCCGGATCCCCGGCGAAGCGGAGGCCGGGCGGAACACGAGGAGGGTCGAGGTGGCGCTCACGGCGTCGCGGGCATGGCGCTGGGCAAAGTTAGCGGGACGCGCCCGACCGCGTCACGCGGACCCGTCGCCGGCGCTCTCGGCTGCAGGCACGCGGAGCCGCATCGTGACGGTCGTGCCTCGACCGACCGCGCTCTCGAGCGCGATGCTCGCGCCCCAGCCGTCCACCAGCCGCTTCACGATGGCGAGGCCGAGTCCGCTGCCACTCGACGTCGTGCTGAAGCGCGGCTCGAAGACCCGCGGCTGGACGTCGGGCGGGATGCCGCGCCCGTCGTCGCTCACCACGATCCGCACCGCGGGCGCGGCGCCTTCCGGCGGACCGCCCTCCCCCTCGGTGGGTGCGTCCGTGCGCCCGTGCGTCCGTGCGTCCGTGCTCACCGCCACCTCCACGGCATGCGCTCCCGCGTCCCGCGCATTCTCGAACAGGTTGACGAGCACTTCGACCAACTCGCCGCGCCGCGCGAGGGCGAGCGGCGCGCCCTCGGTCGTGAGGCGCCACTGCAGCGGGCTCTCGCCGAGGCGATACAGGTTGATCACCTCGCCCACCGCGGCGGCCACGTCCACGGGCTCCAGCGCCGGTCCCTCCGGGGCCGGCAGGGCGAACCGGCTGAAGGTGCGCGCGATCCCGTCCAGCCGGTCGATCTCCGCCAGGAGGCGCTGTCCCGAGACGTCCAGCGTGGCGCCGAGGTCCGCCGGACGCTCCCGGTGCACGCGCAGCAGGTGCTGGATGCCGAGCCGGATCGGCGTCAGGGGGTTCTTGATCTCGTGCGCGACCTGCCGCGCCATTTCGCCCCAGGCGAGGACGCGCTCCGCGCGCTGACTGCGCTCCACGTCGGCGGCCGCCTGCTGGAGGGCTGCATAGACCGGCTCCAGCTCGCCCGGCAGCCGCTCGAGGCGCGATCCCGCGCCCTCGCCGGCACCGATCGCCAGCGCCGCCTCGCGGAGGTCCTGGATGGGCCGGGCCACCGTGCGGGCCGCGATGCCCGAGAGCACCACCGCCGCCAGCACGCCGAGTGCCGCGGCCACGAGCGTCGCGATGCCGAGGTCCTGCTCGCGGCGGCGGAGCGAGGGATCGCTCAGCAACTCGACCGCCCCCAGCACCACGGCGTCCGCCGCGGGGCCGGGCCGCACCACCCGGTACCCGGCAAGCACGTCGCCGGGCGACGCGGCCTGCGGAAGCGTGAGCTCCAACTCGTCTCCGTACGCCAGACGCCGGAAGGCCGCCGCGGGCACGAGCACGTCCATCAGGCCCAGGTCCGCGAGCACGGGAGCCGACGTGGCCGCCAGCCGGCCGCCCTGGCTCAGCACGAGGTCCGCGTCCACGCGGCGCGCCACGGCGCTGAGCGCCGTCCCGGCGTCCCGCGTGTCGGACAACAGCACGCCGCTCGCGTCGCGGAGCGTCTGGCGGAGCAGCAGCTCGCGCGAGCGGCGGAACTCGTCGCCGAGCCGCTCGTAGCCCCACGCGGCGATCGCGACCGTGGGGACGACGAAGAACAGGGCGAGGCTGGCGGTCAGCCGCATCCGCAGCGACCGGTAGGCCCGGGGCCACTTCGCCCGCAACGCCGGTGCGAGCCGCCCGCCGGCCAGCTCGATACCGATCCAGAGGAGCGCGAGCACCGCGATGTCGAACAGCAGCACGAGGAACCCGCGCTGCAGCAGCGCCGCGGGCCCGTGCAGGTCGATCTGCACGTACGCGTGCCGGTTCCCGCCCGGCAGCGCCACCACCCGCTCGCCAAAGAGCGTCCAGCCCTCGCGCCGCCACGTCACCGTCGGGCCCGGCGGACGACGGTCGGACTCGGGCGGCGACATCGCCAGGCGGTAGGGGGCCTCCGCTGCGCTCCCCCCCGACAGGAACAGCCCGACGCGGGTCGGGGGGACCAGACGCGTGCGGGGCCCCACGCCGATGGTGAGCACCCGGCCGTCGGCCAGCGGCACCGCTGCCGCGAGGTGCACGCCGGGCACCCGCAGGTACGAGGCGCCGACCGGTTGCTGCTCCTCCGATGCCTGGCGCGCGAGGCTCTGCACGATTGCCGCGGGAAGGTCCACCTCGGCGAGGTCGAGCGTGACCAGGCGCTCCCCCTCGCCGGTCCACAGCGCCATGGTGATCGGGTACTCCTGCCCGTCGAGGGCGGAGCGCCGGTACAGGACGTAGAGATCGCCAGGGGTCGCGGGCAGGGGCCCGGTGCCGAACTGCAGGGTGGCGCGCTCGGTCAGCGCGATCGCGACAGGGTCCGCCGTCGCGCCGAGCGACTCGGCGTCGCGCGTCGCCAGGGTCAGCTGCGCGTCGGTCGTCGCGCGCCACGTGAGCAGCGCGGCCGCCGTGCCCGACACCACCGCGATGGTCGAGAGCGTACCCCGCAGCGGCATCGGCTTGATGGCGATGAACAGCGCAGGCAGCCAGAGATACGGGTACCAGTCCGGCCAGGCGGCGCCCGGCTGCCAGAGCCAGAGCCCGGCGGCGCCCAGCGCCAGCGCCAGCGCGCCCGCAACCCACGGCCACACGCCACCGTGCAACGGGGGCTGCGCGCCGCGCACGAGCGCCGCTCCGATCAGCACGACAGCCGAGGCTGCGAGCACGACCGCGATCTGCCACGTCATCCACAGCGTGGTAGATGCCCCGTCGACCGGGGGCGTGATGCCGCCCGCCAGGTCCTGGAGCAGGTAGGGCGCCACCGCCACCAGCAGCAGCGCCGCGCCGTACGTCCACCACCGGGGCCGGACGCCGCGCCGCCACAGGGCGAGCGCGAGGTACGCCACGACGAGACCGGTCAGCGCGAGCGCGCCTGCGGAGGCCGAGAACGGTCCGAGCAGGCCGCGGAAGTACGTGGTCGGCGAGAACACGCTGTCCGCCCCGAAGGCGGTCGCGAGCGGAGCGCGCGCCACGACGATCGCCGCGACCGCGGCGTTCAGGCCGACGAGCGGGAGCCCGAAGCCGAGCCGGACTGCGCCCACCACCGCGAGCACGATCACCAGCGCGGCGAGCAGCGGCACGGTGCGCAGCGCGGCGGCGAGCGCCTCGCCGCGCGCGGCGCCCTGTTCCGGCGCGCTCGTCTGCACGGCGAACAGCGTGTCGCCGTCCGGCCCCACGAAGTCGATCACCGCCGAGTCGGGGGGCAGCGCGCCCGGTGGCAGGAAGCGCAGGCTGACGCCGGTCTCGTCCAGGAAGTGCTCGGTGACCGCCTCGCCGGCGAGGGGGACGCCGAGCGATCGCGCCAGCAACACCGTGGCCGCGGCCGCGCCGTCATTCACCTGGCGGCGCGCCACGAGCCACAGGTAGAATGGAGTGGTGACGACCGAGAGCGCCGGCCCGTCGGGGCCGAGGACGACCCGTTGGGTCCCGGCCCACGCCGTCGGGCGGCCTTGCCCGTCGAAGAGCACGACCCCGTGGGCGGGGCCGCCGCCAGCCGCGAGGCGCGCCAGCCGGTCGAACGCCGCATCGGCCGGCAGGCCACGCGCCGCGACCGCGGCATCGCTGAGGTCCCGCGCCCGCGCCACCGCCGCCGTTATCTCGGACCCGAGGCGCCGCGCCGCGCGCGCGGTCATCTCGGAGCGGACGGCAGGCCAGTCCGACGCGATGCGCGTGATGCGCCACGTCGCGCGCCCGAGCAGCGCGCCGAGAAGCAGCACCACCGCCGCGCCGGCGAGCACGGCGGCGCGCGTCACCGCGGGCCCCTCCGTCCGCACCGCGGCCCAGGCGGCGGTCAGCCCCAGCAGGAGGACGCCGCCGGCGAGCACCCATCCGGGCGCCCGCATCCACTCCGCGCCGAGCGCGACCGCGGCGCCGAGCGCGGCGAGCCAGACCACCGGCCCGCGCCTCACGCGAAGGCCCTCGCCATGACCGCCGGCAGCCGCCCGCTCCGCCTCAAATTCCTCACTCCTGCCGAGTTGCGGCGCGTGCTCGACGCCGACCCGCGGCTCATCGTTCCCGTCGGCACCTGCGAGCACCACGGCCCGCACCTGCCATTCGGCTGCGACACGCTCCTCGTGGAACGGCTCGCCGACGACCTCTCGGCGGAATTCGGCATCCTCGTCGCCCCCACGATCGAATATGGCGTGAACGTCGCGACCGACGCGCCCGTCCCCGGCAACGCGAGCGTGCGGCGCAAGACCCTCCGCCGCTGGGTCAACGACCTCCTCCTCGACTGGGAGCGCGAGGGGGTGCAGGAGTTCCTCATCCTCACCGCCCACGGCCACGCCCCGCACCAGGAGGCACTCGGCACCGTGGTCACCGAACGGGCCCGCGTGCGCGTCATCGACGTCCTGGCCATCGAGCTCGGTGTCCTCGTGGCCCATCCCGAGGGGCCGATCCACGGGGGCGAGGTGGACACGTCGCTCGCCCTGTTCGTCGCACCGCACCTCGTCCGGATGGACGAGGCGCGCGACTTTATCTTGCCGGAAACCACCGTGAAGCGCTACCGGCGCGGATCCACGATGCGCCTGCCCGCCATCTCGCCGGGCAGCGTGGGCGAGCCGACCCTCGCCTCCGCCGAGAAGGGACGCCGCATCTTCGAGTTCATCAAGGAGCGCATCCGCACCCGCGTGCTCGGCGTCCCGGTGACACCCCCGCCCGGGTGAGCCGATGAGCGCCGCGCTCCGGGCGGCGGCCCTCGCCGCGCTCACGCTTGGGGGCCCCGCGCCGGCCGCCGCGCAGGAGGTCCTCGACCGCGGCACCTTCGTCATCCAGCGCGCCGGCAACGAGGTCGGCCGCGAGGACTTCGCCATCCGCCGCGCCACCGGCCGCGGTGGCGCCGGCGGCATCCTCGCCGTCGCGACGGTCCGCTACCTCGACCGCGAGCTGCGCCCCGCCCTCGAACTGACGGGGGACCTGCAGCCCCTGAGCTACCAGCTGGACGTCTCCGCCGACGGGCGCGTCGTGGAGCGGTACTCGGCCCAGTTCGGTCGCGGTCGCGTCGCCGCCCGGGTCGCGAGCCAGCGGCGCGAGGTGCTGCGCGAGTTACCCGCAGGAGCCGGCGTGGCCGTCCTCGACGACGACGCCTTCCATCAGTTCTACTTCGTGCC
>CAYHQJ010000145.1:0-2686 GCA_964358595.1 uncultured Gemmatimonadales bacterium
TGGGGAACAGCCAGCGCCCCGGCTACACGGCGGGGAAGATCCTGCACCTGAAGCGCCATGAGCCCGAGTCCTGGGCGCGGACGGCGACGCTCTTTGTCGTGCACAACTACATCAACTGGTACCTGACCGGCGGTCCGGACGGCGGCGTGGCCGCCCTCGAGCCGGGCGACACCTCGGGCATGGCTCTCTGGAACCCCGCCACCGGCCGCTGGTCGCGGACCGTGATGACGGCCATCGACCCCACGCTCCCCACCAAGCTGCCCCGGCTCCGGCCCGCGCACCGCACCATCGGCGCGGTGGGCGCCGCGCTCGCCGTGCGCTTCGGCCTCTCGCCCGACTGCCGAGTGGACGCCGGAAGCGGCGACAACATGTACGGCGCCCTCGGGACCGGGAACTTCGCGCCGGGGATCGTGACCGTGAGCCTCGGCACCAGCGGAACGGCGTGCACCGTGCTCGAGCGGCCCTACGTGGACCCCACGGGCGAGATCGCGTCGTACTGCGACAGCACGGGCAAGTACCTGCCCCTCCTGTGCGTGTCGAACCTGTCGAACGGCTACGACGCCCTCCTCGAACGCCTGGGCCTGTCGCACGAAGGGTTCGCGGAACTGGTCGAGCGGGCGCCGCCGGGGAACGGGGGCCGCGTGCTGGTGCCCTGGTACGTCGGCGAGCGCACGCCGGATGTGCCGTTCGCCGCCGCGACCGCACTCGGCTTCGACGTCGCGGACCTCGCGGGGGCGCGGCCCGAGGCGCTGTGCCGCGCCGTGGTCGAGGGCCACGTGCTGAACCTGTGGGACGGCTTCGCGCGGATGCCGGTGGAGCCGCGCGAGATCCGGCTCACCGGCGGCCTCTCGGCGTCGCCGGCGTGGTGCCAGACGATTGCGGACGTGTTCGACACGGAAACGGTGCCGGTCGCGGGCGAGGGCGCGGCGCTCGGCGCCGCGATCCACGCGGCGTGGGCGTGGCACCGCGAGGCAGGCGAGGCCCGCCCGCTGGCGGAGCTGGCGGCGCCGTTCGTGGTGCTGGAGGAGCAGCGGCGGCGGAAGCCGCGGGCGGAGCACCGGGAGACGTACGCGCGGGTGAGACGGCTCTTCCGGGCCGTGAGCCGGCGCATCAGGGGGCTCGAGGGCGAGGACCCGTTCGCGCTGAGGCGGGACCTGGCGGAAAGCTCGCGATAGGCGAGACGGACGAGATATCCGAGCCCGGCGGCGCCAGTTCGACGCGGCCGGGCTCGCGTGCTACTCCGGCGTGCTGCTCGGGCGTGGTCGGAGAGGGTGGCGCCGGCGATGCCGGGACCGGCCCCTTGCGTGCGCGTGCCCTACCGCCCGCGCGACGTCGACGCGATGAACTGCGCGACGTTGTTCTTGAGCGCCACCAAGTCGGGCTCACGCAGGTACATCATGTGGCCCGCCTCGTAGTACTTCATCGTGATGTGGCTCCGCAGATCCGCCGGCAGGCCGAGGTGGTCCATCGTGTACTCGGTCGCGAAGAACGGCGTCGCCATGTCGTAGTAGCCGTTCTCCACCTCGACCCGGAGGTTCGGGTTCGAGATGAGCGCCTGCGCGAGGTCGCCGCCGACATAGGGGGTGGCGTTGCGGCCGCCACCCCCGCTGCCCGGGCCGCCGCCGGCGGGCGCGCGGTTCCAGTTCCACTGTACGCCGCCGCTCAGGCTGTAGCGCTGGTCGCCGCCGAAACGCAGCTCGTCGCGCAGATAGGCATTGATGGCGGAGGTGTAGGCGCCGGTGACAGCGCGCGACTGCGGATCGCCCTCGCCGCTCTCGGTGAGGAGGTTCAGCATCGGCCCGGTGTAGCGGGCGTCGAGCCGGCCGGTGTTCTGGCCGCGGGCGCGGTTCAGCTCCGCCATCCACTGCCGCAGGGAGACGCGCAGGTTGGCGCGCGTGAGGTAGTCCTCGCTGAGGCCGGTGTAGGCCGCGAGGCGGCGGCGCACCGCGGCCGCCTCCTCGGCGCCGAGGGCCGAGCCCTTGTTCAGGGCGTCGGCGTACTCGTTCATCGCGAAGCGCCGGACCTCGTCGAGGAACGCCGCGAGGTTCTGCGGCCGCGCGATCAGATTGTGGTACGCGGCCGTCGCGGCATACGACGGCAGGTACATGATGTACGAGATGTCGTGCCCCGGCGCGAACGACGTCGTCTCGAAGTCGAGGATCGAGGAGATCAGCACCACGCCGTTGAAGTCCATCCCCTCCCGCGACTGCAGCCGGTTCACGAGCACTGCCGAGCGGGTGGTGCCGTAGCTCTCGCCGATGAGGTACTTGGGCGAGTTCCAGCGGCCGTTGCGGCTCACGTACGCGTAGACGAACTGGGCCAGCGACGCGGCGTCCTCGTCGAGGCCCCAGAAGTCCCGCCCGGCTCCCCGCCCGACGGGCTTGCTGAAGCCGGTGCCGATGGGGTCGATGAAGACCAGGTCGGCGACGTCGATGAGGCTGCTCGCGTTGTCCACGAGCTGGTAGGGCGCTGGCGGCGTCGCGGACGGGTCGTTCGTGACTACCCGCCGCGGGCCGAACGCACCCATGTGCAGCCATGCCGAAGCGGAGCCGGGGCCGCCGTTGTACACGAAGGCGAGGGGGCGGCGGCTCTTGTCGGACACGTCGGTGCGCGTGTACGCCGTGTAGTAGAGGCTGCCGATCGGCGCGCCGCTGTCGTTGCGGAGGAGCATCGTCGCCGCGGTGGC
>CAYHQJ010000145.1:2786-5438 GCA_964358595.1 uncultured Gemmatimonadales bacterium
GGCTGCCGATCGGCGCGCCGCTGTCGTTGCGGAGGAGCATCGTCGCCGCGGTGGCACGGTAGGGGATCGTCTGGCCGCCGATACGGATGCTGTGCTCGGTGGCCGACGACTCCTCGCGCAGGTCGGAGCCGGGCGCGGCGCCCGGCTGCCGGGTTTGCCGCGCCCCACTGTCGCTCATCGCCGGGGCGGCCGCCGGGGCTTGCGCCGACGGCGCGGCCTGACCGGGCTGGCCTGGCCGCGCGGGCCGCTGGCCCTGGGCGGGCACGGCGAGGGCCAGACCTGCGAGCAATGCGATCACGGTGAACGGTCGGCGCATGGGTCCTCCTTCGGTGTCGATCGTGAGGTGCTGGTCCTCTGGGCAGCCGTCGTCGGACCGCGAGCTACAGCTCGCCGGTGTACCCGCAGACGCCCATCCGGGGCGAGTTGACGACGGGGAGGAACCCCTCGTCCTCGCCGCACGGGTGATCGCGCACGTGCCTCGCACACGCGAACGGATTGCTCTCGCCCAGGCAGAACGAGCAGATCTCCGTGGCGGGCGCGCCGCAGGTCGCGCACGGCCAGACGGGCGCCTCGTTGCGAGCGAGGAGGCGGATCGCCGGTCGGCCGATGACCCCGTGCCGTGTCCCCGTCACGCGGAGCGTGAGATCGGTCGTGGACCCGAAATCGTACTCGTAGCGGAACCGCCGGCCCGGCGGAGGGAGCGCATCGGCGACGCGAGCGCTCATGCTGCGCTGGTCCCCGAAGGCCCCAAACTCCCTATCCGCCATGCCGGAGTACGTCTGATGCCCGATCCGGAACGCGCTCATGTGGCCGCAGCATTCCAGCCAGATATTGCGGAGGAACTGGTCCAGTTGGCGGAGCGTGCCGGCGCTCTTGATCTCGAGGTCGAGCCAGAAGATCGGGTTGTACGTCCCCTGCACCCGCAGGCGGTGGATCGGGGCCGGCGCACCCTTCGCTCCATCGTGGGCTGGGGCGCAGCGGCGAAGGTGGGTCACCATTGCGGCGGCGGATGCCCTCTCACCGCACAACGCGCAGATGCCTGGGGATTCCGGTCGTGCCACGAGTCCCTCCTTACTGCGTTTCAGGTCGCCTCCCACACCGCTCGGATCGGCATGGCGTGGAGTCCCTCGCCGAAGGGGACGCTCGTCTCGCCGTCGTACACCACCACCCCGGCCGCGGCGCGCCTCACCACCGCTCCATCTCCACGTTCGCGAGCACGCTGTGCAGATCGTTGAACACGAGGCCCCGGGGCTCCGACGGGAGGAGCGGGCTCGTGTACTCGCCGCGCGCGCCGCGCACCTGGACGCGGAAGCGCGCCGTGCGCTGGTCGCCCAGGTCCACCGATACGATCACCGGCATCTGGAAGTCGTCGGGGACACCCTGCTGCGCCACGCGCAGCCGCACGGCGAACCGTCCTCCCTCGGCCGGCACGGCCGTCCACGCGACGCGGTACGTGGGGATGGCCGTCCCCCGCACCCACTGATCGAAGAACCAGTCCATCGGCGCGCCGGTGTGGCGCTCCACCAGCACCTGGAAGTCCTCCGTCGTGGCGACGCCGCCGCGGAAGGTCTCGTAGTAGCTCCGCAGCAGCGCCGTGAAGCGGTCGCCGCGCATCGTGCCGAGGTCGAGCAGCATCGCGCGGAGCATATGCAGCACCCACGCGCCCTTCTCGTAGATCATCACGTCGTAGCCGTGCGGGACATCGGGCGTGCTGTTGCGGTAGCCGATGGAGATCGGCCCGGCGTCGTCCCTGAGGGCGAGGATGTCCGCGCGGTACTGGTCGAGAAACCTGTAGTACTCCGTGTTGTGGCGGCGCTGGGCCTGGAGGTACCAGAGACCGGAGAGCGTCGCCAGCCCCTCGCTGAGCCAGGCGTCGCGGTACGACCCCGAGCGGATGCCGATGCCCCACCATTGGTGAGCGGCCTCGTGGGCCCGGAAGAACTCGTCGAAGCCGTCATCCGCCGTGTTCTGGAAGGTGCTCCACGAGAGGTCGATCATCCCGGGGAACGACACGCCCTCGCCGTACGGGATCTCCGTCACGGCGAAATGCTCGAAGGGTGCGGGCCCGAACAGGCTGGCGAAGAGGGTGATTGCGTTCGAGACGTCAGTCGCGACGGCCTGGCGCATGTTGCGCTGCTCGAGGAGTATTGCGCCCCGTTCGGCGGCAGCCCGCCGCAGCGCGCGGTGCGCGTCGTCGGACCAGAACACCTCGAGCGGCGGCGCCCCCTCGTTGCGCACGGGATAGCGTTCGAAGAGCCCGAGATTGAAGCGCGCGCGGGTCGTCGGCTCCCGCGTGACCCACCGCGTGGTCCGCACACCGCCGGCGACGGTAGAGTCGCCCCGCTCGCCGACGCTGACGAGGGGGTACCGCGCGGGGCTGTGGTAGGTCACGTCGAAGGTGGCGAGCGCCTGGCCCTGGCCGTTCACGGGGTACCAGTCGGCGGACGGGGCGATGAAGAAAAAGTCGGCGAAGCGGTCGATGATGTCGCCGTGGTAGAAGACGGTGAGCTCCAGCGAGTCACCGCGGGCGAGGCGCCGCGGCGCGCGCACCCACAGGTCGTCGTCCTCGTCGGCCTTGTAGACCGTGGCGGGCTCGCCCGTCCCGAGCCGCGCGGAGTCGGCCCGGAGCTTGGGATGGAGTCCGAAGCGGAG
>CAYHQJ010000145.1:5448-5670 GCA_964358595.1 uncultured Gemmatimonadales bacterium
GCGGAGCCAGGGACCCAGCGGCTCCTCGGCCACGACGGTCACCGTGGCGGTCGCCGCGAGGTCGAGGTTCGCGCTGAACGCCTCGGAGAGCCGGACCTCCATCCGGTAGTGCGGAGTCCGCAGGCGCTGGCGGTAGCGCCAGACACCGGCCGAGTGCGGGAACGGGACCTGCGGCGGGAACTCGGTGACGAGGGCCCAGGGCGAGCCCCACCGCCTACGACT
>CAYHQJ010000146.1:0-5650 GCA_964358595.1 uncultured Gemmatimonadales bacterium
GGCGCCCGGGCGGGGCGGGGTGTGTGTTCACCTTGGGCCCATGGGGTGGCTGTGTGCGGGCGGGGGGGGGGGGCCCCCGCCGGCGCCGCCGGCACGGCCTGCAACTGGGCCGCCAGCACCGCGAGGGCGAAGAGACGCGTCATGAGCGAGCGCATCGTTCGGGCATTATACCCTGGAACCATGATTAGTTCCAGAAGCGCACGTGAAGGGTCCTTCAAGCTTTGAAGGGCGGCCGGAGCAGACCGCGCTCCGTCACCCAGCCGCTGATGAGCGCGGCCGGCGTCACGTCGAAGGCCGGATTGAACGCGGGGCTGCCGGTCAGCGACACCTCGTCGGCCGCGCGCTGCTCGATCGGGATCGCCGCGCCGCTCTTGCACTTGGGGTCGAACGACGACGAGGGCGCCACGACGTACAGCGGCACCCCGTGCTGCTTGGCCGCAAGGGCGAGCGGATAGGTGCCGATCTTGTTCGCCGTGTCCCCGTTCTTCGCGACCCGGTCGGCGCCGACGAGCACCACATCCACCTTTCCCCGTTGCATGAGCGAGGCCGCCGCGCCGTCCGGCTGCACGGTGTGCGGGATCCCCGCCTTCTTCAGCTCCCATGCCGTCAGGCGACTTCCCTGGAGCAGCGGCCGGGTTTCATCCACCCAGACGTGCACCTTCACCCCACGCTCGACCGCGACGTACACGACGGCGAGCGCGGTGCCCATGCCGCCGGTAGCGAGCGCCCCCGTGTTGCAGTGGGTGAGGACGTTCACAACCCTGGCAGCTGACTTCCGTTTACCGACTGCGCCCGCTGCGCCCACTGCGCCTCTGCCAACCGAGAGCACGGTCTGTCCGGCCTCTCCCATCGCCCGGCACATCGCCTGGTCCTCGCGCCAGATCGCCTGGGCTTCCTGTAGCAGGGCCTCGAACACCGCCGCCGCATCTCCCGTCGTGCCGCGCGCCACCTTCCGCATCCGCTCCATCGCCCAGCCGAGGTTCGCCGCCGTGGGCCGCGCGGCGCCGATCGCGTCTGCGGCGCTCAGCGCCGCGGACAGGAACCGCTCGCGCGGCAGCTTCACCCACCGGCGCAGCGATGCCGCGAGCCCCATCGCCGCGGCCACGCCGATCGCCGGTGCGCCGCGCACCCGCAGCGTCCGGATCGCCTCGATCACGCCCTCGAAGGTGTCGAGGTCGAGGTAGCACTCCTCGGCTGGAAGCCGCGTCTGGTCGATGATCCGCAGTGCGCCGTTCGGCGCCCAATCGACGGTCTTGACGTGCATAGCGATGAACCTAGGGCACCGCTAGTTTTCCCGCCATGAGCTACCAGACCTTGCTGCTCGACACGCGCGACGGGATCGCGTTCCTCACGATCAACCGTCCCGACAAGCTGAACGCCCTCAACGACACCGTGGTGAGCGAGCTGCGCCAGGCCGCGCTCGCCCTTAGGAGCGACCCGAACGTCCGCGGCATCATCGTGACCGGCGCCGGCCCCAAGGCCTTCGTCGCCGGCGCCGACATCGGCGACCTCGCGAAGCAGGGCGTCTTGGACGGCCGCCAGCGGGCGTTGAGCGGCCAGGGGATGCTCCGCGCCTTCGAGGCGATGGGCAAGCCGGTGCTGGCCGCGGTGAACGGCTTCGCCCTGGGCGGCGGGTGCGAGCTGGCGATGGCCTGCCATGTCCGCATCGCGAGCGAGAACGCGCGGTTCGGCCAGCCCGAGGTCGGCCTCGGCATCACGCCGGGCTACGGCGGCACGCAGCGGCTGCCGCGCATCGTCGGCAAGGGGAACGCGCTCTACATGCTGTTGACCGGTGAGCACGTGAGCGCCCAGGAAGCGCTCCGCATCGGCTTGGTGAGCAAGGTCGTGCCGCCGGACCAGCTGATGGCCGAAGCCGAGCGGATCATGAAGACGATCGTGAGCAAGGGGCCGGTCGCGGTCGCGCTCACGATCGAGGCGGTGGACCGCGGTCTGGAGGCGACGCTGGAGGACGGGCTGCGGATCGAGGCGGACATGTTCGGCCTGGTTGCCGGCACGAGCGACATGAAGGAAGGGCTGATGGCCTTCCTCGAGAAGCGGCCGGCCAAGTTCCAGGGGCAGTAGGCAGTCTTGACGGGCGGGACGCGCAGTAGTCGGCAGGCGCGCAGACGCGCAGTGGTTGGCGGTTGGCGGTGGACAGTGGTCGTGCTCGCCGTCGCCGCCGGGTGCACCGACCCCCGCGCGAGGCCGGTGCCGCCCACGGTGGACCTCAGCTTCGCGCCGGGCACCGTCGCGCACAGCCCGGGCGACCTCGCTGGCGCGCTTTACGCGTACGACGCCGACGGGCTTGCCGCCGTGCGGCTCGCTCTGCTCAGCTCCGACTCGACGCTCACGCTCGACTCGGCCCTCGACCTGCCGGACGCCTTCGAGCTGAACCACAGCATCCACTTCCACGTCCCGCCCGGGGTGGCGGTCGGGACCGCGCTGAAGGTCATCGGCCGGGCCGAGGATCTCGTCGGGTTCGTGGCTGCTGACACCGCCGTCTTCCTCGTCCAGGACACCGTTTCGGCCGCCCCGCCGGCCCCCTCCCCGAGCCGACGGAAACCCTTGTAATTCCTAGGGTTCGGCCTTATCTTAGGGGTCGTGATTCGGCCCCGTTGGCGTGCGGCAGGCCATGGTCCGTAACCGCACGGGCCGTGGCCTGTTTCGCGCCTCCCGGGCGCTCCTCCTCGCGGCGGCCGCCGCGGGGTGCAAGGAGAACCTGAACGCGCCCCCGCCGGGCGGTGGTCCCGACGTGTCGGGACCGGCGCTCGCGGTGCGCCCGGGCCGCGACACGACGGTGGATTCGCTCGGCACGTTGACCGTCTCGGTAGCGGCGTCGGACCGCTCGAACATCAAGGAGCTGGAGCTGGTGCTGATCGGCGCCGCGTTCGCGTTCAACCCGGTGAACCCGGCCGACACGTTCGCGCTCGTGAACTTCCCGATCGCGCTCGGCCCACTGAAGCACTCGTCGTTCCAGTACTACGCGCGGGCGAAGGACATCCTCGACCACGAGACGGTCACGGACAGCGTGACCGTGACCGTGCGATAGGCCGGATCAGGGCGCTGACGGTGCGCTCGTTCCGCAACCTGGCAGACGCGGACCTGGAGCTGCCGGATGCGGGATGTGTGGTCGTGGGGCCGAACGGGCATGGGAAGACCAGCCTGTTCGAGGCGCTGCTGTACGGCGAGATCTTCAGGAGTTACCGCGGCGCCGGCGATCGGGAGCTGGTGAGGTTCGGGGCGGATGGGTTCTGGGTTCAGGTGTCAGTGGGCGCAGTGGGCGACAGTGGGCGCAGTCTCTCGCCCGGCGGCAGCCGGCAGGTTCGGGACGTTACCGTAGGCTACGATGCGCGGACCCGCGCCAAGCGGGTGACGGTGGACGGGGCCGAGCCCGAGCGACTGAGCGATGCGATCGGGATCGTTCGCGGGGTGGTCCTCAGCCCGACCGACGTGCGGCTGGTGGCGGGCTCGCCGCGGGAGCGGCGGCACTTCCTCGACGTGCTGCTGGCGATCACGGTGCGGGGCTACGTCGGGGAGCTGGCGAAGTACCGGCGCGCGCTGCGCCACCGGGTCCGCTCGAGCGCCGCCGACGTGGAGACGTGGGAGCACGTGCTCGCCGAATCGGGCGCGAAGGTCGCGCGGACCCGCCAGGCGTGGGCGGAGCGGTGGGCCGCGCGGTACGCGCAGCACTGCGTGGCGATGGGCGAGAGCGGCGAGCCGGAACTCGGCTACGTCACGCGGGTCGAGGGTGGCGGCGTGCACGTGCTGCGCGAGGCCCTCGCCGGCTCGCGGGAGAAGGACCTGGCGCGGGGCCGCACCAGCGTGGGGCCGCACCGCGACGAGCTGCGCCTGACGCTCGATGGGCGCTCGCTGCGCACCTACGGCTCGGCCGGACAGCAGCGTACGGCGGCGCTGGCGCTGCGGCTGCTCAAGGCCGAGACGCTGCGCGAGCTGACGGGCGAGCCGGCGACGATCTGCTTGGACGACGCGTTCGCCGAGCTGGACGAGATGCGCAGCCGCCGCCTCGGTTTGCTGATCGAGCTGCTGGCGGGGGACGGGGCGCAGGTGATTGCTGCGGTGCCCAAGGAGAGCGACGTGCCGGAGGCGATTGCATCACTGCCGCGCTGGCGCATTCGCAGCGGCCGCGTGGAGGCCTGATGGCTCGAGCCACTCGAAAACCCGGCAAGCCGGTCAAGGTCGGCGACGCGATCGCGGGCTACCTGAAGCGCGCGGGGCTCGCCGACCGGGTCGCGCAGGCGGGCATCGTCGCGCAGTGGCCGAAGCTGGTCGGCGCGCAGATCGCGAAGGCCGCGGTGCCCGAATCGGTGACGCAGGACGGGACGCTGTTCGTGCGAGTGAAGTCGGCGGCGTGGCGCCAGGAGCTGAGCCTGATGACGCCCGATATCATGGCGAAGCTGAATGCGGGCCGGAAGGGCGGGCGGATCGAGAGGATCCGCTGGATCGTCTGATGCTTGAGTCCCTCGCCCCGACCCCGGCGCTCACGGTCCGCCAGGCGGCCGGCCGGATCTTCGCCGAGCAGGTGCGGGAGTTGGCGCGGCACGAGCAGAAGGCGAAGAAGGGCCGCGACCCCGAGGCGGTGCACCAGATGCGCGTCGCGACGCGGCGGCTGCGCGCCGCGCTGCGGATCTTCCGTGGCTATCTGGCGCCGGGCAAGCGCCTCCCCGGGGAGCTGCGCTGGCTCGCGCGGCGGCTGGGCGCGGTGCGCGACCACGACGTCATCCTCACGCTGCTCGAGGAGCGGCACCTCGCGGCGCTGCGGGGCGCCGAGCGCGAGCGGCTCGAGGACCTGCTGGCGGGGCTCAAGGAGCGGCGCTTCGCGGCGCAGGAGAAGCTCGAGCGCGCGCTGGGCCGCGGCCGCTACGCGAAGCTGGCGCGCGGGCTGGACGACTTCGCGGCGCGGCCGCGGTTCGCCGGCGACGAGGACGCGATGGCCGCGCGCATCCTGGTGGATGGGATCGAGTCGTGGGGAACGGCGATCGCGCGCGATCCCGGGATGACCGACCCGGAGCCGGAGACCGACGAGCTGCACCAGCTGCGGATCGACGTGAAGCGGCTGCGCTACGTGCTCGACTTCCACGCCGCCACCTGCGGCATGGCGTACGAGGTCGAGCGCAAGCTCGCGCGGGCGATGCAGGACTGCCTCGGCGAGCTGCACGACCACGACCTGCTGCTGGCGTGGCTCGAGCGCGGCAAGGACTTCTTCGCGGGGCCGTGGCCGGTGCTGGGCGACGCGCTCGCGGCCGACCGCGCGAAGCTGTTCCGCCGGTTCTTGAGGCTGCGCCGGAGCTGGAAGGCGCGCACCCGCAGGGAACCCACCGTGGCACCGCTCGAGGAACCGCGGTTCGTGAATCTGGAGCCCGCACCGGTGACGCTGCGGCTGATCGCGCCGACGCGGAAGGATGTCGCAAGCTCGTTGATCGCGTAAAGGACGCCATGCCCAAGACTCCGAAGCCGACCGGCTACGACGCCGAACAGATCCAGGTCCTCAAGGGCCTCGAGGCCGTCCGCCGCCGCCCCAGCATGTACATCGGCTCGACGGGGAGCCGCGGGCTGCACCACCTGGTCTACGAGGTGGTGGACAACTCGGTGGACGAGGCGCTGGCCGGCTTCTGCGACCGGATCGAGGTCA
>CAYHQJ010000147.1:0-5607 GCA_964358595.1 uncultured Gemmatimonadales bacterium
CTACACCGAGAGCGCGGAGAAGGTCGCCTACTTCATCGAGACAGCAAGCCGCGAGGGCCTTCCGATCCTGTTCGTGCAGGACGTCTCGGGATTCATGGTGGGCCTCGAGGCGGAGTCGTCGGGGATCATCCGCGCGGGCGCGCTGTTCGTCGAGGCGATGAGCGCGGCCAGCGTGCCGAAGCTCGTCCTCACCCTGAACCACGCCTCGGGCGCGGGCTACTACGCGATGGCGGGGCAGGGCTTCGACCCCGACTTCATCTTCTCGCTCCCCACCGGCCGCATGGGCGTGATGGAAGGTGAGTCCGCGGTCGCTGCGGTGTACGGGCCGGAGCTGGAGAAGTCGCTCAAGGCCGGCAGCCCGACAGCGGAGCTCCTGGCCGCCGTCGAGGCGATGCGCGGCGACTACGAGCACCAGCTCGACGCGAAGTTCGCCGGCGCGCGCGGCTTCGTGGACGCGATCCTCACCCCCGAGGAGGCACGCGACGTGCTCGCCTTCGCGCTGCGCATCGTGGACAACTACGACGGGCCGCACCTCGGGCCGTACGTGCTGCCGGACCGGCTGTAGTTCCTCAATGAAGCCGGCGCTTCTGCCGCTGCCCCTCGCCGCTCTGCTCGCCGTGGCGGCCTGCTCCCGCGCCACGCAGGTGACCGTCGAGCCCGCACCGGCCCCCGCCCCCGCGGAGGCGACGGCGACTGATCCGACCACGCCGCCGCCCGAGAAGCGGCCGATCGTCCCCGCGGTTCTCGCGCAGCAGCTCGGCCTCATGCCGCTCGCCAGCACCGGCGTCCCGGAGTTCCGGCGCGCCCACCCGACGTACGACGGTCGCGGCGTGCTGATCGCGATCCTCGACAGCGGGATCGATCCCGGCGTCCTCGGCCTCCAGGCGACCACGACGGGCGAGCGGAAGGTGCTCGACCTGCGCGAATTCTCCGGCGAGGGCGAGGTAGCGCTCGAGCCCACCACGCCGGCCGCCGACGGGCGCATCGCGTTACCCGGGGGCCTGGTGATGCGCGGCGCCGCTGCGGTGCGCGCCGTCGTCGCCGCCGGCCAATGGTACGGCGGCGTGCTGGCCGAGCGGCCGTTCGGCCCCGCGCCCGACGCCGACTTCAACGGCAACGGCAGCAACGCGGATCGCTTCGGCGTCGTGGTCGTGCGCGCGGCGTCGGGCTGGGTGGCGTTCGTGGACGCGAACGCCGACGGCTCCCTCGCCGACGAGTCGCCCGTGGCCGATTTCCTCGTGCGCGGCGAGACCTTCACCTTCGCCTCGCGCTGGGCGGCACGCGGTCGGGGCCCGATTACCGCGGCGCTCAACCTCACGGACGAGGGCGGACGGCCGCGGCTCGCCTTCGTGCTCGACACCGCGGGTCACGGCACCCACGTGGCCGGCATCGCCGCCGGGCACGACATCTACGGCGTGGGCGGCTTCGACGGCGTGGCGCCGGGCGCGCTTGTCATCGGCCTCAAGATCGCCAACAACGCGCGCGGCGGCGTGACGACGAACGGCTCGATGCTGCGCGCGATGGAGTACGCGGCGCGGTTCGCCGAGGAGCGACGCCTGCCGCTGGTGATGAACATGTCGTTCGGGATCGGGAATGAGGATGAGGGCCTCGCCGCGATGGATTCGATCGTGGACGGCTTCTGCCTCGCGCACCCGAACGTGCTGTTCGCGATCGCGGCCGGGAACGACGGTCCCGGCCTCTCGACGATGGGCCTGCCGGGCTCCGCCGAGCTGGCGTTCACCGCCGGCGCGCTCTACCCGGGCGCCTACTCGCTGGTGCAGTTCGACGCGCCGAATCGTGACCTCATGGGGTGGTGGGGCTCGCGCGGCGGCGAGCTGGCCAAGCCCGACGTGATCGCGCCCGGCATCGCCTACTCGACGGTACCGCGCTGGAACACGGGCCAGGAGATCAAGCTCGGCACCTCGATGGCGGTGCCGCACACCGCCGGACTTGCCGCGCTCCTCGTCTCGGCGATGGTGGAGGAGGGGCGGACGGTGCGCGCGGCGGACCTGGCCGCGGCGCTGAGAACGAGCGCGCGCCGGCTTCCCGGCGAGGCCGCGGTGGATCAGGGCGCGGGCGTGCCGCGCGTCGCCGCTGCGTACGACTGGCTGCGCGGGAATCACCCGGCGAGCCGCTACCGGGTGCAGGCGCTTCCGCCGGCGTTGCACGCTCAGGGGCCGATCACATTCCAGCCGAGCGGCGGTGCGGCGGGCCGGGACGTCGCCGCGAGCCGCACGCCCGTTCGGCCGACGGCGGCGTTCCGCCGGAGCGGGCTGGCCTCCGCGGCGGACACGGTCCAGCGCTTCCGGGTCAGCCTGGTGCCCGACCAGGTGCGCGAGCGGCCGCACACCTTCCGCCTCGAGAGCGACGCTGCGTGGCTGCGCCCCGCCGAGCCCGCGGTCACGATCGACTCCGTCACGGCTTCCGCCCTCGTCGAGCTGCGCTACGATGCCGCCCGTCTCGCACCGGCCGGCCGCTACGCCGGCGCAGTGCGGGCGATTCCCGCGGGCGATTCGTCGGCCGGGCCGGCGTTCGTCCTCGCCAACACGATCGTCGTTCCGGACAGCATCGGGCCGCGCGCGGTGGCCGTCACCCGCCGCAAGCTCGCCGCCGGCGGTGCGGCACGGCATTACTTCGTCGCTCCGCCGGACGCTGCCGGGCTCACGGTGCGCGTCGTCGCACGCGACACCAGCGCGCCGGGTACGCTCTACCTGTTCGAGCCCTCGGGGCGCCCGGCGCGCGGCCAGGAGAAAGACGACTTCGGACACGCGGATGGCACGACCGGCACGGTCTCCGTCCCGGCGGAGGATGTCGTGCCCGGCGTCTACGAGGCGGTCGTGCAGGCGATGCCCGGCCGCGAGGTGACCTACGACTTCCAGGCGGTCGCTCCCGCCGCTCGGATCGCGGCGCTCGATTCGGCGTCGGCCACCCCGGCCATCACGCTGGCCGCCTCTCGCGAGACGACCGTCGTCGTCACGGCCGAGCAGATCGGCGTCGGGGCGTCGTGGGCGGTGGACGTCCCGAACGGCGCAACCGTCACCCGCGCGCTGGTGGTGCCCGCCTGGGCCGGGAGGGTGACGGTCGAGGTACGGCTCGATCGTGAGGTGTGGGACCAGCTCACCGACTTCGCGATCACCCTGTTCGATCGTGTCGGGAACCGGCTCGCCAACAAGGCGATGACCTACGCGCTCGACCGGTTGAGCTTCACGCTCCCCGCCGGCCGTTCCGCCGACCTGCCTGTGACGCTGGAGCTGTTCCCGGGATTCGCGCGTCCCGAAGCGCCGGCACACGTGACGGCGCGCGTCACGGTGCGGTTGCTCGGCGAGCCGCGCGCGCTGGCCTTCGCGGGCGGGCGCGAGCAGCTGAGCCTGCATCTCGTGCCCGGCCTGACGGCGGAGGCGCGGCTCGCGGCCGGCGCCCTGCGCGCGAGCGCCGGCGAGTGGGCGCCGCTCGTGCGGCTGCGTGCGGGCGCCGGGCCCGGCGACTGGGCCGCGCTGGTGCGCACCTTCACCGCGACGGCCGCGGGCAACTGATGGCCCGCGTCGTCCGCATCGGCGGCGCTCAGGGGTTCTGGGGCGACTGGCTCGAGGCCCCGATCAGGCTCGTCGAGGGCGGGCCGCTCGACTACCTGATGATGGACTATCTCGCCGAAGTGACGATGTCCATCAAGCAGAAGCAGAAGTCGCGCGACCCGCGCGCGGGCTACGCGCGCGACGTCGTGCCGCTGCTCGAGCGGATCCTCCCGCAGCTCCTCGCGCGCAACGTGCGCGTGACCACGAACGCCGGCGGCGTGAACCCCGCGGGGTGCGCCGAGGCGATCCTCGAGAGCGCGCGCAAGCTCGGCCTCGCGGGCAAGCTCAGGGTCGGCGTCGTCAGCGGCGACGACATCCTCGGCCGGCTCGACGACTTTCTTGCGCGCGGCATCGGGCTGCATGACATGGACACGGGCCGGCCACTGGCCGAGGTCCGCGACAAGGTGCTGTCGGCCAACGCGTACCTCGGCGCCTGGCCGGTGGCCGAGGCGCTGACGCAGGGCGCGCACGTCGTGATCACCGGACGGGTGACCGACACCGGCCTGACGCTGGCCCCGATGATCCACGAGTTCGGCTGGAAGCGCGATGCCTGGAACCTCATGGCCGCGGGCACGATCGCCGGGCACATCATCGAGTGCGGCGCCCAGTGTTCGGGCGGCAACTACCTCGCCGGCTGGCCGGCGACGCCCAATCTCGAAGACGTCGGCTATCCGATCGTCGAGGCGCACCCGGATGGCACGTTCGAGATCACCAAGCACCCGGGCACCGGCGGCGCGATCACCGTGGCGAGCGTCGCCGAGCAGCTGGTCTACGAGATGGGCGACCCCCGCGCCTACATCACGCCGGACTGCGTCGCCGACTTCACGACGATCCGGCTGGAGCAGGCAGGGCACGACCGGGTGCGCGTGTCCGGCATCGAAGGCCGTCCGGAGACCGACCTGCTCAAGGTCTCGATCGCCTACCGGCACGGCTACAAGGCGGTCGGCACGCTCGTGTACGCCTGGCCCGACGCCTACGCCAAGGCGCGGGAGGCCGACCGCGTGCTCCGGGCGCGGCTCGACCGGCTCGGCCTGAAGTTCGAGGAGCTGCTGACCGAGTTCGTGGGCGTCAACGCGACGCACGGGCTGCTCGCGGGCGAGCCCTCGCCCGACATCGCCGAGGTGCAGCTGCGCGTCGGCGTGCGCGCCGAGCACAAGGGTCCGGTCGAGCGGTTCACGCGGGAGCTGGCGCCCCTGATCCTCAACGGCCCGCCGAGCGTGACGGGATTCGCGGGCGGCCGGCCGAAGGTCGAGGAGATCGTCGCGTTCTGGCCGGCGCTGGTGCCGAAGCGCGAGATCACCCCCGCGGTGCGGGTCCTGGCGGCGTGAACACGGAGCTGCTGAGGCTCGAGGAGCAGAAGAAGGCGGTGCGCCGGGCGCGCGCGCAGGGGCGGCGGTGGATCCTGCGCGGCATCCTGCTCGCGGTCGTCGCGGTGGCGGCGTTCCTGCGCGGCGGCAGCTTCTACCGCTCGCTGGGTGTGGCGGTCGCGATCGTGGCGGTGCTGGCCGCGCACCTCGGATGGCGGATGCGGCGCACGGCGGCGGAGATGGAGCGCAAGATCGACCTGATGGCGTCCGCGGACGCACGGGTGCTCCCTAAGCCCGGGCCGCACGACCCACGACCGACGACCCAGGACCCCGCATGAAACGCCAACTCGTCCACATCGCCCACGCCCGGAGCGGCGACAAGGGAGACACGGCCAACATCGGCGTGATCGCCCTCGCGCCGAAGCACTACCCGCTGCTGGTGCGCGAACTGACGGTCGAGCGGGTGGCCGAGCACTTCCGGGGGATGATCACCGGCGGCGTCGAGCGCTTCGAGCTGCCGAACCTCAACGCGCTGAACTTCCTGCTGCACGGCGCCCTGGGCGGCGGCGGCACGATCTCGCTCCGGACCGACGCGCAGGGCAAGACGCTGAGCACGGCGTTGCTGAGGATGGAGATCGAGGTGCCTGAGTGATGGGGGGACCGGGGGACGGGGGGACGGGGGGACCGGGGGACGGGGGGCCCGTGAGCGAGCTGCATGTGGTGACCGC
>CAYHQJ010000148.1:0-5591 GCA_964358595.1 uncultured Gemmatimonadales bacterium
GGCCACCGGGTCGAGCCGGTTCGACGTGAGCCGCTGGACGTTGTACAGCTCGGTGAACTTGCGGCCGTCGTCGGGCGTCACGAACGCCTGGAACTCCTTGCGCGCCTGCCGGCCGAGGTTGGAGCGGTCCACCAGGAACAGCACGCGCCCGGCTTCAGCGTGCCTGAGCATCCGGTAGATCGCGGCGATGGCCGTGACGGTCTTGCCGCTACCGGTGGCCATCTGGATCAGCGCCCGCGGCCGGTTCTCGGCGAGGGACTTCTCGAGATTGCGCACAGCCTCGAACTGTGCGGGCCACAGACCGTCAGGCTGGAGCACCGGCATCTGCCGCAGGCGCAGCCGCAGCGACGCCGGCTTGTCAACCAGCCGGTGGCCGGCCGGCAGGAAGACCGGCTCCTCGGCCAGCCACTCCGCCAGGGTCTTGGGCTGGTGGAAGTGGAACACCTGCCGGCTGCGGGGTACGGGGTCGAGGCCGTTGGTGAAGAAGGTCTCGGTGCCGGTGCTCTCGTACAGGAACGGGAGCGGTCTGATGGGTGCGGGGATGCCCGGGGCGAGGTCCTTGCCGTAACGCCGGGTCTGCACCTCGTAGCCCGACAGCGTGAAGCCTTCCGGCTTGGCCTCGACTACCCCGACGGCCTGACGGTCCACGTACAGTAGGTAGTCGGCGGGCCCCGACGCCCCGGAAAACTCCGTGACAGCGACGCCGCGCGCCGCGTAGAGGTTCAGGTCGCGGTAGCGCTGCACCGCCCAGCTGGCGGCGGCCAGCTGGCGGTCAATGGTCTCGCGGGCGAGCTGCTCGGGGGTGCGGGACATGCGCGCACGGCGAAACTACCGCGTCGCGAACCTCGAAACAACTTTCAGGACGCCGGAGGCTGGCGAGAGCCTGCCCTTCGGAGCCAGCGTCAGGCACGGCCGATACGATGCGACCCAGGCAAGGCAATCGGCCCCCGTCACCGAGGGCCGATTGTCGCTTCAGCGACAGTAGCCGAGCCGCGGCTTCAGCCGCGAGAGAACCACCTCATCTACGCGCACTCACCACACCCGCCCTCACCCGCACTCGCTGTACCCGCACACGTGGCACTTCGCGCAGCCCTCCGCGAACTCGAGCTGCGAGCCGCAGTCCGGGCACGCGCCGAGCATGTGGGGCTCGTCCACGCGCGATGCGCCCTGCGGCTGCGCGCCGTGCATCGAGGGCGCGCTCGTGATCGGCCGGACCGTCGCTTCCTGCCGCGGCGCCGGCGCGAGCAGATCCTGCTGCACCCCCTCGTGCTTCTCCTGCATCCACCGCTCGATCGCTATGCCGATCGCGTCCGGCACGCTCATCACCTTGTTCGGCCCCAAGCCGATCACCCGGTCCGAGCTGATGCCGCGCAGCTGCCGGTGAATCTCCGCCATCGGAATACCGCTGCGCAGCGCGAGCGAGATCAGCCGGCCGATCGCCTCCACGTCCGCCATCAGCGGAGCCCCCGCCTTGCCGAGCGAAATGAACACCTCGAACGGCTGGCCCTTCTCGTCCTCCGTGATGGTGACGTACGCCGTCCCCAGCGGCGTCTCGATCCGCCGCGTCGCGCCCCTCAGTAGATCAGGGCGCGAGCGCTTCATCCTCCGCTGGGCGTTCTCCGCTTCGGCGTCGTGCAACGCCTTCCGCGTGCGCTCCAGCTCCGCCTCCAGCTCGGCGACGTGGCCCTTCAACTCGGCCAGCTCGCGCTCGGCGCTGGTCGCCGGACGCGCCACCACCGCCGGGCCGACGTGGTTCCTCGCGTCCGGCCCCTTCGCCTCCACCTTCCTCGCCGTCGAGCCCGTCGAGAGCACCTGCATCGGCCGGCTGTTGTCGCGATAGACCGTCACCCCCTTGCAGCTCAGCGAATACGCCAGCTCGTAGATCTCGCGCACGTCCTCTTCGCTCGCCGTCTCGGAGAAGTTGCACGTCTTCGAGATCGCCGAGTCGGTGTACTCCTGGAACGCCGCCTGCATCCGGATGTGCCACTCCGGGGTGACGTCGTGCGCGGTCACGAACACGCGCTGCACCTCCGCCGGCAGCGCGTCGAAGTGGATGTGCCCCGCCTCGGCGATCCGCTTCATCAGGTCGTCGGAATACCAGCCGCCGTCCCTGGCGAAGCGCACGAAGTCCTCGTTCACGTCCGGCATCAGCACGCCGGCCTGGTTCCTGAGGAACGCGACCGCGAACAGCGGCTCGATCCCCGAGCTGCACCCGGCGATGATCGAGATCGTCCCCGTCGGCGCCACGGTGGTGAGGTTGCAGTTCCGCAGGCTCCGCTTCGGCCGGATCCGCTCGCCCGTGGCGCTGCGCGCGCAGGTCTTGTCCGGGCCCCAGATGGACTTCTCCCACTCGGGGAACGCGCCGCGCTGCTTCGCCAGCCGCTCCGATTCGACCTTCGACTCCTCATCCACGAACCGCATCAGCTCGCGCGCGAAGGCGACCGCCTCCTCGGAGTTGTAGGGGATGCCGAGCCGCACCAGCAGGTCCGCCCAGCCCATGATCCCGAGACCGATCCGGCGGATCCGCTTCGCCAGGTCGTCGATCTCCGGCAGCGGGTACTTGTTCGCGTCGATGACGTTGTCGAGGAAGTGGGTGCAGAGGTGCACCGTCTGGCGCAGGGCCTCCCAGTCCATCTTCCCGTCCCGGACGAACACGCCGACGTTGACCGAGCCGAGGTTGCAGACGTCGTAAGGCAGCAGCGGCTGCTCGCCGCACGGGTTGGTCGCCTCGTAGGCGCCGAGGTGCGGGACCGGGTTGACCGCGTTGGCCTTGTCAATGAAGAAGACGCCCGGCTCGCCGGTGAGCCACGCGCCGCGCACGATCCTGGCGAACACGTCGCGCGCGTCGAGCTGGCCCGCCACCTGCCCATTGCGCGGGTGGATGAGGTCGTACGTCGTCCCCGCCTTCAGCGCCTCCATGAACCGGTCGGTGACGGCGACCGAGATGTTGAAGTTGGTGATCTTGCTGGTGTCGTTCTTGCAGGTGATGAACTCGAGGATGTCCGGGTGGTCCACCCGCAGGATCCCCATGTTCGCCCCGCGGCGCGTGCCGCCCTGCTTCACGACCTCGGTCGAGGCGTCGTACAGCGACATGAAGGAGATGGGACCGCTCGCCACCCCCATCGTCGAGCGCACCACGTCGTTCTTCGGACGCAGCCGCGAGAAACTGAACCCGGTGCCGCCGCCCGACTGGTGCACCAGCGCCATGGCACGCAGCGTGTCGTAGATGCCGCCCTCGCCGTTGGACAGGGCGTCCTCCACCGGGAGCACGAAGCAGGCCGAGAGTTGGCCCAGCGGACGGCCGGCGTTCATCAGGGTGGGGCTGTTCGGCATCCACTTCCGCTCCGCCATCACCCGGTAGAACTCCTCGGCGAGGGCCTCCACCGCGCCCTCGGAGGCGCCGTAGGCCCGGTCCGGAGCGGCGATGGTGGTGGCGACCCGCCAGAAGAGGTCTTCGGGTGTCTCGGCCGGCCGGCCCGTCTCGTCCTTGAGGAGGTAACGCCGCTCGAGGACGGTGACGGCGTTGGCGCTCATCTGGAGCGCGCGAAGGCGGTCGGGAACGCACGAAGCCATGATCCAAGTCTCCGAACAGCGTACGAGCGGGCGGCGGCCCGCGAACGTGCAATCTAACTGGCTGTGTGTTAAACGGTTATGCGGACAAGCTTTCGGCGAGGGGTCAAGCTAGGGCCGTGGGCCGTGCCGGGCAACACCCCGAAATCGTCGCGGCCCGGTGCGGCTTAGCGGTTGTGCACATCACAAAGCTTGTACTCTGGTGAAGTCCCCCGCCCGGTGCCGCCGGGCGAGCACCCGGTAATGCTCGACGGTGTCACGAATGCGGCGCCGCAGCGCCTCGTCCACCGGGCGGACGACCTTCGCCGACTCCGCACCCAGGCGCACGTCGCCGAGCACGTCGGCGCTCGGCGCGATGAAGGCGGTCGGGTGGATCAGCGGCGCTGCGCTTGGATCTGGAGGTTATACCACACCGCCACGGGCGTTCCGTTTTTCGTGGCGGGCGTGAACGTCAGGTCGAGCGCGTACGAGCTGGCATTCTGAGTGAACGCGTCGCAGTTCGACCGGCGGATGACGGACGGCTGGCCGTCCACCTCGCCCTGGGCCGAGACCTTGAGCATGAGCGTCACCGGCGTGACGCTGCCGGTGCACGACTCGGGCGCCGGCATGATCGGCGTGGTGCGGGGGCGCGGCCGCTGATCGTAGCAGGCGTTGCCACGGTTCGCCAGGCTGAACGTCGGGTTGCTCGCGCATTGCGGCGGCGGCGCACCCCCGGTCGTGGGCGGGGTCGTGGTGGTGGTCGTCGTCTGCGGCGTGGTGGTCGGCGTGGTGGCGCCGGCCAGCTGCTGCAGCATCCGCACCTTGACCGACGCCGGCCGCCCCGCAACGACCGTGACCTGCTGCGTGAAGTCCTGGAAGCCGGTCGCGGTGACGCGCACGGTGTACCGGCCCGCCGGCATGGGGATCGCCGTGCCGGTCTTCAGCTGGCCGTCCACCGTCACGCTCGCGCCGCGCGGGATCGTGCCGCCGAGGCGGATCGTCCCCTCGCGCGTGGCGGGCGTGGTGATCCGCACCATCGTGTCGCGCCGCGCGGTACGCGTCGGGGTCGTGTCGCGCCGCGCGGTACGCGTCGGGGTCGTGTCGCGCCGCGCGGTGCGCGCCGGGGTCGTGTCGCGCGGCAGCGTGGTGGTCGCCGCCTTGGCGGTGTCGCGCGTCGCCCTCGCCGTGTCCGCGGGCGTCGTGGTGGTCGTCTGGGCCAGCTGCTGCGCGTTGCGCACCGAGTCGGCGAGCGCCTGCCGGGCGCGCTGCTGCGCCGGCCGCATCACCCCCACGTAGTACCCGCCGAGCGCCAGCGCCACGACGGCGAGGCTCGCGGCAACGTAGATCGGCGCCCTGCTCTTCTCGGGCGGCGGCCGCCGCGGCGGCGGCGCCTTCTTGCGCTCGGGCGGCGGCGCCTTGGGCTTCTCCTCCTCCTCGAGCTTCGGCTTGGCCTGCGAGGCGGAGGCGCGCGGCAGCGGGGTCGTCGCCTGGAGCGCCATCGGCGGCGGCGCCTTGGCGCCGGCTGCGGGCGGCTTGACCAGCTCGATCGCGCGCGTCGGCATCGTGGCCATGTCCATCGCCGGAACCCCGCCGGCGGCACCCTCGAGCGCCGCGATCAGCTCCTCGGCGGCCTGGAACCGGTCGTCGGGCTTCTTGGCCATCATCCGCTGGATGACCCCGAACAGCCCGTGCTGGTCGGCGGTCTCCAGCGGCGGCGTCGGCAGCTCCTCCATGATGTGCTTGTAGCCGATGGAGAAGCTGTCCTCGCCGTCGAACGGCACGTGGCCGGTGAGGCACTGGTACGCCACGACGCCGAGCGAGTACATGTCGCTGCGCCCGTCGAGGTTCTGCGCGCGGGCCTGCTCGGGGCTCATGTAGTGCGGCGTACCGATGGACATCCCGGTGCCGGTCAGCTTCGCGCCCGACTGCGCCTTGGCGATGCCGAAATCGGTGACGATGGCCTGCCCGAGCTCGTCGAACATGATGTTGTCGGGCTTGATGTCGCGGTGCACGATCCCGTGCTTGTGCGCGTAGCCGAGGGC
>CAYHQJ010000149.1:0-2868 GCA_964358595.1 uncultured Gemmatimonadales bacterium
GCCCGCGCCAGCGTGGCGGTGCCGGCGCTCAAGGAGACGAAGACGGTCCTCGACGAGGTGGACCTGACGAAGAAGCTCACCGAGAAGAAGTACGACGAGGAGGTCAAGGAGCTGCAGGTCCGGATGCGCGAGCTCGAGTTCCGCTGCTTCGACGAGCGGCGGCCGGTGGTGATCGCGTACGAGGGATCAGACGCGGGTGGCAAGGGCGGCAACATCAAGCGCATCATCGGCTCGCTCGACCCGCGCGGCTACACCGTGATCGGCATCGCCGCGCCCAAAGGCGACGACGCGACGCACCACTACCTGTGGCGGTTCTGGAACCGGATCCCGAAGGCGGGCCACTTCGCGATCTTCGACCGCACCTGGTACGGCCGGGTGCTGGTGGAGCGGGTCGAAGGCTTCTGCGCCGAGGCCGAGTGGCGCCGCGCGTATCAGGAGATCAACGAGTTCGAGCTGTCGCTCCACAACTACGGCACGGTGCTCGTGAAGTTCTGGCTGCACATCTCCAAGGAGGAGCAGCTGCGGAGCTTCGAGGAGCGGCAGAAGCTCGACTACAAGCGGTACAAGATCACCGACGAGGACTGGCGCAACCGCGAGAAGTGGGACCTCTACCGCGCCGCGGTCGTGGACATGATCACCAACACCAGCACGACGTACTCGCCGTGGACGATCGTGGAGGCGAACGACAAGCTCTGGGCGCGCGTCAAGACGATGCGGACGATCGCCGACGCGATCGAGAACGCGCTCGACGGCGACGGCCGGAAGAAGAAGGGGAAGAAGAACAAGGGCTGATGGAGCGCGTCGGGCACACCCTCGCGGGGCGGTACCGGCTCCTCAAGGAGTTGGGTTCCGGCGGGATGGGCACCGTGTACCTGGCCGAGCACGTGCACCTCGGCCGGCGGACGGCGGTCAAGCTGATGCACAAGGAGCTGTGCTGCCAGCCGGATGCGGAGCAGCGCTTCCGCCGCGAGGCGAACCTGGCCGCCCGCATCAGCCATCCGAGCATCGCGCAGGTCTACGACTTCGACTGCACCCCCGAGGGCGAGTTCCTCCTCGCGATGGAGTTCGTCGAGGGGGAGACGGTGGCCGAGCGGCTGAAGCGCGAGGGCCCGTTCCCGCTCCCGCTCGCGCTCCAGGTGCTGGAGACCGTGGCCGAAGGGCTCGACACCGCCCACCAGATCGGCATCCTCCACCGCGACCTCAAGCCCGAGAACATCATGCTGGCGCCGGGCGGCGCGAAGCTGCTCGACTTCGGCGTGGCGCGCTCGTTCCAGACGACGAGCAGCATCACCTCGGCCGGGTTCGCGGTGGGGACGCCGGCGTACATGAGTCCGGAGCAGCTGCTCGGCGAGTCGCTCGACCACGCGAGCGACATCTACTCCCTCGGCCTCGTGTTCTACGAGATGCTCACGGGCCAGCAGCCGCACGTGGCGCAGACCTTCGCCGAGTTCCGGGCCAGGCGGCTGGCGCAGGCGCCCACGCCGATCCACCTGGTCCGGCGCGAGCTGCCGGCCGTCCTGTCCGAGGTCATCGCCCGGGCGCTCGATCCGGAGCCCAAAGCGCGCTGGCCCTCGGCGACGGCGTTTGCGCGCGCGGCGCACGAGGCGTCCGAGACCGCGTCGGGCGGCCGCGTGGCGGGCGCCGAGCCGGTGAAGGTGGGGCGCAGCCGCACGTCGCTCCAGCTCGACCGCTGGGACGCGCACTTCGAGTCGCTGCGCTTCGCGGGGCGCGAGCGCAAGATGCGGCTGGTGCGCGACGCGTGGGCCGCGGCGCGTGCGGGGAACACCGTGTTGCTCTGGATCGAGGGCGACGAGGGGGCGGGGAAGTCGTCGTTCTACGAGTTGGCCGCGCGCGAGGCGCTGGCCGACGACGCGGTGCAGATGTCGGGGCGCGGCTACGAGGCGGACGTGGTCCGCCCGTACGGGCCGTGCCTGCCGATGCTGCGCCGCGCTCTCCAGCTGCGCGGCGCGCAGGGGCGCACCTGGCCCGCCGTCGAGGCCCTGACCGACGCCAACGCGCAGACGCGCGGCCCCGAGCGCGCGGTGCTTTACGACGAGGTCACCATGTTGATCCGGCTCGCGGCGGAGCGCGGGCCGGTCTTCATCGGGATGGAGGACCTCGACTGGTGCGACCCGGCCTCGGTATCGCTGTTCGAGTTCCTGGCGCACGACGTCGCGGACGTCCCGCTGCTGCTGTGCGCCACGGCCGTGACCGGCCGCGGGGTCGCCAGCGTGCGCGAGCGGATGCGCCGGCTCGACGGCGTCGTGTGGGTGATGCTGCGACCCCTCTCGTACGAGGCGGTCAACGCCTGGCTCTCGCGCGCGCTCCTGCACGAGGCGCCCGAGGAGCTGACCCGGTTCGTCTACGGACACACCGAGGGGAACGCGTTCTTCATCGAGCAGGTGGTGCGGTCGCTGATCGAGAAGGGCGACATGGACCGCATCCAGGACGCCAGCGTGCGGCTCGCGCTGGCGGACGCCCCGCCCCCCGAGGCGGTGGCCGACATTGTGCAGCGGCGGCTCAAGGGGATGTCCGCGGCCGCCCGCGAGGTGCTCCAGATCGCCGCGGTCATGGGCCGCGAGTTCGACGTGGACCTGCTCATCGCGCTCTCGAAGCATGGGGAGGATTCGGTGCTCAACGCCCTCGACGAGGCGGTCGCGGCTGGGGCGCTCACGGCGATGCAGCGCGGCCAGGGCGACTGGTACCGGTTTACCCACAACAAGATCGGACAGGTGCTGGCCCAGGCGTTGAACGCGCGGCGCCGCCGCCGGCTGCACGGCCAGATCGCCGAGGCGCTGGCCGCGCGGCCCGGCACGCCACCCGGCACCCTCGCCTGGCACTGGTACCACGCGGGCGACTTCCCGCGCG
>CAYHQJ010000149.1:2878-5471 GCA_964358595.1 uncultured Gemmatimonadales bacterium
GGGGGGGGGGGGGGCGCGGCGACGCCGCACGCGCGGCACTGCGGGTCCACGACTACGACGACGCGCTCACGTTCGCGGTCATGGAGGCCGAAACCGCGCCGAGCCCGGACGAGAAACGGGAGGCGCACGAGTTGCGCGGCGACGCGCTGCGGCGCCTCGACCGGCACGGCGAGGCGGCCGCGGCGTACGCGCATGCGCGGCTGGGGCGCGAGCCCTCCTCGGAGGCGGCGCTCGACCTGCGGCGCAAGGAGCTGCGCTCGGCGCTCGTGGCGGGCACGGTCGGCGCGGATGCCGCGGCCGCGGAGGTCAGGAAGCTCGCCGAGAGCGCCGCGACGCTGCCGCCGGCGAAGCGCGCCCACGTGAACCTGGTGCTGGCTGAGGCGCTGGTCGCGGCGGGCGAGCAGGTCGAAGCGGCCGCCGCGGCGCGGCGCGCCTACGTGGAGGGCCTGGAGGTCGGCGACCGTGCCCTTGCCGCCGAGGCCCTCCTCGCGCTAGGCGCCGCGCGGCTGAGCGCGGGCGACGCCGACGAGGCCCGCGCCGCCGCGGAGGAAGCCGGCACGATCTTCGGCGAGCTGGCCGACCCCTACGGCTCGGCGCGCGCCGCGTCGCTGCGCGGCCAGATCGCGGCGGCGGCACACCAGCCCGAGCAGGCGCGATTGGCGTTCGACGACGCGCTGCTCCAGGCCGAGCGGGCCCGCGTCACCCGCCTCATCCGCCACATCCGCGAGCAGCAGGCCGAGCTCGGGAGCGTTTGACGAGCGTTGCCGACGGCCCGTGACGCTCCCGGTCCGGCGCCCGGTGCGCCCTCGGCGGCGTGGCGTATCCGTCTTACCGGGCGGCTTCGTACGCGCCTCGGCGCATGGGTATCTACACGTACCGCCGCGAGGCCAAACCTTGCGGGAAGGGGCTGCGTGGTGCCACTTGTGCCAGGTAAGCGCGCGTGGCGCCGTGGGATAGGGGCGCGGGTTGGGTTGCCGGCCGGGGCGGTACGCGCAGCTCCCGGCCCCGCCCACAGTCCAATTGTGAGTTGGGCGGACAAGCTTGGCAAGGATCGCAAAGCGTGAAGACCTTTGTCGCTCAGACTACCGACCAGTGGCGCAAATGGCTCGACGAGCACCACGACTCCGAGTCTGAGGTGTGGCTCATCTTCCACAAGCTACACACTGGCGTGGCATCGATTGCGTACCTAGACGCACTCGATGAGGCGCTGTGCTTTGGTTGGGTGGACAGTTTGGTCAAACGTCTGGATGACTCACGCTATGCGCGCAAGTTCACGCCGCGGAAGGCCGATAGCCGATGGTCGGCAGTTAACCGGAAGCGCTACGCAGCCTTGAAAACCAGCGGTAGGTTGAAGCCCGCGGGAATCAACCGCGCACCGACGGACCGCAGCTATGGTCCACGCCCACCACGGTTCCAAATGCCCAAAACGGTTCCACGGCACATCCAGGCAGCGTTACGGAAACATCCGAAGGCATGGCGGTACTTCGAAGCGCTTGCGCCCTCACACCGCCGACGGTATCTCGGCTGGATTGAGTCCGCCAAGCACGAGGAAACGAAAGCGAGGCGTCTGAAGGAGGCGATTCGCCTCCTTGCCGCTGGCAAGGTACTGGGCCTGAAATAGGGAGCCGCCCAACAGGCCGCTGCAGCCGCCGAGCGGCACAGACACGACTTGGTGAATCGAACTGGTTTGCAGGTGCCGCTCGCGGCTGAGCGGCAATCGTTAGGCGGCGGACACCAGTGCTCATCTTATGGTCAAGTACTCCCGATCCGCAATGACATCCAAGGCGGGCGTGAACTACGTTCGCGCGACCGTCGAGGGAGCGGGCTGCCTCTTTCACAAGCTGGAGCAGGAAAGCGACCTCGGAATCGACGGTCTCATTGAGTTGATCGTCGAAGGTGAGCCCGCGCACGCCGGAGTTGGCCCGGTTTCGTGGACGCTTCACCCCTGGGTTGGGCGACGGCGCCAGCGGAGGTGAAACCGGGCGCGCGGCCCCAACGTATGGGAATCCAATAGGGCGGGGCACGGCGCAGCAACGGCGTCTGCCGGCTACCACTCCCGAATCACTCCTCGCTGGAGCTGCGCATGCAATCCGCGAAAAGCGCCGGCCGCATCATCGGCCTCGCGTTACTGGTTCAGCTGCTCCTCGCGCTTCCGGTGTACTTCGTGTGGATGCGGCCGGTGACGGGCTCGGGGTTTCTCGCGAACGCCGCGGGAAGCGCCGCGCAGGTCAGGGTAGCCCTGCTGCTCACGTTTGTGCTTGGCGCGATGACCTTCACCGCCGCGATCGCGGCCCTGCCGGTCTTTCGCCGGTACAGCGAGCGATTGGCGTTCGCCTACCTGGCGCTGAGTGTCGTCGGTCTTGCGACGCTCGCCATGGAGAGCATCGCCATGCGCAACATGCTGTCCCTGAGCCTGGAGTACGCCAAGGCCGGCGCGGCGAATGAGCTGCTGCAGACACTCGGGGGGCTGGCCCGCTCGACCGCGGTCGCGGCGCATCACACGAATCTGATGGTCGCCCACGGAACGGTCCTGCTGCTCTACGTCATCCTGTACCGCTTCGCCCTGGTGCCGCGTGCACTCGCCGCCTGTGGA
>CAYHQJ010000150.1:0-5223 GCA_964358595.1 uncultured Gemmatimonadales bacterium
CGACATCGGGATGCTGGCGGTCCCGGCCACTGAGCTGCATCGATCGGGGCAGCTCGCGCGCCAGACCCAGCATCTCATCCGCGTCCACCCCACGCTCGGCGCCCGCTGGGTGGAGCGGCTCGGGGCCGACCGCACCATCATCACGGCTATCGCGGCGCACCAGGAGCGTTACGACGGCAGCGGCTACCCCGGCGGCCTGGTTGGCGCCGACATCCCGCCGATCGCCCGGGCGCTCGGCATCGCCGCGGCGATCTCGGCGATGTGCGGGACGCGACCGTGGCGCGAGCGCCGCGATCCGGCGGCGGTCGTCGCAGAGCTCGCCCAGGGCCGCGACAAGCAGTTCGGCCCGGACGAGGTGGACGCCGCGGTCGAGGCGATCCGCAAACTCCCCCACCTCCTGGCCTGACCCCGTGGCCGGCACTCTCCTCCTCGTCGATGAAGACGCCGCCGCGCTGCAGGCGCTGGCCGACCGCTTCGAGCGCCTCGGCTACGAGGTGTTCCGCGCGCCGGGCGGGACGGAGGCGCTCGACGCGTTCGACCGCGCGGCGCCGGACGTGGTGATCCTGGCGCTGCACTTCCCGGGGCCGACCTCCGCGCTCGTGTACGAGGAGTTCCGCCACCGGGGCGCCGCGCTGGTCCTCCTGCTCGGCCACGGCTTCGCCGAGCACGACGTGCGGGCGATGCAGCTGGGGGCGGAGCAGGTCCTCACCAAGCCGATGGAGATGGCGCACCTCGAGGCCGTCGCGAAGCGGGTGCTGGACAAGGTCCGTGGATGTCGCCGGTGCGGGTTCCTGCGCGCACGCGCGGGCCCCGACGTGGAAGAGGACGTGCTCGGCGTCTCGCCTGCGATGCGGGCGCTCACCGGCCACATCCGGCAGCTCGCCGCCGCCGAGGGGAGCACGGTGCTCCTCACCGGGGAGCCGGGCACCGGGAAGGGGCGGGTGGCGCGGATGATCCACCAGGCGTCGCCGCGCCGGCAGGCGCCGTTCGTGGAGGCGGCGTGCGCCGCGGCCGACGGCGCGGCCTTCGCCGTCGAGCTGTTCGGCACCGAGCGGGGCGGCGACGCCGGCGGACGCGTCCGCCAGCCAGGCCTCTTCGAGCTCGCGGACGGGGGCAGCCTCTTCCTCGACGAGATCGCCCTGCTCCCGCTGGCGCTGCAGCCGGAGGTCCTCGGCGCGCTCGAGACGCGCGTCGTGCGCCGCGCCGGCGGGACCCACGCGGTCCGCGTGGACGTGCGGCCTATCGCCTCCACGAGCCACGACATCGGCGCGGCGATCCGGCAGGGGCGGTTCCGCGAGGACCTCTTCTACCGGCTGAACGTGGTCCCGGTGCATCTTCCACCGTTGCGGGAGCGGGCGCCGGAGGACCGGGAGGCGCTGGCGCGTGCGCTCTTCGCGGAGCTCTGCGCCGAGATGCCGGGGAGCCCGCCGACGCTGGACGCGGGTGCGCTCGAGCGGCTGGTGGCCCACGGCTGGCCGGGCAACGTCCGCGAGTTACGGAACGTGCTGGAGAGCGCGCTGATCCGGGCGCGGGGCGGTGCCGTGGTGGGCGCGGAGCACCTGCCGCCGCACGTCGGGGGTCGCGCTCCGGCGGAGCCGGCGGCGGCCGAGGGGTCGGGTGTCGAGGCCCCGGCGCGCGTGTCCGAGCCGCCCCGGCGCCAGCCGGTCTCGCTGGAGGACGTGGAGCGGCGCCACATCGAGCGCACGCTCCGGCGCCACGGCGGCAACCGCACCCGCGCGGCGGCGGAGCTGGGCATCTCGCGTGCGACACTGATCAACAAGATCAAGGTGTACGGTCTGGGGGAGCCACGATGACGGAACGCGACATGATGGTCTGCCGCTCCTGCGGCAACGAGGAACGCGCGTCGGAGGGCTACCCCTGCGACGAGTGCGGGACGTTCATCTGCCTCATCTGCGAGTTCCGCGGGATCACGGTCTGCAAGTCGTGCCGCGAGAAGAAAGGGCTCCCCGAGCCGGAGAACCTCCCGCCGCTCGCGGCGAAGGACAAGCCGGCGCCGCCGCCGCCGGCGTAGCGGCGGGCGCGGGCGCGGCGCCCACACTCCGAGGGAGATCCCACCGTGGCACCATCCATCACCGACATCCCCGGCCTGCTCGTCGGGCACGCCACCGACGAGCCGGGCGGCACCGGCTGCACCGTCGTCCTGCCGCAGCGCGAGGGGATGCCGTGCACCGCGTTCGTGCGCGGCCGCGCGACCGGCTCGCGCGAGCTGGACACCTGCCGGCCCGACGCCCTCGCCGGCCGGGTGGATGCGATCCTGTTCACCGGCGGCTCCGCGCACGGGCTGGCGGCCGCGGACGGCGTGGCGCGCTGGCTGACGGCGCAGGGGCGCGGCTTCCCGGTGGGCCCGGGCACCGTCCCCATCGTGCCGGCGGCCGTGGTCTTCGATCTCGCGCCGTGCGGGCGCTTCGATGCGCGGCCCGATGCCGCGCTCGGCGAGGCGGCGTGCGTGGCGGCCGGCCGCGAGGTGGCCGAAGGCTCGGTGGGCGCGGGCACGGGCGCCACGGTGGGCAAGGCGCTCGGCCCCGCTCGCGCGATGAAAGGCGGGGTGGGGACGTGGTCGGTGCGCGCGGACGAGGTGGTGGTCGGCGCGCTCGTGGTCGCGAACTGCTTCGGCGATGTCACGGACGCCTCCGGGCGGATCATCGCCGGGGCGCGGGCCGACGACGGGACGTTCGCCGACGGCGCGGCGTACCTCGCGCGGGGCGGGACGCCGTTCGGGTCGCTTGGCCGCGCCACGCACCAGACGACGCTCGTCGTCGTCGCGACGAACGCGGCGCTCGACCGCCTCGCGCTGGGCGGGGTGGCGCGCGCGGCGGCGGACGGCCTCGCGCGGCGCATCGTGCCGGTGGGGACCGCCTTCGACGGCGACGTGCTCTTCGCGTGCTCCGCGGGCGCGGTGGCCGGCGGTGCGCTCCAGGTGGAGCAGCTCGCCCGGCAGGCGGTCGAGACGGCGGTCGAGCGCGCGGTCCGCACCGCGCGCGGTCGCGACGGGATCCCGGGGCTGGCGGGATGAGCAGCGCTGTCGTCACGTCGACCCTCGCGCCGCTCTACGGCAGCCCCGACCACCGCGCCGAGGTCACGTCGGAAGCGCTCCTCGGCCACCTGCTCGCCGTGCTCGAGGAACGCGGGCCCTTCGTGCGCGTGCGCGGCGAGGACGAGCACGCCGCGTGGGTGCATCGCGGCCACCTCCTCCTCGGCTCGGAGCCTTTGGCCGCGGCGTGGCGCGAGGAGGCGCAGGCCACGAGCCTCGGCGCCGTGCTTTCGGTGGACGGGCGCACGCGGCTGCTCCTCCCGCTCGGCGCGCGCCTCGTGCTGGCGCGCGACGGCAGCGTGCGGCTCCCCGACGGTCGCGTGGCGCAGGTGGCGAGCGGCCGCATCGCCGCCGCCGCGACGCTGCAGGACGAGTCGCGCGCGATGGCTCCGGCCCCGTGGGCGGAGATCTTCTTCGCGGGGGCGCCCTACCGCTGGGGTGGGGTCACGCCGTGGGGTGTGGACTGCTCCGGACTGGTGCAGGCGACGTTCCGCGTCCGCGGCATCCGTCTCCCGCGCGACAGCGCGCAGCAGGCCCAGGCGGGCGAGGCGCTCGCGGCCACGGCCGCCGCCGGCGAGTTTGCGCCCGGCGACCTGCTCTGCTTCGGGGAACCGTCAGTGGAGGGCGAGGCGAAGCCGGCGCGACGCCGCCTGGTCGGCGGCGCCGCGGGGCCGCACATCACGCACGTCGCGATCGCCGACGGTGCGGGCTACGTGGTGCACGCGAGCGCCGCGGCCGGGGGCGTGTGCCGCTCGCCGCTGGCGGGCGGGAGCGCCGAGGCGGCGTGGCTGCGCGAGACCTTCCGGGCGGCGCGACGCGTGGAGCGGGCGGTGGGGGCAGGTCCTTCCGGTCGAAGAGGCTGAGCAGGACGCCGACGCTGTCCTGCGTGTCGCGGGCGCGCTGGATGGACGGCGGGTCATTGACCAGCAGGGAGAAGGCGAGCTGCTCGCCGCCCGTGGCGTTCACGTAGCCCGACAGCGCCGACACGTTGTTCAGCGTCCCCGTCTTCGCCCGCAGCCGGCCCTCGGCGGGCGTCCCCAGCATCCGCGACGTCATGCCCTCACCGACCAGCGGGAGCGAGCGGACGAAGGCGCGCCCCTCCGGCGCGCGCTGCACGAAGGCCAGCAGCTGGACCAGGGAGCGCGGCGTGGCCTCGTCGAGGAGCGAGAGGCCGGAGCCGTCGGTGACCTGGAACGCGTTCGCCGACAGCCCCACCTGCTCGCGCAGGTAGCGGGCGACCGCCTGCGCCCCCGCGGCAAAGGTGCCGGCGCCTCCCACCGAGCGGCCGATGGCGCGGAACGCCAGCTCCGCCGAGAGGTTGTGGCTGCGGTGGTTGATCATCGCCACCAGCTCGTCGAGCGGCGGCGAGCGGCGGACGGCGATGGCGTTCGCGAAGGGGTCGGCGCGGCCGCGCACGGCGGCGAGCATCTGCGCCGCGCGGGCCGGCGCGTCCTCCGTCTCCGAGCGGATCCCGCCAAGCACGACGACGCCGCGCGCCTCGAGGAGGCGCCGCAGCAGTCCCGCCGCGAAGACGGCAGGCTCGGGGACGGCGATGCTGGTGCGCCACGGGCCCCGCGCGGGCGCGATCACGCCGCTCAGCTCCAGCACGCCGCGGCCCGGGCCGCGGCTCACGTCGATGCGGGTGCGGCTCCGCGGCGGGCCGGTGACCACCACGCTCACCACGGCGTAGTAGTCGTTCGGCGGGTCCACGAGGACGCGGGCGGAGTCGCCGGTGCGCTCGCCCGGCATCACGTGGATGAGGATGCGGTTCTCCGCCGCGTTGAGCGCCGACGGCGGTGCGGCGAAGGACTGCGCGAAGTTGTCCGGCGACCAGCCGGGCCCCGTCAGCTCCGCGCCGAGGAAGCTCGCGTCGCCGACGACGTCGCCGCGCACGCGGCGGATGCCGGCGGCCACCACGCTGTCGGCGAAGGGGGCGAGGCTGGCGGTGTCGAGGCCGAAGGTCGGGTCGCCGGTGCCGTAGAGGACGAGGTCGCCGAAGAGGACGCCGCTGTTCACGCGGCCGTCGGCGAAGAGCACCGTGACGAACCGGAACCCGTTGCCGAGGTAGTGCAGGGCGGCGGCGGTGGTGAAGAGCTTGGCGTTCGAGGCCGGCAGCAGGCGCCGGTCGGCGCGCCACGAGAAGAGGGTGTCGCCGTTCGTGAGGCTGACGA
>CAYHQJ010000151.1:0-5213 GCA_964358595.1 uncultured Gemmatimonadales bacterium
TCGCCGGCGCCTCGATGGCGGCCATCACCTTCAACGTGGACACCCCGCTCTACGTCGCCGGCCTGGTCGCGCGGCGCGGCGTCGCCGGGAACTGGGAGTGGTGGAGCTTCGCCTTCGCCCACGTGACGATGGCGGTGCTGCTCGCCCGGCTCTGGCGGCGCGCCGAAGTGATGACCGACGTCGAGCTGATCGAGCTGCGCTATAGCGGGAAGTCCGCGGCGCTGCTGCGCGGCACCCGCGCCTTCTTCTTCGGCATCCCGCTCAACTGCATCGCGATCGGCTACGGGATGCTCGCGATGCGCAAGGTCCTCGTCGCCCTCGGCGTCGTCAACCAGATCGGCCTGCCGGGCGATCCGCAGCTCTGGGCCGTTGCGCTCATCGTCCTGGTCACCCTCGTGTATGCCGCGGCCGCCGGGCTGTGGGGCGTCGTCACGACCGACTTCCTCCAGCTGGTGCTGGCGCTGCTCGGCGCACTGCTGGTGGCCGGCTACGCGCTACACGAGGTCGGCGGGCTCGGCGCGCTGCGGGCGCAGCTGGTCGCGGCCGGCCACGGCGACGCGCTGCGCATGGTGCCCCGGCCGGGCGACGCCGCGCTCCCCTTCGGCACCTTCCTCGCGTACCTCACCATCCAGTGGTGGGCGTACCGCGGCGCCGACGGCGGCGGGCAGTTCGTGCAGCGGCTCTCGTCGGTCAGAAACGAGCGCGAGGCGGAGCGGGCGGCGGCGTTGTTCAACGTGCTGAACTACGTCGTGCGCACCTGGCCGTGGGTGGTCGTGGCGCTCGCCGCGCTGGTGGTGCTCCCCCGGCTCGACGACCCCGAGCTGGCCTACCCGCTCATGATGGTGAAGTACCTGCCGGCGGGGATCCTCGGCCTGGTGTTCGCGTCGCTGCTGGCGGCGTTCATGTCCACCGTCTCGACGCAGGTGAACTGGGGCGCCTCGTACGCCGTGCGCGACCTCTACCAGCGGTTCGTCGCGCCGGACGCCGCGGAGCAGCGGCTCGTCGGCGTGGGGCGGCTCGCGACCGTCCTCATCACCGTCCTCGCCGCCGCCGCGAGCGTCCATATGGCCGACGTCGGGCGGGTGTTCCGGTTCCTCATCCTGTTCGGGAACGGCACCGGCACGGTGCTGCTGCTGCGCTGGTTCTGGTGGCGGGTCAACGCGTGGGCCGAGTGGTCCGCGCTCCTTGCCGGCACGACGATCGCGATCGTGCTCACCGCGGTGCCGGACCTCGCGGCGCTCTCCTTCGGCGCGAAGCTCGCGGCGACCGCGTTCGGCACGATGCTGGTCTGGGTCCCGGTGATGCTGCTGACGCCGCCGGAGCGGCCCGAGGTGCTCGACGCCTTCTACCGCCGCGCGCGGCCCGGCGGCCCGGGCTGGCGCCTGGTGCGCGCGCGTGTGGGTCTCGACCCCGCCTCGCGGCTGGGGCGCGACGTGACCGAGACCGCGGCGGCGCTCGCCGAAATCCTGGGCCTGATGCTCGCGATCGGGGGTCTGGTCGTTGGTTCCGCGGCGTGGGCGCTCGGGGGCGCCGCCGCCGCGGTGCTGGGATGGGCGGTGAAGCAGTCGCTGGCTACCGCAGCAGCGCCGTCGCCCGGCTGATCGGCAGCCCGAACACCACGCGGCCGCCGGTCTCGCGCTGGCCCCCGAACTCCACGCCGATCACCTTGCCGCTGCGGTCGAAGATCGGGCTGCCGCTCGCGCCCGTGCCGCTCCACGCGTCGAGCTGGAGCAGCGAGTCGGGGATCGTGCGGCTGACCGAGCCGGTGAACAGCGAGGCGGTGGGCTGCGCGCCCTGCGGCAGGTCCATGCCGAGCGGGAAGCCGAGCAGGCCGATCGGGTCCCCTTCGGTCGGCGCGGCATCGCCGCCGAGGCCCGAGACCGCCGGGAAGGGGCCCTGCGACTCGAGGCGGATCACCGCGAGGTCGGCGTCCGGCGCGACCCGCTCGATGCGCGCGGGGTGCACGTCGGAGGAGCCGGAGAACTGCACCGCCACATCCACCGGGCGCTGGCCCTGGGCGTTGGTGACCAGGTGGCGGTTGGTGATCAGCAATCCGGTCGGGCTGACGCAGAAGGCGGTGCCCGACCACATCGACGAGTCGGGGAAGCGGACGTAGATGATCGCGACGGCGCGGCGGTTCGCGCGGGTGATCGCGGCCCAATCCACGGTCCGTGCCTGCCCCATGCTCTGGCTGCGCCGCTCCACCGTCGTGAGCTGCTGCCGCAGCACCTGAGCCCGCGCCGGGTCGCGCTCCGCCGCGAGCTGGGTGCGCAGCCGCACGGCCTCGGAGTCCGCGGCGGCCTGGAGGCGGCGCAGCTGCGCGACTTGCCGCGTCAGCGAGTCCACCCGCTGGACGAGCTGGGTCTGCACCTGGCTCGAGGTGCGGCCCATCCAGATCACGACCACCGCCGCGCCCACGAACAGGATCACCAGCGTCACCATGATCGCCCGGAACCGGCTGCGCTGCACCGACAGCTCGGCGCGCAGGATACCAGTGGCAGAGGGCGGCTTGTGCGCCGCCGGCGCCTTCGGCGCGGGGGTGGGGGCGGGGGCCGGCTTCGCCCCGGCCGCGCCCTTCGCGGCGCGCGGCGGCGGCGACGGTGGGGCCGGCGGCGGCGGCGGGATCGGCGGAGGTAACGGAGGTGGCGCCGCGCTCCCCCCGTGCGTGGCGCGCGGTACGGCCGGGTCGGCGGGCTCGGCCTTCGGCGGCAGGTGCACCGCCTCGATCACCACCTCCTCCTGCTCGCGGACGAGATGGAACGTGGCCTCGGGGCCGTGGAAGCCGAAGCGCAGCGTATCGCCGTCGTGCAGCTGGCGGTCGCCCTCGACCCGCTCGCCGTTGACGAACGTGCCGTTGGTGCTGCCGAGGTCGCGCAGGACGAAGGTGTCGCCGGTCTTGACGATGGCGGCATGGCGGGTCGAGGAGTCGAGGTCCTGCTCGGCGTCGAACCGGACGTCCGAGAGCGGGTGCCGTCCGATCCCGATGTAGGACTTGTCGAAGACGTCGTGGTGGCCCGCGCGCGCGCCGGAGACGATCCGGATCTCGCACTTCATCAGAACGGCCACCACTTCTTCTTCGCGCCCTGCGACGGCGCGGGCGACGGCGCGGCCGCCGCGGCGCTCTCGGCTTCGGGCGCCGCCTGCGTCTTGCGCGCGCCCGCGTCTTCCTCGGGCTTGTAGACCGGCACCGGCTCGGTCGTGGACTCGGTGTCGAGGAGCGGGTAGACCTGGTGGCCCACCGGCTCGTTGCCGTCGATGTCCGGCACCCCGTCGCCGCCGAAGCGGGCGATGATGCAGGTGATGTTGTCCGGGCCGCCGCGCTCGTTCGCCAGGTCGATCAGCGCCTTGCACGTCGCCACGAGGTCGGGCGCCTCGCCGACGATGCGCAGCATGTCGTCGCTTTTGACGAGGCCGCTGAGGCCGTCGGAGCACATCAGCAGGATGTCGCCCTTGCGCAGCTCCTGGCGCGTCAGGTCCACCTTGACGTTCGCGTCGGGGCCGAGGGCCTGGAGGATGATGTTGCGCCGCTCGCTGATGGCGGCCTCCTCCTCGGTGAGCTCGCCCGCATCCACCAGCCGCTGCATCAGCGACTGGTCCTTGGTGATCTGGGTGATCGTGCCGTTGCGGATCAGGTACCCGCGGCTGTCGCCGATCTGGGTGAGGTAGAGCGCACCCGCGAAGACGCCCGCCGCGGTCGTCGTCGTCCCCATGCCGCGGTGCTCGGGGTGGTTCGTGGCGAACTCGTGGATGTTCTGGTTGGCGATCTCGACCGCTTCCTTGAGCCGGTAGGCGAAGCGCTGCTCGGTCAGCTCGGGGTCGTTGCCCCAGCTGTCGGTCATGTGGTTGTAGATCGTCTCGGTCGCCATGTCGCTGGCGATCTCGCCGGCGGCGGCGCCGCCCATCCCGTCCGCTACGACGAACAGGGACCCGCGCTGGCCCACCTCGTGCTCGCGCACCTCGGGCTGGAGCGAGGCGACACGGCGCGACAGGTCCGCGACGAGGAAGCTGTCCTCGTTGTGGTCCCGCGCCATGCCGACGTCGGTGCGTCCGAACACCTCGACGCGCACGGGCGCGGTCATGGATTGCCCTCCAACGCGTGGATCGCGTTCTGGATCCGTGTCCGGTCGTTGCCGCTCGCGTACTGGAGCGCGTTGCGGTACCACTCGAGCGCCTGCGCCACATCGTTGTCGTAGCCCGACGCGACGAGCTCGGCCGCGTCCGACTTCTGCTTGGGCGTCGCCTCCGACCGGTAGAACACCCAGCGCGCGAGGCGGCGCGCGACCGTCGCCTGGCCGCTCTGGTCCGCGCGGACGGCGGCGTTGAGCGAGTCCTCGATCGTCGCGGCGGTCACGACGTTGGTCGGCGGCGGGTTGGTCGTCACCGTCGATTCCCGCTTCGTGCCGTCCGGCACCGGGTTCCGGGGGTTGGTCGGCCGGCGGTTGTTCACGACCGCCGCCTTCGCCGCGTCGGGCGTGGTCTGGCCGCCGGTCTGAGCGGTGCGGAGCGAGTCTCCGGCCGCCACCTGCTGCGACGGCGCGCCGCCTTTCATCATGATCACGGCGATGGCCGCGATCGCGCCGACGCCGCCCACGCCCCCGAGAACCGGGATGAGCGGGAACCGCTTCGCGGGTGCGGGCGCGGCGGCGGGCTCCGGCGCCGCCTTCTTCGGCGCCGCCTTCTTCGCCGCGACGTGCTTGGTGGCCAGCTGGACCTGGTCATCGGTCATCAGCTGCGTCGCGCCGGCGTGCTGCGCGACGTCCACACGCGTCCCGGGCATCTCGAGCCCGGCGACGGTGTCCATCGTGTCCCGGCCGAACTCGGCCGCATTCTGGTAGCGGTCGGCCGTCAGCCGCTGGAGCACCCGGTCGAGCACGGCCTGGATCCCCGGCGGGAACTCGATGTCCGGGCGCGCCTCGGCCAGCGGCGTCGGCTCGTCGGTCAGCCGCTTGATCATCACTTCCTGCGCGGTGTCGGCCTGGAACGGCAGGACGCCGGTGAGCATCCGGTACAGCACGAGGCCGAGCGAGTAGATGTCCGACCGGCCGTCGAGCTTGTCGCCGGAGAGCTGCTCGGGGCTCATGTACTCGGGCGTCCCGACCACGAGACCGGTCTTGGTCACCTTCTGGCCGGTTTCGTCTCCCGCCACCGCCTTCGCGATGCCGAAGTCCACCACCTTGACCATGCCGTCGTAGGTGAGGAACAGGTTGTGCGGT
>CAYHQJ010000152.1:0-5195 GCA_964358595.1 uncultured Gemmatimonadales bacterium
CGCTGCCGCGCGGCCGGCTGTTCGGCGGCGCCACCTCGCGCAGCGGCACGCCGCTCTTCGCCGCCCCGGAGCAGCTGCTCGGCGGGCAGGTGGACGCGCGCACCGACCTCTACTCGCTGGCCGCCGTCGGCTTCTTCTGCCTGCTCGGCCGGCCGCCGTTTCCGGACCGCACGGTCGATCTGGTCGTGCACGGCCGGGTCTCGAGCGACCCGCCCGCGCTGCGCGCTGAGCGCGACGACGTGCCGGAGGCGCTCGAGGAAGTCCTGCGGAAGGCCTGCAGCTACGATCCGGCGGACCGCTTCGGCGACGCCGAGGAGTTGCGCCACGCCATCGAGGCGGCCGGCTTCGTGACGGGCGAGCGGCGTCTGGAGGAGCCGCGCGGCTCCCTGGTGCGGAGAATCCGGCGGCTGTTCGAGTAGCTACGCGACCAGTTTGCCGACCTGCTCCAGCTTCTCCTTGAGTTTGAAGCGGTAGAGCCCCGGCGCATCGCTGACGCTGATCCTCCCCTGGCCGTCCATGTGGATCTCGATCAGGTCCACGCCCGGCTCGTACCACCGCTTGCTCGGCGCTATGTCGGTCGGGTGGGTGAAGCCGGCGAAGCTACCGAGGCACACCATGGCGTGCGAGCCGACGCCGGTCTCCGGCATCGTGCCGCCCCACAGCTTGATCCCCGCCCCCACCGCGCGCTTGTAGATCTTCGCCGCCTCCCACAGCCCGCCGACGCGCTGGATCTTGAGGTTCCACACCTTGGGCCCATCGCTCTCGAGGAACAACTGCGCGGCGTGGTCGTCCACCAGCGACTCGTCGATGCAGACCGGCGTCATGATCTCGTGCGCCAGCTTGATCGTGCCGAGCACGTCGTCGGCTTCGAGCGGCTGCTCGAGCAGGACGAGGCCCTCCTTGTCGAGCGCCTGGAGCTTGTCGAGATCGCGCTCGCGCACGTAGCTGCCGTTGGCGTCGGCCCAGATGCGGACCTTGCGCTCCATCTCGCGCGCGACCTCGCGCACCGCGCGCACCGGCTCGACGTCCCAGCCCGGCTGGATCTTGATCTTGATCCGCTTGTAGCCCGCCTCCATCGCCGACCACGTCCAGTCGCCGAGGACCTCGAGCGGGTTCTCGGCGCCGGAATCCGGGATGCCCAGCGCCGCGCCCGACTCGACGAACGCGCGATTGGCACGCATCGGGTCGCTCACGCCGAGCTGCTGCATCACCGCACCGAGGAGCGCTCGCAGCGGCACGCCCGCCTTCGCGCACACGAGGTCCCACAGCGCCGTCTCGACGCCCGCGCGCGCCATCCGGTTGCCGCGGATCCCCTTCTCGAGGGCGCGCACCGCCACCTCGAGGGAGCCGAACGTCTGCCCCTTGAGGCGCGGGATGAGGTGCTGGACGTGGCACGCCTTCGCCGAGTAGAGCGTCTCCTCGGAGTAGAAGGGCCGCTCGAACGGCGCGCTCTCGCCGTACCCGACGGCGCCGCCCGCATCGGTCAGCTCGACGATGAGCGAGCGGCGGGTGCGCATCGTGCCGCCGCTGAGGCGGAACGGCTCGGCGAGCGGGATGGCCACCTCGAACAGGCGGACGCCGGTGATCTCAAGCGGAGTGTCGAGCGCGCTCATGGGCGATATCGAGAAAGTGGAGGAAGCCGTCGCGCGGGGAAAGCTCGCCGGTCTCGCCGAGATGCGCCATCCACGCGATCAGGCCCTCCTCCGGGTGAAACAGCAGCGCGTGCAGCGCGCGCGCCGCCCGGGTGCCGGCGGTGGCCGGGTATTCGCTGAGCGGCAGCTGGAAGAACGTGTGGATCTGGCCGGAGGTGGCGCCGCGGAGGGCGTACTCGGTCATTACGCGACCGGAGCAGATGTTGCCGGTGGCGGAGAAGCCGGTGATCAGGGGCACCGCGGGCGCAGTGGGCGCAGTCGGTTGGCCGTCTTCAGTCAGCAGATCGAGCACCCGCAGATTGCGATCCGACAGGTCCCAGCCGCCGAAGGCGATCTGCTTGACGGGATCGTACAGTCGATTGAAGCAGACCAGGAAGTCGGCGCCGGACGCCTGCGCGGCGCGCAGCATCTCCACCTGGAAGGCATCGTCGAACAGCGCGTTCATCAGCTTGAGGCCCAGGGTGACCCGCGCGGCGCGGTTCACGAGCCTCGGCACCTCGCGGATCCAGCGCAGCACGTTTTCCCGCGCGAGCGCCCGGTCGTCGCCGGCCAAGGTGGGCGAGAAGTCCTTCTCGATGATCGCCCCCCGCCCGCCGACCTCCGCGATGCGCCGCGTGGTGTATTGGTACTCCTCGACCCGAAACCCTCCCTCCCCTCCCTCCCCTTCGTCCCCTTCGTCCCCTTCATCCCCTTCATCCCCTCCCGGCAAGTGATACTTCACCGACGCCGCGACGGGCATGTCCACCGCCGACCCGATCTCGAGCGCTTCGCGGTACAGCGCGAGGTAGTCGTCGAAGGAGCGGTCCCAGCCGCGGCCCTTCCAGGTCACGGTCCAGCCGCGCCGGAGCGAGGCCGACGCGATCGGCTCGACGCGCATCGCCGTCTCGTGGATCGCCCACGCCTCCATCGAGCGCCGTCCGGCGGCATCCTCCGCGATGACCGTCTTCAGCACCACGAACCCGAGCTGCGCGTCGCCGTCGGCCTGCACTTCGGCGGCGGTCATCGAGAGCTGGCCCGACGCCTTGCCGAACGGAAGGCGGATCCGGCGTCCGGCGTATTCGGCGGTGAGATCCATCGCGTAGCGCTCGCGCACGAACGCGGGCAGCTCGGCGGGGAGGCCGGTCTTGAATCGTTCGAAGTCGAGGAGGAGCCTGGAGCGGAGCGGGCGCGGGACCTGGGGGTTGTCCGGCAGACGATAGGGCGACGTCATCCCGCGACCAGCTGCGGGAGGGCGCGCTCCAGCTCCTCGAGCTGCCAGGGCGGCACGGGAGGACCGAATGGGTCGAAGGCCGCTTGGCGGGGGATCACGCCATCCACCGCGAGGACGTGGAGCATGCGGCGGATGTACCCGTCCATCGGGTCGCGGAACGTGACGGCGCCGTAGCGGTCCACGAGGGCCGAGAGCCGCACGAACGCGGGCCAGTCTCCACCGCGGTGCGCGGCGAGCAGCGCGGCGGTGAGCGCCGGCCGTGCGGCGCCAAGACCGATGAGCGCGCTGCGCGCCCCCATCATGAGCGAGTAGCCGAGAAAGCGGTCCTCGCCGGAGACGAGCACGCGACCTTCCGGCACGCGCGCCGCGATCTCCTGGAACGCCATCGGGCTGTCGAGCGTCGCCACCTTGATGCCCGCCACGTGCCCAAGCGCGATGATGCGGTCGAGCGCGCGCTCGGAGTACAGCACGCCGCCCGCCGCCTCGTACAACCAGAAGGCGATCAGCGGCAGACCGACGTCGGCGAGGGCCGCGTGCACGTCCACGATCCGTCGCTCGCGGTCCTCGAGGTTCCTGAGGAGCACCGGCGGGAAGACGAGCAACGAATCGGCGCCATGGGCTTTCGCGTCCTGCGCCATTTCCAGGGTGGACTCGATGACGAACTTCGTGAGGCCCATCGGGTCGGCGGGCGGCGTGACGCGGGCGCGCCCCGCGCGCAGTTTGGGCCGCGCGCCGCAGCCGGCGACGATGCGTGCCTTGGGGGGAAGCACAGACCGCCACGAGGTGAGGACCTCCGCGGCGGTTTCGGGCGTCAGGTAGAGCCCACGGCCCGTGTGGGCCCACACGGCGACGCCGACGATCGGCTGGGTTGCCATCCAGGCCGCGAAGGCATCCTGCGCCGTCCTGTCGAAGGTCCCGTCGGCGCGGTGCGGGACCGGTACGGCGGGGACCAAGCCGCTGGCGAGGTCCCCAGCAAGCGTGCTAGCGGCCGGGTCCACTCACGCGTGAGACCGCCGTTCGCTCACCGCCCGACGGTCACGCCCGGTACGCCGATCCCGCTTGGTCCGGCGCTCCTCACGGGCCCGCCGATCGACCGGCACGAGCATGTTCTGCATGCGGCGCTGCTCGACGCGGCGCTCCAACCGCGCGCGCCGATCCCCTTCGTACCTCCGGCCGGAACGCTCCCTGCGCTCGCGGGACGGCCAGTCGCTGACATCTGCCGACACGAACAACCTCCTTCGCCTCAATGACCGGGGGGCAGCGGGAAAGCCAAACGAAAGTATTGACAGCAAGAACTACACCGCAAGAGACGGCTGAAAAGTCGCAGAGTCGAAGGGTTGAACGGGGCCCCGTTCGACTCTTCAACTCTTTGGCTTTCAACGTCTTTCACGAAGAGCCACCGGTCGGAATTGAACCGACGACCACTCGATTACGAATCGAGAGCTCTACCGCTGAGCTACGGTGGCGGCTGCGCTGCGCTGCGCGGCAGCCACAGGGGGTAGGGCGGCGTAGGTGCCACCTGCCCGTCTGCGCGTCTGCCGACTGATCGCGATGCCCTGGGTCGGATTCGAACCGACACGGCTTTCGCCACCACCCCCTCAAGATGGCGTGTCTACCAGTTTCACCACCAGGGCGCGTCCGAGCCTAGGAAGCTACAAACCCGCGTAGTTCTTTTCCACCTGTCCCCAATCAACCACGTTCCACCACGCGGCGACGTAGTCGGCGCGGCGGTTCTGGTACTTGAGGTAGTAGGCGTGCTCCCAGACGTCGAGGCCGAGGATCGCCTGCTTGCCGTCCATGAGCGGGTTGTCCTGGTTCGGCGTGCTGACGATGGCGAGCTTGTCACCTTGGGCCACGAGCCACGCCCAGCCGGAGCCGAACCGGCCCATCGCCGCGGCCGAGAACTGCTCCTTGAACTTCGCGAAGTCGCCGAACGACTCCCCGATCGCCTGAGCGAGCGCGCCCTTTGGCTCGCCGCCGGCCTTCGGCGCCATCAGCCGCCAGAAGGCGGTGTGGTTCCAGTGCCCGCCGCCGTTGTTCCGCACCGCGGTGCGGATCGCCTCCGGCATTCGGTTGAGGTTTCCGAGGATCTCGGTGAGCGGCGTCGGCTGGAATTCGGGCGCCTTCTCGAGCGCGGCGTTGAGGTTGTTGACATAGGCCTGGTGGTGCTTGCCGTGGTGGATCTGCATCGTCTGCGCGTCGATGTGCGGCTCGAGGGCCGCGACGTCGTAGGGCAGCGCGGGAAGCGAATAGGGATACGACATCGGAACACCCTCGGCGGAATGGGAGTGGGTTACGACGAATTCTCCCGGGACCGCGCCCGCACGTCAAGC
>CAYHQJ010000153.1:0-5154 GCA_964358595.1 uncultured Gemmatimonadales bacterium
ATAGACATCGGCAAGCGTTGCGATGCGTGCGGCCAGGGGGATGTCACTTCCACGCAAACCCTTGGGATATCCCTTGCCGTTGTACCACTCGTGATGGGCGTGGGCGATGTCCTCGGCCATCTTGAGGAACGTCGTGTCGGGCATGCGTTCGACGACGGAGTGAATCTGAACTGCTGCTCGTTCGCGGACTGCTGACGCCAGTTCGTATCGAAAGCGATAGTCCTGACGGTCACGTCTCCAGCCACGAGTGAGGCGGCGCGGAACGCTACGACGACTGCGACGGCTTCCACGGCTGCTACTACGACGGCGACGACGACGGCTACGGCCGAAACGACAGCGCCGTTCGCGACGACTCCGTCGATGGCCCGTGCACCGGCGCCGGCGAGGGGTCCTCGAAGATGAGCCGGCGCGCCTCCTCCGGCTGGAACAGCAGGGCGCGGATCGCGATCAGGCAGCCGAGGTTCCGAGCCGTCCTGCCCGAGACGGCTGCGCCGGCGCCTGCCAGGGCGCTGTCGAGCCTCGCGGCGTTCCCGACCGTCGCGGCCGGGAGCGTGCGTTCGGCCCACGCCGGTGCCGGCGCGCAGTCCTGCGCCAGCGTCACCGGCTGCATCGCCACGCGGGCCGTCGCGCGCCGTCGCGCGAATGCGTCCCCCGCGAGCAGGATCACCGGCCGCGCGGCCGCCGGGGGCCCGAGCCCGAGCTCGCCGCTCACGTCGGGGGCGGCCTCGGCGACCACCCGGTGGACGCCGCGCGCGGTGAGCCAACCGGTCCCCATGAGCAGGAGGAGGACCGCGGCCGCCACACCGGTGCTGCCGAGGCGGGGTGATCGCCCCAGGCTCTGCGGTGCGCTCGCCACGGCCAGCGCGCCGGCCAGGCCGAGGCCGAGGCCGTAGACGAGCATGCTGTGGCTCAGCACCCACCCGTACGTGTGGCCCGGCGCGCCGTGCCCCACGTCCACGGCGACCAGCGCGTTCCCCACCGACGAGATCTCCGCGAGATCGCTGAGCGGGGCGGTGAGGAGGACGGCGAGCGCGAGGGCGGCCCAGATGCTGAGACCCGCCAGCGCCCCGTGCGAGAAGCGGAGTGCGGCGCGGACGTTGAGCACGCCGGGACCCGCGAGCGTCCACAGGAACGCGCAGAACAGCGTGACGCCGAAGGCGAGACGGACGAGCACGGCTGCATCCACGACGTTCCGCGCCGCGACTTCCGGCGTGAGCGCCGCAGCGAGGCGGAGCGCGGCCGCGGGTATTCCCGCGCCGATCAGGAGCGCCGACACGTAGGCGATCGTCTTGCGCAGCGGTGGCAGGTAATACGGGGCCGGCCGCCGCAGCGCCCCGGGGTGGATCACGCCCAGCGCCGCGGTCGCGATGAGCGCGAGCGAGAGCAGGCGCAGCGGCCAGGTGAGGTTGCGCAGCGCGTGCGGCAGCGCCGCCCAGCCGGTCCAGGTCGCCGGATCGAGCGCCCAGGCTTTGGGGGCGATCGCGGCGGCCGGCGTGCTGAACGCCGCCAGCGCTCCGACGGGCGAGGGGCCGGTCGCTTCCGCGAGCACCCACAGGGCGCCACCGAGGAACGCCGCGAGAGCGAGGACGGTGGCGCGCGCGGCCTCGCGCCGTGGCGTCGAGACCTGGAGGGCGGGCATCCCGGCGATTGTCACGGGGCTGAGAATGGGGTTTGGCGGGCTGCGCGTCAACGGTTAGCTTCACGCGAGCCCGCCATGGACCGGATGCAGCGCACGAAGGAAGAGGAGCAGCTCGCCGAGATCCGGCGCCGGCTGCTGACCGCCGCGGCGGCGACGCTGGTCGTCTTCGCGGTCGGGGTGAGCGGCTACACCATCATCGGCAAGGGCCAGCACCCCATCCTCGACGCGCTGTACATGACCGTCATCACCCTGACCACGGTGGGCTACGGGGAGATCATCCCGCTCGACAACAACCCGGGGGGGCGGATCTTCACGATGATCCTGCTCGTCTTCGGGATGGGCATCCTGGTCTACTTCGCCTCGACGGTGACGGCGTTCATCGTCGAGGGACAGCTCGGGCAGGTCTTCTGGAGGAAGCGCATGCGCCAGGCGATCGCGGAACTAAAGGAGCACATCGTCGTCTGCGGGGACCGCACCGTCGCCGGCCACGTGCTCGACGAGATGCGCCGCATCAAGCGCCCCGTGGTGGCGGTGATCCCGCAGGGGAGCACGCTGCCGCCGCTGCAGACCGAGGGCGAGATGCTGTTCGTGGAGGGAGACCCGGCCGACGAGGAGGTGCTGCGCGAGGCGGGGATCATGCGGGCCGCGGGTCTGGTGGCGGCGATGGAGTCGGACCGCGAGAACGTGCTCATCGTGCTGACGGCGAAGCAGACCAACCCGATCCTGCGTGTCGTCTCGATGGTGATCGAGGCGCGCAACGAGGCAAAGATGCGCCGCGCCGGCGCCGACGCGGTGGTGTCCGTGTCCCGGATCGGCGGCCTGCGCGTGGCCTCGGAGATGATCCGCCCGACGGTCGCGACGTTCCTCGACCAGATGCTCCGCGACCGCGACCGCAACCTGCGTATCGAGGAGATCCAGATCGGCCGCGGCTCCCCCGCGATCGGCCAGACGATCGCGTCGCTCAAGATCAACGATATGGCGGGGCTGCTGCTGCTGGCGCTCGTCGATCCCGACGGGTCCAACTACCAGTTCAAGCCGGAACCGCACCTGACGCTGAAGGAGAAGCAGACGCTGATCGTGATGGGCGGGCCCGCCGCCGTGGGCGACCTGCGGCGCCGCTACGGGGGCGACATCTACGCCGAGGCGAAGGCTACGCTCGAGCGGCCGGTGCCAGGGCGCGCCTGAGCGGATCGGCTCCTGCCGTCAGCGCCAGCGCCAGCGCCGCGCCCGCCAGCGCGTCCACCCCATAGTGGAACTGCCCGTACACCGCGCCCAGCGACAGCCCGAGCGCAACCGGGGCGAGTCCCAGCGCCAGCTTCGGCGCGTCCCGCCACAACGACAGCACCGCGCACCAGCTCACCGCGACGTGTGAGGACGGAAAGGCCGTCCCGTACGCCGACCCGCCCTCGAGCAGCGCGTGGACGATCCGCGCCGGGAGCACCTCGGCGATCGGGCCCGTCGCGTTGCCGTAGAAGTAGCGCGGCCCCGCCACCGGGAACAGCGCGAAGACCGTGTAACAGACGTAGAACGCCAGCGTGAGGACGAACGCCGTGCGCTCGAACGCCTCGCGCGCGCGGCGGACGAAGAGGAACAGTGGCGGCAACGCGGCCAGCCAGTAGTACGACCCGTAGCAGAAGTGCATGACCCACGACAACGCGAGGCTCGGCGCGCGCTCGTGCCACGTCACGCTCACCTGGCCGCCGAACAGCGCCGCCTCCCAGCGCTGCACGAGCTGGTCGTGCAGGTGCCCGACGTCCGTGGCGAGGATGCCGAGCTGGGTGTAGTAGGCCGCGGTGAGGATCAGGCCGTAGGCGCCGCCCAGGAAGACGACCAGCCGCGTCGCGGGGGCGCGCGGGAGCAGCAGGATCAAGACCACGGTGAGCGCGTTCGCCAACAGCAGCAGCGGCCACGACGCGACCGAGCCCGCGCGCCACACCACGATGACGGTGTTGAGCGCGACGTAGCCGAGCATCAGGCGGTCGGTCGCCGTGACGCCGCGCCGCTCGCTCAGAGCAGGCCCTCCCGGACGTACCACTCGGCCGTCTTCGCCATGCCGGCCGCCAGGTCGTGCGCTGCGCGCCAGCCCAGCTCCCGCTCCGCTTTTTCGACCGACAGCAGCCACGCGGGCGCGAGGAACTCGGCCAGCTTGTCGGCGTTGACGACGGACGGCTTTCCGGCGGCCGCGGCGGCGCGCCCGATCGCGCCCACGATGGGTGCCGCGAGTGCGCCGGGCACGGGGAGCACGACCGGCGTGCGGCCGATGGCGCGGCCGATCGCCTTGCCGACATCGCGGCTCAGCACGACCTCGGGGTGCGCCGCGTGATAGACCTGGCCCCTCGCGCCCTCCACCGTACCCGCGCGCACCAGCGCCTCCGCGAGGTCGGTGACGTACACCAGCGAGAGCTGCTGGCGTCCCCAGCCGAAGACCGGCGCGATGCCGCGCTTGACCAGGCGGAACAGCCGCAGGAACTCGCGGTCGCGCGGCCCATAAACCGCCGGCGGCCGCACGATCGTCCAGGGAATGTCCGCACCGCGCACCGCGCGCTCGCCCGCGAGCTTGCTGCGGCCGTACGCCGTGATGGGATGGGTGTCCGCATCCTCGGCGAGCTGCTCGCCGGGGCGCGAGGGGCCGAGGGCCGCCTGGCTCGAGACGAACACGAAGCGGCGCACGCCGGGCGCGGCGCGGCGGACCGCATCGAGCAGCTGCCGCGTGCCCCGCTCGTTGACGGCGAGGAACCCGGCTTCGTCCACCGCGGCGGTCAGTCCCGCGACGTGGTAGACGACGTCCACGCCCTCGAGGGCGGCCGCGAGCTTCGCCGCATCGTCGAGCGCGCCTGGCGCCGGCGTGGCGCCCAGCCCGGAGAGGAAGTCGGAGCTTGCGGGACGGCGGGCGAGCGCGACCACCACGTCCCCCCGCGCCACGAGGGCCTCGGCGAGATGGCTGCCGACGAACCCGGTGGCGCCGGTGAGGAACGCTCTCACAGCGGCTTGTCGTACATCCGCAGCGTCTTGTACACCTTGAGCCCCAGCCGCTCCATCCCGTTGCGGATCGCGTGGTTGGTCTCGAGCAGCCAGCTCGCCTCGCCCCAGTAGTAGCCGTGCTCGTTCCCCTTGCGCCACGTCCACTCGTACATGAGCGCGTCGGCGCCGGTGCGGCGGTACTCGGGCAGCACGCCCAGGATGAGCCCGCGGGCGCGGTGGATGCGCCGCTTGTGCCACAGGATCCTGAACAGGCCGAACGGCAGGAGGCGGCCCGACGGGTTGTGCTTCAGCGCGACGTTGAAGTCCGGGATCGTGATCCCGACGCCGATCGTCTTGCCGTCCTTCACGGCGAACACCACGAGATCGGGCACCACCACCGGCTTGAGCTGCTTGGCCAGGTGGTCGATCTCGGCGTCGGTCATGGGGATGAAGCCCCAGTTCTTCTCCCACGCCGCGTTGTAGATCGCCTTGACCATCTCGATTTCCTCGTCGAACCGTTTCATGTCGAGCGAGCGCAGGGTGATGCCGAACCG
>CAYHQJ010000154.1:0-5134 GCA_964358595.1 uncultured Gemmatimonadales bacterium
GGTTCTCGTCGCGCCTCGGCGCCGAGCAGCCCTCGAGGTAGCTGACGAACGCGCCCTCGTCCGCGATGATCAGCGTCCGCTCGAACTGGCCGGTGGACGACGCGTTGATCCGGAAGTACGTGGACAGCTCCATCGGGCACCGCACGCCCTTCGGGATGTAGGCGAAGGAGCCGTCGGAGAAACCCGCGGCGTTGAGCGCGGCGAAGTAGTTGTCGGTGTAGGGCACGACCGTGCCGAGGTAGAACTCGACCAGGTCGGGGTGCTCGCGGACGGCGTCCGAGAAGGCGCAGAAGATGATGCCTTCCTTGGCCAGCGTCTCGCGGAACGTCGTCGCCACCGAGACGCTGTCGAACACGGCGTCCACCGCTACGCCCGTCAGCCGCTTCTGCTCCGAGATCGGGATCCCGAGCTTCTCGAAGGTCTCGAGGAGCCTGGGGTCCGCCTCGTCGAGGCTGTCCAGCTTCTTCTGCTGCTTGGGCGCGGAGTAGTAGCCGATCGCCTGGTAGTCGATAGGCGGGTACTTCACGTTCGCCCAGGTCGGCTCCGCCATCGTCAGCCAGTGGCGGTAGGCCTTGAGCCGCCACGCGAGCATGAACTCCGGCTCGCCTTTCTTGGCCGAGATGAGCCGGATGATGTCCTCGTTGAGCCCGAGCGGGATGGTGTCCGCATCGATGTCCGTGACGAAGCCGTACTTGTACGGCTGGAGGACCTGGGCTTCGATCGTCGAGCTCATACCTGCTCCGAAACCGGCGCCGCTGCGGAACCCGGCGCGCCGAAAGTGATCGCGTACTCGCACGCGTTGCAGCCGCGGACGATGTGCGCCTGCCGCTCGACACCGGCGCCGAGGACCTCGCGCAGGAACTTCTCCTCCGCTACGCAGATCTCGGGGAACTGGTCGACCACCGCGCGCATCGCGCAGTTGTGCTCCAAGAGCACGAAGACGCCGTCGGTTTCGCGCCACTCGGCCATGTAGCCCGCCTCGGTGAGCACGCGCGCCACGACCTCGAGGCGCCGCTCGGCAGGAGCGAGCGCCAGCTCGACCTTGAGCCGCTCCGTGAGCTGCGAGTACCGCCCTTGGAACATCTCGAGCACCGCGCCGCGGCCCGTCTTTTGGGCGACGTGCCTGAGCAGCTCGGTAAGCGCGTCTCGATAGTCGTTCGGGAACTGCGCCTCGCCCTGGTCGGTGAGGCGATAGGCGAACGCTGGCGCGCCGAGCGCCTGCTGCTCCCGACCGAAGCGCACGAGGAGCTCAAGCTCGAGTTCCTTGAGATGCCGGCGGACCGCATTCGCCGAGACACCAAACCGAGCTCCAAGCTCTTTCGCTGTAATCGGTTGCGACCTCTTGATCTCGAGGAGGATCCGGCCCCTCAGCCCCCGGTGACCCACCACGCTACCGCGTCCCTTCATATAGGGAGGAATCTACCACTTATTCAACACTTTTGTTCGCGAATTGGAATTAACGACCAAAGAGGGAGGGGCGCAAGATGCTGGCCCCGTCGCCGCCGAGCAGACCGAGCAACTCGTCCACTGTGGCGGAGCCGCCGCGGTTCTCGATGGCGAAGGTGCGGATGGCTTCGCGGAACCGTGACTCGCCCACGGCGCGGCGCGCCGCCTCGAGCGCGGCGGCGCTCTTGGCGCGCAGCAGCTCACGGTCCGCGACCGTGTAGGGGTCCAGCGCGACGAGCGGCCGGTCGCGGCGCTGCTCCTGCGCGGTGCGCCACTCCGCTTCGGCTTCGCGCACCAGCCGCTGGCGCACCGAGTCGCCTTCGAGCACTCCGCGCGCGGCGAGCGCCGCCCACGCCGGAATGCCTTCAAGGAGGAAGGAGGCCCCGGCCCCGTCGGCGAGGATGGACCCACCCCACCAGTGGCGCGCCAGATCGCGCAGCACGACGGTAGGATCGACGGCGAGGCCGGGCCCGACGAGGACAATGCCCGGGCTCCCGCTCGCGCGGGCGGCGTCGGACTCCACGATCGCGATCTCGGTTGTCCGTGGCGGACCGAACATGCGCTCGTAGACGATCCACGCGCGAGCGAGGAGCGCGAGCAGCGAGTCAGCGCGCTCAGGCGGGAGGCTGTCGGGCGTGGCGCGCCACAGCCGCACCGTGAGCCTCACAGTCTGCCGCGTCTGCGCGCGGTACGGTCCGATCGCGAAGGTCACGCTCCACGGGGCGACCTCGTCGAGCACCCACGTCATACGGCGCCGGCCGGCCGCGACGACTTCCGTCGATAGGTGTCCCGGCGCCACCGCGCGCAGCGAGTCGGGCAGGTCGAAGCGGAGCGTGAATCGAGGGTGAGCCAGACGCCGCGGCTGTCCGAGGCTGTCGGCGGGCGCCTGGACGAGCGGCAGCCACGTCTGCTCCACGAGCGCCCCCGCGCCGCGCACGGCGGGTCGCAGCTCGGAGACGTGGAAGTACGCCGCGAGCGACACTTCGTCCTGCGGCCCGCCCGGCGAGGTCAGCCGCAGTCGCGCTATCGCACCGCGTGCGGCGGTGGGGCGGTTGGCCGCGAGGCCGACGCTGTCGAAGGCGCCGGGGGGCAACACGGCGAGCGCCACCGAGTCCTGCGCGGTGAATCCGTCGTTGCGCGCGACCATTCGCGCGGAGACGTCGAGCCGGCCGCGCGTCGCGTCGTAGCGCACCAGCGCGTCGTAGGCCGTGGCCTGCCACGGCGATCCGGCGAGCGCGCGCAGCACTGCCCCCGGCGGCGGCGGCGGTGCGCGCTCGGCCGCGCCCGTCGTCGTGCCGCCGAGGATGCGCAGCCCTTCCATCATCCGCTGGTAGCCGGCCGCAATCGAGTCGCGCGGGAGGCCGCGCGGGTAGCGGAACTGCAGCAGGATGAGATCCCCGCCGCGCGCTACGAGGTACTCCTCGACGTCGAGCACCGCGCGCTCGATGGACCCGCCCATGACCACGTGGATGGCGGGCAGTCCCAGCACGCTGATCGAATCGCGAGTGAGGAGCGTGAACGACGTGCCGAGCGTCGGCTGCCACGAGGTCAGGACCCGCTGGTCGGCCACCTGTCCGAGGGGCACGTCCCGGTTGAACGTGGTGAGGACGAGGGCGCCCCACAGTTGGTCGCGCAGCGACGCGTCGCGCGGGTGGAAGATCACGGTAGTCGTGCCGCGGCTCGTGGCGGGCTCGAAGACCCAGTCGTCGAAGGGGCGGGGGAGCGCGATGCCGAAGGTCTCGTTCTGGTAGACGGGCACGTCGAGCGCCGTGTCCTGCGGCGACGGTGCGGAGAGCACGGCGGCAACGAGGACGGCGAGCATGCTTCGATGGTACATCGCGCGCCGATGGCGCGCGAGTCGCGCGCGCGGGTAGCTTCTGGCCGTGGTGCTCGCGCTCCTGGCCGGCATCGGGGCCGGTTTCGTCTACTGCCTCCCCGTCAGCTCGGTAAACGTCCAGATCGTACGACGGGGATTGGCGGCCGGCTTTCAGGCGGCGCTGCTCGTCTCGCTCGGCGCGATCGTCGGGGACCTGGTGTGGCTCGCCTGCGCGGTGCTCGGCGCGGAGTTGATCCTCGCCCGACCCGCGTGGCGCGCGGCGATCGGGCTGGCCGGCGTCCTGGTGCTCTGGTGGCTCGCGTGGGACGCCTTCCGCAGCTCGCGGCGCGCGGCGGACGTGATCGCGGGTGCTCCAGCGCGGCCGGGCCGGGACTTCTGGGTCGGCGCGCTGCTTTGTCTTTCGAATCCGCAGGCCATCCTCGTGCTGATGGCGCTCATCGCGTCGGTTGGGCCGCGGCATGGGAGCGGCGAGACGGCGCTGCGGGGCGCGTTCTACGCCGGCATCCCGCTCGGCGCCGTCGTGTTCAGTCTCGCGGCCGCCGGCATCGTCGCCTGGGGCCGGCGGTTCGTCACGGCGCGCGCTCTCGCGCTGGTCGAGCGTGTTTCGGCGGTGGTGCTCGCGGGCCTCGGCGCCCTGCTCGCGTGGCAGACGTCCGGCGTCGTGCGCGGATAGTCGCAGGGCGGTACTTTGGGCGCCGTGACCGGACGGCGCGCCGGTCGAGGCGGTGGCGGCGCGCCTCCGCGGCGACAACGTGCCGCCACTGATTCCGATCCCGGTGGGGATCGTGGACCGCGACTCGCTCAGGATCCAGTCGGGTCCGCCAATTCCGGCACGGACGAACTGACTGGGCGGCTTGCATCCCGGGCGGCGCACTCTAGATTGCCGGGAGACAGGGGTGCCCGCTCCGGCGGGCTGAGATCACACCCTTTGAACCTGACCCGGTTAAGACCGGCGTAGGGAGTCACCCACAGGCTCAAGGACGCTTCCCCAGGGCCCCCTGCCCCTAGGGGAGGCGTTTTCGCGTCCGAGCCGAGGAGCACGACGATGCGCCCCCGCGTGACCCAGATGCACCACGCCCGCACGGGCGAGATCACCCCCGCCATGCGCCGCGTCGCCGAGCGCGAGGAGCTCGAGCCCGAGCTCGTGCGCGGCGAGCTGGCGCGCGGCAGGCTGGTCATCCCGGCGAACGTCAACCATCTGAAAGGCAAGCTTGACCCGATGGGGATCGGCACCGTCGCCGCGGTGAAGATCAACGCCAACATCGGCAACTCGGCGGTGACGTCGAACGTCGAGGGGGAGCTGGAGAAGCTCCACTTCGCCGTGCACTTCGGCGCCGACACGGTGATGGACCTCTCGACCGGGGGCGGGATCGACGAGATCCGCGCGGCGATCGTCGCCGCGAGCACGGTGCCGATCGGCACCGTGCCGATCTACCAGGTGGTCCAGGAGGTCAAGGACGTCCCCGACATCACGCCGCGGATGTTCCTGGATAATCTGGAGCACCAGGCGCAGCAGGGCGTGGACTACTGGACCATCCACTGCGGCATCCTGCTCGAGCACCTGCCGCTCACGATGGGGCGGGTGACGGGGATCGTGAGCCGCGGCGGCTCGCTGCTGGCGGCGTGGATGGTGGCGCACCGCGAGCAGAACTTCCTGTACGCGCACTTCGACGAGATCTGCGAGATCGCGGCGGCCTATGACGTCACGCTCTCGCTGGGCGACAGCCTGCGGCCCGGCTCGCTGGCGGACGCGACCGACAAGGCGCAGCTCGCCGAGCTGAAGGTGCTGGGCGATCTCACGCTGAAGGCCTGGGAGCACGACGTGCAGGTGATGGTCGAGGGCCCGGGCCC
>CAYHQJ010000155.1:0-5083 GCA_964358595.1 uncultured Gemmatimonadales bacterium
GTTTCTCCAGGTGTTCGACGAGCCGCGGCAGCGCGCCGCCCTCCACGCCGAGCTCGCGACGGTCCCGGTCCTCGACATGGTCCCCCTGGGGGCCGACACCGGGCTCGTCGCGCGCGCCGAGCTGCGATCCCGGATCTCGGCCCGGGCCTTCGTGACGCGGGCCGACATCGAGCGGGTGGACAAGGCGCTCACCACCGAGCACCTGGTCAGCACCACCGTGATGGTGGAGTTCTTCAACGCCGCCACGGGCGAGGTCTATCACATCCAGGAGCTGACCGGGAGCACCAACATCCGCAAGGACGCCGGCGCGGACCTCACGCCCGGCGAGGTGTCGGAGGCGTTCGCGGCCACGCTGGCGGGCACGGTGCGCGAGCTGGTGGCGCGGGTGCGCGCGCGCTACCGGCCGGGCGTGTCGACGCGGATCGCCCAGCAACTCGCCGACGGACGGCTCGCGCTCGCCGGCGGGGAGACGGCGGGCCTGCGTGAAGGCGCGCGACTGGAAATCAGGGATGCCGGCGGTCAGGTCGTCGGGATCACGCGGGTTGAGCAGGTCCAGCGCAGCGTCTCCGTGGCCGCGCGCCCGCTGTCGGACGATCCTCGCCGAGCCTGGGTGGGGCTGCTGGCGTCGAGCCCGGGGCTCAACCGCGTGGCGGGAAGTAGCGGCTTCTCGCACATGGTGGCGAGCGTCGCGCAGCGGCCCGGGCTGGTGCAAACGGAGTACGTGCTCCCCGAGGCGACGCTCATCTACTGGCTGCACGAGAGCCTGGCGGAAGGCGCGCCGGGGCTCAACTTCCTGCCGCCGCTCGCGGCGGGCGGGCTGGTCACGGAGCAGGAGCGCCTCGAGCTGGCCACCGGTCGCGCGCAGGACCTCGCGGGCCAGCGGGTGATCCCCGACTTCCTGGTGCGCGCGGTCATCAGCCGCGCCGATGCGTTGTCGGAGGAGGGCCCCGACGGCGCCACCTACTACATCCTCAAGGTCGGCGTGGACCTGTCCTTCTATGACGTCCGCACCGGCCAGCTGTTCTACGCCACCTACGTCGAGGGCAGCCAGCAGGAGCGGGTACGCTCCGGTGAGCGCGAGCTGGACCTCGCGGTCAGCTACCGGAATCTCCTTCAGCGGACGATGGGCGAGATCGGACGTCGGGTCGCGGCCGAGTACGCCCCCGTGGCGGTCGAGGGCGTGGTGCGCGAGGTGCGCGGCGACGGCAGCGCGGGCCTCGCGTTGAGCGGAAGCGGTTCCCTGGCGTCGGGGAGCATCGTCACCTTGTGGACGGACGGCGAGGAGGTGCTCGATCCCGTCACCCACCGATCCCTGGGGCGCGTCGAGGTCCCGGCGGTGCGGCTGCGCATCGTGCGGCAGAGCGGCAGGGCGGCGGAGGCCCTGCCCATCGGCGCGCCGGTACGTCCGCTGGCCGGCGGCCGGTTCCGCACGGCGGCCCGGAGCGGTGAGGGCGCCGGCTCGCGGCCGCTGGTGCAGGTGCAGCGCGCCGAGGTGCGCGGGGAGATCGAGGTGCCCTCCGCGCTGCTCGGCGAGATCGTGCAGACGGCGCTGGCGGACTCGCGCGCGTTCGCGGTCCTCGAGCCGACCGAGGTTCTCGGCGAGCTGGCCGTGGTGCGCGAGCGCGAGTTTGGGGGCGGCAGCTTCAGCGCCGCCGGGGCGGCGCAGCTGCTGACGGCGGAAACCGCGCAGCCTGCACTGTTGGCGCGGGTGGGCGCGCGGTTCCTGCCGCCGGTGCGGGCGGAAGAGGGCGGTCGGCCGGCGCAGGCGTACGAGGCACGGGTCGGGATCGCGCTGGTGGATGCCGCCGACACCACGCGCGTGGTCGCCACGGCGGCCCAGGTGCTGACCAGCCGGTTCGCCCTCCCGCGCGGGCGCCGGCAGGTCGTGGTGGGGCTCTCGGCCCACGACGTGGCGAAAATCTACGCTCAGCTGAGTCGCCAGCTCGCCGCGAGCCTCGTCCGGGAGCTGGCCGCGGCGGCGCCGGGCCCGTAGCCCGGGAGCTTTCCCCGGCGGGTGGCGTGCCGTAGTCTATCGCATCTTCAACGGGGGGTGCGTTGTGGGTGCGCGCGTCAGCCCTTCGGGATCGTCTTCGTTGGATCCACGAACGGCTTCGGCACCACGACGGCGGGCCGCTCGTCCACGCCCGTGACGGCGACGGCGAGCCGCGTTCCCGGCGCCGCGTGCGCGAGAGGCACCATCGCGTAGCCGATGTTCTTCTTGAGGCGCGGCGAGTGGATCGCCGAGGTGATGTGGCCGACCGGGCGACCGCCGGCCAGCACCGGCCATCTGGTGGTGTTGAACTCGATGCGGTCGCCGGCGATCTCCACGCCGGCGAGCTTGCGCTGCACGCCCGCAGCCTTGATGCGCCTGAGCGCGTCCCGGCCGATGTAGTCGGCCGGCTTGTCCTCGTGCACCAGCCGCTCCAGGCCGACCTCGTACGGGTTGTTGTCCAGCGTGATGTCGGCGCCCCAGTTGAGGATCCCGGCCTCGATGCGGCGGATGTCGGACGGACCGGTGGGCCGGATGCCGTGCGGCTTGCCCGCCTCCATGATCCGCTCCCACAGCGCCTCGCCCCGGCTGCCGTCGCGCAGGTAGATCTCGTAGCCGACCTCGCCCGACCATCCGGTGCGTGTGACCACGACGGGGATGCCGTCCAGCGACGTCTCGAGGAACCAGTAATAGGAGAGGTTCATCGCCCCCTCGCCAAACAGGGTCTGGACCACGGGCTTGGCCTTGGGGCCCTGGAGCTGCAGCGGTGAGACGTCGGGCTCGGTGATGGTCACCGTGAGATCGCAGCTCAGCGCCACGCCGCGCGCCCACAGGAGCACGTCGCTGTCGGCCAGCGCGAGCCAGAAGTGGTTCTCACCGAGGCGCAGGAGCACCGGGTCGTTGATGATGCCGCCGTCCCCCGCCGTGATGACCACGTACTTCCCCTGGCCGACGGCGCAGGTGTCCAGGTCCCGCGGGGTCAGCATGTTCGTGAACTTGAACGCGTCGGGCCCCGTGATCTCCACCTGCCGCTCGACCGACACGTCCCACAGAGTGACGTGGTTGATCAGGTGCCAGTACTCCGCTTCGAGATCGTCGAAGTTGATGGGGAACAGCATGTGGTTGTAGACGGTGTACGCGCGGGCCCCCCAGCGCTGCGTGGCTTCGAAGAAGGGGCTGCGGCGCAATCGCGCGCCGCGCTGGATGAGGCCCATGTCGAAGGGTGCGTGCATGGGCGGGTAAGCTGGCCCGCACCGGCTTCCGCCGCAAGCGTCCATGCCGTAGTCTTGAGGTCGCATGCTGAAGACCACCCCCTTCCACCCGCGCACCTCGGCCCTGTGCGTGAGCCACGCGTGGCGCCGCTGGGCCGGCTACGTGGTTGCCAGCTCGTACGAGCTGCAGCACGACCGCGAGTACCACGCGATCCGCAGCTCGGCCGCGCTGCTCGACGTCTCGCCGCTCTACAAGTACCTGGTGACCGGACCGGACGCGGAGCGCCTGCTCGACCGCGTCGTGACGCGCGACGTCGCGCGCTGCAAGGTCGGCCAGGTGCTTTACACGCCGTGGTGCGACGCCGCCGGCAAGGTGATCGACGACGGCACGATCTCGCGGCTGGACGAGCAGCGCTTCCGCATGACCTCCGCCGACCCCAACGTGCGCTGGCTCCACGAGAACGCGGCGGGGCTCGACGTCGCGATCGAGGACGTGTCGGAGTCCACCGCGGCCCTCGCGCTCCAGGGTCCGAACGCCCGGACCATCCTCCAACAGCTGACCGACGGGGATCTGGCCGGCTTGAAGTACTACCGGCTGACCGCGGCGACGCTGCGGGGCATGCCGGTCACGATCTCGCGCACCGGCTACACCGGCGACCTCGGCTACGAGATCTGGGTGGATGCCGCGCGCGCCCTCGCGCTGTGGGATGCGGTGATCGAGGCCGGCACGCCCTACGGCCTCACCCCGGCGGGAATCCTGGCGCTGGACGTGGCGCGGATCGAGGCGGGGCTGATGCTCATCGAGGTGGACTACGTCTCGGCCCACCGGGCGCTGATCGAGGGCCAGAAGTCGTCCCCGTTCGAGCTCAATCTCGGCTGGACCGTGAGCCTCGAGAAGGAGCACTTCGTCGGCCGGGGCGCGCTGGCGGTGGAGGTGCGGCGTGGGCCCGCCTGGCAGCTCGTCGGGCTCGAGGTGGATTGGGACTCGCTGGAGCGGCTGTACGCCGATGTCGGCTTGGCGCCGCGGCTTCCGACCGTAGCCTGGCGCACCAGCGTCCCGGTCTACGCCGCGGCGCGCTCCGAGCAGGTCGGCTACGCGACGAGCGGGTGCTGGTCGCCGCTGCTCAAGAAGTACATCGCGCTGGCGCACCTGCGGTCCGGCTACGCCGCGCCCGGCACGCGGGTGGACATGGAGGTGACGGTGGAGCACCGGCGCAACCTCGCGTCCGCACGCGTCGTCAGGACGCCGTTCTACAATCCCGAGCGCAAGCGGGCCTAGGCGCACCATGCCGCAGACCTACGACGCGATCGTCATCGGCGGCGGCCACAACGGGCTGATCAACGCGGCCTACCTGGCGCGCGCCGGGAAGCGGGTCCTCGTGCTCGAGCGGCGCGAACGCGTGGGCGGCGCCGCGGTCACCGAGGAGGTGTTTCCGGGCTTCAAGTTCTCGGTCTACTCGTACGTGGTGAGCCTGCTGCGCCCGGAGATCATCCGCGATCTCGATCTGCCGGGCCACGGCCTCCACGTCCTGCCGCTCGAGAGCACGCTCACGCCGCTGCCGGACGGCGACTACCTCGCCCAGTGGTCCGACCACGACCAGACCCGGCGCGAGCTGTGCCGCCACTCGCCGCGGGACGCGGAGGCCTACGACGAGTACGGCCTGCTGATGCATCACATGGCGCGGGCCGTGAAGCCGATCCTCGGCATGGTGCCCCCGGACCCCACGTCGCTGAGCCCGGGGGATCTGCTCGGCCTGCTGCGCCTCGGGCGGCACTTCCGCGGGCTCGGCGCCGAGCGGTTCCACGCCCTCTACAAGCTGATGACGATGAGCGCGGCCGATTTTCTCGACGAGTGGTTCGAGACCGACGTGCTCAAGGCGAC
>CAYHQJ010000156.1:0-4975 GCA_964358595.1 uncultured Gemmatimonadales bacterium
CGCCGTGGAAACCGCCCGCGCCGAGCTTGTCGATCTCGTCGATCATCAGCACCGGGTTCTTGGCCTTCAGCCTTCGCAGCTCGTGCACGATCTTCCCGGGCATCGCGCCGACGTAGGTCCGGCGGTGACCGCGGATCACCGCCTCGTCGTCCACGCCGCCCACGCTCATCCGGCCGAACGGCCGGGCGAGCGCCTCGGCGATGGCGCGTCCGAGCGAGGTCTTGCCCACGCCGGGCGGGCCGACGAAGCAGAGGATCGGCGTGCGTACGTCCGGTGCGAGCCGGCGCACGGCGAGGTACTCGACGATGCGCGTCTTCGCCTCGTCGAGGGCGAGGTGCCCCACGTCCAGCACCGCGCGCACCGCCGCGGGATCGGGGTGGCGCTCCTCGACCGCGGCGCTCCAGGGCATGTCGAGCACCCAATCGAGGTAGGTGCGCGCGACCTGGTACTCCGCGGAGGCCGGCACCAGCCGCCCGAGCCGCTCGATCTCGCGCAGCGCCTCGGCGCGGGTGGTCTCCGGCAGCCCCGCAGCCTCGAGCCGCTCGCGCAGCTCGCGCAGCTCGCCGGCGCGGTCGTCGCCCAGCTCGGTGCGGATCGCCTCGAGCTGCTGGCGCAGCAGGAACTCGCGCCGGCTCTTGTCCATCTGCTGCACGGTGAGCCGGTCCACGTCCCGCTTCACGAGCGCGCGCTCGATCGCCATCGTGAGCCCGTCGGCGAGCGAGCGGAGCCGCCTGAGGGTGCTCGGCTCGGCGACGATGGCGTCGCGCTGGGCGAGCGTGAAGGGGAGCTGCGCTGCGACGAGGTCGGCGAAGTGGCTCGGGTCTTCGGCGTTCGCCTCGAGCGTTTCGACCAGCTCCGGGCCCACCGCCGGGTCGAGCGCCGCGAGCACCGCGGCGTGGCGGAGGACGGCGCCGACCTGCCTGGTCAGCGCGTCGTGCTCCTCCTCGGGCTCGAGCAGCGGGCTAATCCGCGCGACGCTGCCCGCCTCGCCGGGCTCGACCGCTTCGATCGTCACGCGGTGCTTGCCGAGCAGCGTCACCTGGACCGCGTCGGCGGCGAGGTTCATGCGGTCGAGCACGATCGCGGCGACGCCGACGCGCCCCGCCAGCTCCGCGGCGGCGGGGGCCGGCGTGTCGGCGCGCACGACCACCACGATCGGGCGCCGCGTCGAGAGCGCGCGCACCGCCGCGACGTCGCCGGTGCCGGTGACCTGCGCTGCGGTCACGCCGAGGGGGAACACGTGGGTCGAGCGGAGCACGAGCAGTGGCACCCGGGACGGCACGTCCCAAGCGCGGAGGTCGTCACGCGTGGTGATGGTCAGCGGGTCCACGACGGGATCGCGCGCGCGGCCGCGCGCCTAGGCGGGGGGCTTGGTCGCGGCAAGCATGTCCCGCATGCGCCGCGCCAGCGCTTCGATCTCGCGCAGTCCCTGCACCGTCTCGGGGTCGAGCGACGCTTCGTTCAGCAGGAGGAGCTGGGTCTCGGCGAGCAGGGCGGCCAGCGGGTTGGCCAGGTCGTGCCGGAATCTGCGCATCTCGTCCTGGTCACCCGACATGCTGCCCTCTCAGGTCGCGAGCGACCGGAAGAGATCGCGGAGGTGGTGGTCGCGCAAGTCCCGCACCGACTGCCAGAGGTCCTGTTCGCTCGTCGCGCAGAAGATCTCGGCCGTGATGCGCTCGGAGCCGGCGCCGGCCTCGAGGAAGTGGAGCCGGGCGCGCCAGATCCCGTCGTCGCTGCGGCGCACCGCGAGCCGCACGGTGACGACGGTGGCTTCGATTTTCAGGGGAGCGAGATCGTGGAGAAGCGGTTCGGACGGCTCAGGCGCCACCGGCCTGACCTGGGGTAGCGGCATCGGATCGTCCCTCTGCGCGTCTGCGCGGCTGCGCGTCTGAAGACTGCGTACAGGGTGCCCGAACCCGGAGCGCACCTCTCAGAGTCTCCGAGTTTGAAGCAATATAAGGAGTTACGCCGTTCCCGCAATCCCCTCTTGACCACCGGCGGGGGGGCCTGTAGCTTCCGCGACGCCCAGAAATCCAACCCCGAAATCAATCCACGTCATTGCCGTCATTGCCCGGAGCCGAACCCGGGCGCTAACCATCGCACAATGAGCGACGACCCGGCCGAAGACCCGACGTCTTCCGCCTCCCGCACCACCTCCGGAGTTCCCTGCCCGTGGATATCGCCGAGCTGAAGAAGAAATCCGTCGCGGAATTACACACGATGGCGGAAGAGCTGAACATCACCAACTACTCCGGCATGCGGAAGCAGGACCTGATCTTCCGCATCGAGCAGAACCTGCTCGACTCCGACACGGTGCTGCGTGGGGAGGGCGTGCTGGAGATCCTGCCCGAGGGCTACGGGTTCCTGCGCAGCCCCGACTGGAACTACCTCTACGGGCCCGACGACATCTACGTCTCCCCGAGCCAGATCAAGCGGTTCGATCTGCGCACGGGTGACTCGATCCTCGGCCAGGTGCGGCCGCCCAAGGAGGGCGAGCGCTACCTCGCGCTGCTTAAGGTCGAGATCGTCAACGGGGACGAGCCGGAGAAGGCGAAGCACCGCATCGCGTTCGACAACCTGCGGCCGCGCTACCCCGACCAGCGCATCCTCCTCGAGCGCAAGGACGGCGACCTCTCGATGCGGGTGCTCGACATCCTCGCCCCGATCGGCAAGGGACAGCGCGCGCTGATCAGCTCGCCGCCGAAGGCCGGCAAGACGATCCTCCTGCAGAAGTTCGCCAACTCGATCACCGAGAACCATCCCGAGATCGTGCTCATCGTGCTGCTCATCGACGAGCGACCGGAGGAAGTGACGGACATGGAGGAGAACGTGAAGGCCGAGGTGATCTCCTCGACCTTCGACGAGCCGGCCGACCGCCACGTGCAGGTGGCCGACATGGTGATCGAGAAGGCGAAGCGCCTGGTCGAGCACGGCAAGGACGTCGTGATCCTGCTCGACTCGATCACCCGCCTGGCGCGCGCCCACAACGTGGTCGTGCCGCACTCGGGCAAGATCCTCTCGGGCGGCGTGGACGCGAACGCGCTCCACAAGCCGAAGCGGTTCTTCGGCGCCGCGCGGAACATCGAGGGCGGCGGCTCGCTGACGATCATCGGCACCGCGCTGATCGAGACCGGCAGCCGGATGGACGAGGTGATCTTCGAGGAGTTCAAGGGCACCGGCAACCTCGAGATCGTGCTCGACCGGCGCATCGCGGAGCGGCGCACCTGGCCGGCGATCGACGTGAACCGCTCGCAGACCCGCAAGGAGGAGCTGCTCCTGCCCCCCGATGAGCTGAACCGCGTCTACCTGCTCCGGAAGTTCCTGGCCGACATGCCGCCGGTCGAGGCGATCGAGTTCCTGCTCGAGCGGCTCAAGCGGACGAAGAACAACAAGGAGTTCTACGCGACGATGGCGCAGGGGTAGCGCCCCGCGTGTCCGACGGCGGTGGGACGGGACGGGTGCTCGCCGTCGACTGGGGCCAGCGGCGCTTCGGCGTCGCGGTGTCCGACCCCTCCCGCCTGATCGCCCAGCCCCTGGTAACGCTGACGCGGCGCCCCAAGCAGCGCGCACCGGTCGCCGCCGTGCTTGCCCTCATCACCCGGCACGACATCGCGGAAGTGGTCGTCGGCCTCCCGCTCACGCCCGAAGGCGAAGAGGGAGCGGCCGCGCGCGCCGCGCGCGACTTCGGCGCGGCGCTGGTGCGGCGCTCCGGGCGGCCGGTCACGTTCTGGGACGAGCGGCTCTCCACCGCGCGGGCACTCAGGGCGGCGCGGGAGGCGGGCGTGAAGGACCGCGACTCGCGCGGGCGGATCGACCAGATGGCGGCGGTGGTCATCCTCCAGTCGTGGCTGGACGCCCAGGCGAGAGCGGAGACCGGGGGACCGAGGGAGCGGGGGACCGATGGGTCGTAGGATGTTCCGTCCCCCGGTCCCCCGGTCCCTCGGTCTCCCGCTGCTGTGTGGCCTCTGGCTCTCGTGCGCCGGCCCCGCTCCCGACGCGCGCCGCGAGCACGTGTACATCCCGCGCGGGGCGTCGCTCCTGGCGGTGACCGACACGCTGGCCGCGCACGGGATCGTGGCAGGTCGGGCGGGCTTTCGCTGGTACGCGCGGTTGCTTGGCCTGGCCAGGCGCATCCGCCCCGGCCGCTACGAATTCCCCGTCGGTGAGCGATGGAGCACCATCGTAGCGGCCCTGCGATCGGGCCGGACCGACGACATCTACTTCACCGTCCCCGAGGGACTCACGGTCGCCGAGATCGCGGACCTCGCCTCCGCCAGCCTGCGCCTGGCCCGCGACTCGGTGCAGAGCGCGATCCGCGACTCGTTCCTCGCGGCGGCGCGCGACTCGGCGCTCGGCGCCCAGCTCGGCGTTGCGGTGCCGCGCGGCGTCAAGGAGCCGCTCGAGGGGTACCTGCTGCCGGAGACCTACCGCATCGCGTACGACGACACGCCGCGCGACCTCATCACGCACATGGCCAGGCAGTTCCTCGCCCTGTGGGACACGAGCTGGGACCGCAAGGCGGGGGAGCTGGGCCTCACGCGGCACCAGGCGATCACCCTGGCGAGCATCGTCGAGGCCGAGGCGCGCATTCCTTCGGAGCGGCGCAAGATCGCGGGCGTATACCTGAACCGGCTGCGCCGGGGCATGCTGCTGCAGGCCGACCCCACGGTGATCTACGCGCTCGACAAGCCGGTCCGCCGCGTGCTGTTCCGCCACCTCAAGACGCGCTCCCCCTACAACACGTATCTCCACCCGGGCCTGCCGCCGGGGCCGATCGGCAACCCGGGGCGCGCGAGCCTCGAGGCGACGCTGAACCCGCAGGCGCACAACCTCTACTTCTTCGTGGCCCGGCCCGACGGCCGGCACATGTTCTCGCGCACGCCGAAAGAGCACGCCGACTCGGTGGCCGTGGCGCGCGTGCTGCGCGCCGAATTCGAGGCGCGCAAGGACAGCCTGGAGGCGGCCGCCCGCGCCC
>CAYHQJ010000157.1:0-4852 GCA_964358595.1 uncultured Gemmatimonadales bacterium
TGCGCGCCGTGCGGGAGCGCACCAGCCTGCGCACTACCGAGCGCGAGCGCACGGTATTGCCGGCGATGGCGGCGCTGCGCGGCGTCGCGGTGATCAACGACCTGCCCCCGCTCGCCGAAATCCTCGCTGCGGTCGAGGGCGCGGTGAAGGAGGTCCACGCGGCCGCCGGGCCCGCCGGCGCCGACGTGCCGCCGGTCTTCGACGCTGCGGCGACCGCACTGGCGCGCGTGGCGCGCGAGGTGGTGGACGCGGGACGCCCGACCGGCGAGAGCGAGGAAGCGAACGCGTTCGCGGCGCGGCTCCTCGCCGTGTTCACCGGCAGCACCGTGCCGATCGAGTCGCTGTTCTACGACGACGCGGGGCCGCACGTCGTGCAGCAGGGCCGCCCGCCCGCCGCGCTCGCCGGCTTCACGCGGGTCGAGATGGTGAGCCAGGGCGAGTTCCTCCTGGCCACCACCACGGAACTGCGGCGCGCGACGTCGTCGGTGCAGCGCGACCTGCGCCTGTTCGGGATCGCCGCCCACCTGCGGCCGATGATCGGGGCCGCGGGCGCTCCGCTCACCGGCGCCCTGGGCAGGCTCGCCGAGGCGGCGCGCGACGCCATCGGGCGCGGGGCGGCCTCCGGCGCACCGGACGCGTTCGCGACGGCGATCCGGGACGCCGCGGACGCGCTGTGCGCCGTGCAGAGCGGCGACGAGCAGGTGCTCGCCGAGCGGGTCGTGCAGGCCGCCGAACGGCTCGCCGCGCTCGAGGCCGCGCCTTCCGCACCGCCGGCCGAGGCTGCGCCGGCGCCAGTCGAGGTCGCACCCGCGCCGGTCGAGGCGCCCCGCGTGCGCGCCACGCGGCCCCTGCCGCCCGCGGCTCCTTACGTCGTCGTCGAGCCGAGCCTCGCCACGTCGTACCTCACTTTCGAGCAGCTGATCGCCGAGCGCGGCCTGCCGCTCGGCGGGATCGACGAGCTGCTCGCCGGCGGCACCGGGATGCCGGGTGCCGAGCGCGTCGCCGCGGTGGCGGCGAGCGCGCCGGCCGTCGAGGCCGAGCCGCCGATCGTGCCGATCGAGGCGCTGGCTCCCACCGCGGCGGAGCCTGAAGTGGTCCCGATCGAGTCGCTGCTCTACGGCGGCGAGCGCGCCCTGCGGCGCATCCTGGAGCTGAAGCCGGAGCTGGTCGCGGCGGCGGATGCCGCCAACGGCGACGCCCGCTTCCACGCCCTGCTGAGTGAGGTGCTCGATCTCGTCGAACTTGGCCTCGGCGCCGGTCGCTGAGGCGCCGGCGGCCGCCGGCCGCCCGGGCAGCGGCGTCTGGCAAGCCGTCCTCGGGATCGCGATCTCGCTCGCGTTTCTGGTGTGGACCGTGCACGACGTCAACCTGGCGCAGGTCGGCGCGGCCCTGCGCCGCGTGCACTGGGGCCTCTACGTCGCGAGCGCGCTGATCGTAACGTGCACGTTCCCGCTGCGCGCCGTCCGCTGGCGCATCATGCTCGGCGGGAACGGGGCGCTGCCGCCGCTGAAGCCGGTCTGGCGCGCCATCGCGATCGGGTTCATGGCGAACAACGTGCTCCCCGCGCGCGCCGGCGAGGTCGTGCGCGCCTATGCCGCCCAGGCGCTCATCGGCACCCGGTTCACGACGGCGCTGGCCACCGTCGCGGTCGAGCGCGTCTTCGACGGGCTCGTGATCATCTTCCTCATGACGCTGGCCATCGCCGCACCCGGCTTCCCCAGCGACGCCCGGATCGGCGGCACCGACGTGACCTTTTCGGCGCTGGCGACCTGGGCGGGCGCCGGCTTCGCGGCCGTGCTCGTCGGCCTGCTCGTCTTCGTCCACGCGCAGGAGCGTGCGCTCGCTTTCGCGGACCGCCTGGCGCGTCGCGTCCTCCCGCACCGCGCCGCCGACTTCGTGCTGCGCCAGCTGCACAACGTCACCGCCGGCCTCGCGGTGCTGCGCTCCCCGCGCGACGCGGCGCGCGTGCTGGTGTGGTCGTTCGCGGTCTGGTTCGTGAACGCCGCGTCGTACGTCGTGGCGTTCCGCGCGTTCAACATCAGGGGGCTGGCGCCCACCGCGGCGCTGCTGCTGCAGGGGATCACCGCCCTCGGCGTAGCGATCCCGTCCTCGCCGGGGTTCTGGGGGGTCTTCGAGGGCACCGCACGCGCCTCACTGAGCCTGTACGGGGTGCCGCCCGAAAGCTCGGTGAGCTTCGCCGTCGGCGTGCACCTCGGCTGGTTCATCCCGATCACGGTGATCGGCCTCGTGGTGCTGGCGCGCACGGGGCTCTCGCTGCGCGAGCTGCGCCGCGGGGTGCGGCGCGCGTGAGCCAGCGGCTGGTCGTCACCGCCCCGGCGAAGATCAACCTCTGGCTGCGGATCTTCGGCCGCGACGCGAGGGGCTACCACACGATCGAGTCGCTGTTCCAGCTGGTGAGCATCGCCGACGAGCTGGTGCTCGAGCGGACGGGCAGCGGCGTCACGCTCGCCGGCGCCCCGCCGGCGCTCGGGCCTGCCGAGGAGAACATCGCCGTGAAGGCGGCGCACCAGTACCTGCGCGCCGCCGGCGTGCAGGGCGGCGTCGCGATCATGCTCCGCAAGGAGATCCCCTGGAACGCGGGACTCGGCGGCGGCTCGTCCGACGCCGCCGCCACGCTCGTCGCGATGAACCAGCTGTTCGGCCACCGCCTCACCGCCGGCGACCTCATGGAGCTCGGCGCGGGCCTCGGCAGCGACGTGCCGTTCTTTCTGACCGGCGCCGCGCTCGCGCTCGGCTGGGGACGCGGCGAGCGCCTGCTCGCGCTGCCGCCCCTGCCGCCGCTGCCGCTCCTGGTCGTACCGCCGCCCGCGCCGGTGCGCACCGCGGACGCCTACGCGTGGGTGGACAAGGACCGCGGCGGCGAGCACACCGGCGAGTTCGCCGCGGTGGTGCCCTCCGCCTCGCTCACCTCGTGGGCCGAGGTGCGGCGCCAGTCGCACAACGACTTCGAGCCGGTCGTCGCGGGCCGGCTGCCGGCGATCGGCCACTGGCTCGACCGGGTGCGCGGGACCGACGCGTTCCTGGTGCGGCTGGCCGGCAGCGGCGGCGCGATCGTGGCGCTGTACGAAACCGCCAGGCAGCGCGACGCTGCGTGGCTGCGGCTCGGCAGCGACCCCGCGATGCTGCGCGGCGAGACGCTCACCGCGGCGCCCCCGCTCCGGGAGGGCTGACTGGTGGCCGGCACCCCGCTCGCGATCGACGGCCATTCGCTGACGCTCGAGGACGTGGCGCGCGTCGCGCACGGCGAGGTGACCGACGTCGTGCTCGCCCCCCGGGCGCGCGAGGCGCTCGCCGCCGCGCGCCGTGTGGTCGAGGAGCACATCACCGCGGGCGAGCGCGTCTACGGCGTGACCACCGGGTTCGGCCGGCTCGCCGAGGTCGTCATCCCGCCGGGGAAGCGCGTCGCGCTCCAGCGCAACGTGATCGTGAGCCACGCCTCCGGCTTCGGCGCCCCCATGCCGCGCGAAGTGGTGCGCGCGCTGATGCTGCTGCGGGCCAACACTTTCGCCCACGGCCACTCCGGCTGCTCGCCGCGCTGCGTCGAGCTGCTGCTCGACTTCCTGGCCCGCGGCATCCACCCGGTCGTGCCGGAGTTCGGCTCGGTGGGCGCGAGCGGCGACCTCGTGCCGCTGGCCCACGTGGCGCTGGGCCTCATGGGCGAGGGAGAGGTCGAGGTCGGCGGCGCGGTCGTGCCCGCCGCGCGCGCCCTCGCCGAGGCGGGGCTCGCGCCGCTCGAGGTGCGCGAGAAGGACGGCATCTCGCTGATCAACGGCACCCAGTTCTGCTCCGCCATCGGCACGCTCGCGCTGCTCGAGGCCGAGCACGGGCTCGAGGCGCTCGAGGTCGCGGGCGCGCTGTCGCTCGACGCGCTCAAGGGCTCCGACGGCCCGTTCGCCGAGCCCATCCAGGCGGTGCGCGCCCACCCCGGCCAAGTCGCCTCGGCCGCGCGGCTGCGGGCGCTGCTCGCCGGCAGCGAGATCCGCGAGTCGCACCGCGTCGGCGACCCGCGGGTGCAGGACGCCTACTCGCTGCGCTGCATGCCGCAGGTGCACGGCGCGGCGCGCGACGCGCTCGCCTATGCGCGCCGGGTGCTCGAGATCGAGATCAACAGCGCGACCGACAACCCGCTCGTCTTCCCCGAGACGGGCGAGATCGTGAGCGGCGGCAACTTCCACGCGCAGATCGTCGGGCAGGCACTCGACCTCGTCGCCATCGCGCTGGCCGACGCGGCGGCGATCAGCGAGCGGCGGACCGACCGGATGCTGAACCCCGACACCTCCGGCCTTCCCGCCTTCCTCGCGCGCGAGCCAGGCGTGGAGTCGGGGCTGATGATGCTCCAGACCGCCGTCGCCGACGTGCTGACCGAGCTGCGCGTGCTCGCCGCCCCTGCCTCCGTGCACTCGGTGCCCACCGGAGCGGGCCGCGAGGACCACGTCTCCATGGGCCCTGCCGCAGCGCGGAAGGCGCGCCGTGCGGCGTGGTGCTTCGCCTACGTGGTCGCGGCGGAGCTGGTATGCGCCGCCGAGGCGATCGAGCACCACCGGCCGCTCCGGTCGAGCCCGCCGCTGGAGCGGGCGATCGACCGGGTACGGGCGGCGGTCCCGCGGCTCACGGGGGACCGCGCCCTGCGCGCCGACATGGAGCGAGTTGCGGACGGCGTCCGGACGGGGATCTTTACGGGCGACTGACCGGCCCGCTCGGGCCAGGGGGCGCTCGAAGGTGACGGCTCTGCTCCAGCGGCTGCGCGCGGCGCTCGCCGGCGACTACGCGATCGAACGCGAGCTCGCCAGCGGCGGGATGGGCGTCGTTTTCCTCGGGCGCGACATCGCCC
>CAYHQJ010000158.1:0-4842 GCA_964358595.1 uncultured Gemmatimonadales bacterium
GCGCCGGAGGCGCGCTCGCGGCTGGCGCTGGGTTCCTCGCTCTCCTCGGATGGGCGCTCGAACGGCCGTTCCTGGCCAGCCTCGGATCGGGGAGATCGTGACCTGTATCCAGACCGTTGAGCCGTCCTTGCGCACATAGCGTGTCTCGTGCGGCGGAACCAGCTGGCCGGCCTCGAACGCGAGCTGCGCGTCGCGGAGCCCGATCGCCCGGTCGTCCGGGTGGGCAACGTCGAGGAACGTGAGCTCGCGCAGCTCGGCCTCCGTGTAACCAAGAATGGCACACAGGGCGCGGTTGGCCCGCATGAATCGCCGGTCTGGACCGGCCAGCGCCATGCCGATCGGCGCGTCCTCGAACGCCGCGCGGAACTCCTGCTCGGCGCGCTCGCGCTGGCGGCGCGCCTCGACCTCGGCCAGTTCGCGCCGGACCGCGGGGCCGAGCCGGTTCACGTGCTCCTTGAGCACGTAGTCCGTGGCCCCACGGCGGAGCGTCTCCACAGCGCCTTCCTCGCCGAGGCTGCCGGTGACCATGATGATCGGCACGTCCGGCACGCGCTCAAGCGCGGCTGCGATCGCAGCGAACCCGCCGAACGAGGGAACGTTGTGATCTACGAGGATCAGGTCGGGGTGCCGCGGGAGGGCCGCGGCAAAGGCTTCACCTGTGGTGACGTGCGTGACGGCGCACTCTATTCCGGCCGCGCGCAGCGCTTCGCGCACCAGCTCGGCGTCTGGCGGGCTGTCCTCGAGATGCAGGATGTCGAGCGGCTGTGCCATGATGGCCCCCGCCGCTGCACGCCGATGTTGTAGTGCACGCTGGGACGGCCGGCATGGCCGCCGCAACGCGCGTTCCGGCAACGGGCTACGCGTCGGCAGCGCGACGCGCAGCCGCCAGAGCGTCTTCCCGCACTATTCCGACGGGGTAGAAGTTCGTGGTCCGAGGCGAATGGCGGAAGTGGGGAAAGGCGTACAACCGGATGTCAGGGAATTCCCGACAGGCTGCGTCGGCTACCGCGTTTCGGGCGCTCTCTGCTCGGTCAGGAGTCCGGTGTGCAACGCGTACTGCACGAAGTCGGCTCGGCGGCGCAGGCCGAGCTTCACCGCGAGGCGGTGCCGGTAGGTCTCGACCGACTTGATCCCCACATTGATGCGCTCCGCGATCTCACGGTTGGTGAACCCCTGCCCGAGGCCCACTAGCACCTGGCGCTCGCGGGCGCTCAGGCGCGCCGGCGGCAGGGCCGCGCTCACCGGCGCCACCGCCTCGGGGTCAGATCGGCGCTGGCTCAGGCGGACGTCCATGAACACGCGACCTGAGTGCACCGCGCGGATGGCCGCCAACAGCTCCGTGTCCGCCGCCATCTTGACGACGTAGCCTGTCGCGCCGGCGCCCATCGCGGCGCGCGCGTAGACCGGGTCGTCGTGCATCGTGAGCACCAGGACCTTCGTCCGCGGCGCGGCGGCGAGACTCCGCTCGATGGCGCCGGTGCCCCCGTCGGGCATCGTGAGGTCCAGCAGCACCACGTCGGGCTCGTGCTCGCGCGCCGCGCTCACGGCGCCCGCGCCGTCGGCGGCCTCCGCGACCACGCGCATGTCCGGTTGCGCGTCGATCAGAAGCCGCAGGCCCGCGCGCAGCACCGCGTGGTCGTCGGCGATAAGGACCCGGATGCGGGCCGCGGTCACGTGGCGTCGAGCGGGAGACGCGCGACGACCGTCGTCCCCTCCCCGGGGCGCGACTCGATCGCCACGGTTCCGGAGGCAAGCGCCGTGCTGCTCGGACGTTGGGGCGGCCGGCATCGGGACCGTCCTGGCTGGGACAAGGGTGGCAAGATGCGCGCACCGCCGCGTCGCGGCAAGCACGGCCGCGGCGAAACCGCGCCGCGCCGCAGCCCGTAGGCCAAGGTGACCCCCAGCGCCGAGGCACGGCATGGACGTCCTGCTCCAGGACATCAGGTACGGCTTCCGGCAGGTCATCAAGCACCCCGGCCTGGCGGCGATCTCCATCCTCGCCCTCGGCCTCGGGCTGGGCCTGACGGCCACCGTCTGGAGCATCAACTACGGCGCGCTGCTGCGCGGCTTGCCGTTCGAGGAATCGAACCAGCTGATCTACGTGGGGCGTACCCGCCCGACGCACGACATCAACCGCATGGGCGTCCCGATCCACGACTACACGGAGTGGCGCGCGGCACAGCGCAGCTTCGTGGACCTCGCCGCGTTCTACGACGGCACCGTCAATGTCAGCGGCACGGAAGGCCGCCCCGAGCGCTACGAGGGCGCCTTCATGACGCCCAACACCTTCCGGCTGCTCCATGCGAACGCGATGCTGGGCCGCACGTTCACGGATGAAGAAGGACAGGTCGGCGGGCCGCCGGTCGTGGTGCTCGGCTACGAGCTGTGGAAGAACCGCTTCGAGGGCGACTCGAACGTCGTCGGCAAAACCATGCGCGCCAACGGCGTCACGGCCGAGATTGTCGGCGTCATGCCGCGCGGCTTCCTGTTCCCCCAGAACTCCCGCGTGTGGCTGCCGCTGCGGCTCGATGCCAACGCGATCCCGTGGGGCCGGGGGCAGTTCCTCGAAGCGATGGGGCGCCTCAAGCCGGGCGTCTCTCAGGCGCAGGCGCTCCAGGACCTCGGCGCCACCAGCCGGCGCCTGGCGCAGGAGCACCCCAAGGAAAACGAAGGCGTCGCGCCGCTCATGATGCCGTTCACCGAATCCGCCATCGGCGAGGAGCCGACGCGGATGCTGTGGACGATGATGGGCGCCGTGTTCGGCGTGCTGCTCATCGCCTGCTCCAACGTCGCGAACCTGCTGCTCGCCCGCGCCGCCTCACGCACCAAGGAGGTCGCAATCCGCACCGCCCTCGGCGCCAACCGGCGGCGAATCGTGGCGCAGCTCCTGACCGAGTCGCTCGTGCTCGCTGCCTTCGGCGCGCTGCTCGGCATCGCGATCGCGTGGGTCGGCGTGCGGCTCTTCAACAATGCCCTTGCGGACACCGAGCCCCCGTTCTGGATCATGATCAGGGTAGACGGCCCGGTGCTCGCGTTCGTCGCGGCGACGACCGTGCTCTCGGCGCTCATCGCGGGCGTCGTCCCGGCGCTCCAGGCCACGCGGCTCAACGTCCACGACGTGCTCAAGGACGAGAGCCGCGGCTCCTCCGGCATGCACCTGGGCAAGTTCAGCAAGGGGCTGGTCGTGGCGGAGCTGGCCCTTTCGTGCGGGCTGCTCGTCGGCGCCGGCTTCATGATCCAGAGCGTCGCGAAGCTCCGGAACTTCGACTACGGGATCGAGACGCGGAACGTGTTCACGACGCGGATCGGCCTGTTCGAGGCCACCTACCCCGACTCGGCGAGCCGCCAGAAGTTCTGGACCGACCTCCTCCAGCGGCTCGAGGCGATGCCCGGTCACCGGGGCACCGCGCTCACCACCCGGCTCCCGGGGCTTGGCAGCGGCACGCAGAACTTCGCGCTCGAGGGAAAGAGCTACGCCACCGACCGCGACTATCCCACGGCGCGCTTCGTCGCCGTCACGCCCAGCTACTTCCCGACGTTCCGGTTGAGAGCGGTCGAGGGACGGGTGTTCGGGGCGGGCGACATCGGCGGCACGCTGCCGGTCGCCGTCGTGACCCGCAACTTCGCGCGCAAGTACTTCCCCGGCGGCTCCCCGGTCGGCCGGCGCTTCCGGTTCGGCCAGTCCACGTCGCAGGAGCCATGGCGGACCGTCGTGGGCGTGATCCCCGACGTGTGGTACCAGGGCACGGACACCGAGACCCCCGAGGTGATCCTCACGCCGATCGCCCAGGGCGACTACCGGTTCCTGAGCGTCGCGATGGCCGCGGGCGGCAACCCGATGGCGCTGGCCGAGCCGGTGCGCGGGCAGGTGGCGGCGCTCGATCCCGACCAGCCGACCTACTTCACCCGCACCCTCCAGCAGGCGATCGACCGGGATGTTTGGTTCTACGGCGTGTTCGGCACGCTGTTCATGGTGTTCGGATTCGCCGCGCTGTTCCTCGCCACCGTGGGCGTCTACGGGGTGATGAGCTTCGCGGTGAGCCGCCGCACCCAGGAGGTCGGAGTGCGCATGGCGCTCGGGGCCGGCGCGCGCGACGTGCTCGTGCTGTTCCTGCGGCAGGGCGCGCTCCAGGTCGGCCTCGGCGTCACGATCGGGCTCGGCCTCGCGGTGCTGCTCGCGCAGGGACTGCGGATCATCCTCTTCCAGGTGGACACGAAGAGCCCGTTCATGTTCGCGGTCGTGAGCGTCACGCTCGCGGCGACGGGCCTGCTGGCCGTGTTCATCCCGGCGCGGCGCGCGACCCGGGTCGATCCGATGGTGGCATTGCGCTACGAGTGATCGGGCGCCGATGTTAGTGGCGCCATGCGCGCCCTCGTCGGCACCAGCGGCTTCGCCTACAAGGAATGGAAGGGGCACTTTTATCCGGCGGACATGAAGCCGGAGGGGATGCTCCGCTACTACGGCGAACGGTTCGGCAGCGTCGAGATCAACAACACCTTCTACCGGATGCCCACGGAAAAGCTGCTCCTCCAGTGGGCGGCGCAGGTGCCCGGGGACTTCCGGTTCGTCCTCAAAGCGTCGCAGAAGATCACCCACCGCAGGCGCCTCAAGGACGCGGGTGAGGAGCTGGGCTACTTCCTGCGCACCGCCACCGTGCTGGGGAAGCAGCTCGGGCCCACGCTGTTCCAGCTCCCGCCGAACCTCAAGAAGGACCTTCCCCGCCTCGCCGATTTCCTCGCCCTCGTGCCGCAGACGTGGTGCGCCGCGTTCGAGTTCCGCCACGCCTCGTGGTTCGAGGACGACGTGTACGAGGCGCTGCGCGCGCACGACTCCGCGCTGGT
>CAYHQJ010000159.1:0-4712 GCA_964358595.1 uncultured Gemmatimonadales bacterium
GGTGGTGCCGAAGGCGAACTCGTGGGTGCCGGTCTTGCCGATGCTCACCGCGCCTGCGCCGGTCATGGCCCGGACGATCGCCGCGTCGCGCTTCGGGACCCAGTCCTTCAGGATGCGCGAGCCGGCGGTCGTGCGAACGCCCGCCGTCGCGATGAGGTCCTTGATGGCGAACGGGACGCCGTGCAGCGCTCCGCGCGGCGGCGCCGCGGCGAGCGCCTGCTCGGCGGTGACGGTGATGAACGGGTTGAGCCGCGGCTGGAGGGCCTGGGCGGCCTCGAGGGCTTGCTGGACCGAGCGCATGAGGTATCATAGTCGGCCTCGCCCCAGAAGGAGGAGCCCGAATGCGCCGCCTCGTCCCGCTGCTCGCCTGTGTCCTCGTGATCGCCTGTAAGAAGGAAGCGCCGCCGCCGGCCGAGCCGCCCGGTCCCGCGCCCGGCACGCCGGAGTGGAAGATCCAGAACGCGCGCAGCGCGGCGCCGTTCGACGTCGGCTCGGGCGCGACGGTGCTCGACTGGCCCGCCAGCGACACCGCCCAGCCGCCGCAGCTCGCCGCGGGGACGAACGGGTGGAGCTGCTTCCCCGACGATCCCAACACGCCGGCCAACGACCCGGTCTGCGCCGACGAGGAGACGATGAAGTGGTTTGAGGCCTGGTCGAAGCACCAGCCGCCGCGGCTCGCGGCGATGGGCGTCGGCTACATGCTCCAGGGCGGCCAGAATGCGAGCGACACGGACCCGTTCAAGCTGGCGCCCGACTCCGGGCAGCAGTGGCTCGTGAACCCGCCGACCGTGGTTATCTTCATGCCGAACCCGCGCGCGGCGTTCGCGGGGTTGCCGACGACGCGCACGGCCAGCGGGCCGTGGGTGATGTACGCAGGAACTCCGTATGCGCACCTGATGGTACCGGCCTCGAGACCGGCGCAGCAGTAGGCAGGCAGGCTGTCGCCGGCAGGCGAAGGGCCCGGCTTGCACCGGGCCCTTCACTAAGACCTAAGACCTAAGACCTAATACCTAAGACCCCTCAGAACGCCCACCTCAACCCCGCCTGCACCCTGCGCGGATCGCCGAGGCCCGAGCGGATCGTGCCGTCGAAATTGAACAGCAGCGCCGGCGCGCTCGGGTTCCGGAGGTTGAAGGTGTTGGTGACGTTGAACACCTCGATCAGCGCTTCGACGCTGCCGCGGCCGACCGGGAACGCGCGCGAGATCCGCAGGTCCCACTGGAAGTGGGCGTTGTCTTTCCGGAGCGTGTTGCGCTGGATGATGTGCCCGTCGGCGCAGATCCGGTCCGCGGGCGACGTGGCGGGCTGCCCCGCCGGCGGTGCGAACGGGTTGGCGGTCCAGGGACCGCAGCTCGCCGACGTCGGCTGCGCCGAGTAGTAGCTTATGCGGTGGTTCAGCTCGATCCCGTACGGCAGGTGCTCGAGCACCCACAGGTTCACGCGGTGCCGCTGGTCGCGGTCCGACCAGTTGTACTCGCGCTGCAGGCTGTCGGCCTGCGCGTAGCGGAAGCTGAACGGGTCACGCTCGTTGTCGTCGTCCGACTTGTCGAAGCTGAGCGTGTAGTTCCCCTGGAACTCCACCCGCCGCGTCAGGTTCCCGCTCAGCGAGAGCGTGAAGCCGTGGTACTGCGACTTCGCCGTGCTCTCCAGCGTCCACAGCTGGCCGATCCCGTTGGCCGGGTTGGCTGGGAACGCGCTGAACGGGCTGCCGAACACCGCGTCGTTGCGGTCGATGAACCGGTTGAGGCGGTCCGTCTTGGCGAACGAATACGACAGCGCGCCGGCGAGCCGATCACCGAGCCGGCGCTCGTAGGTCGCGCCGAGCGCTATGGTGCGCGGGTTCCTGAAGTTCTCGTCGGTGACGTAGACGCTCGGGTGGTCCGGCGTGCCACCGGCTTGGACGGGCAGCGTCGGGCCGTAGGTCGGCGGCGTGACGCCGAACCCGTTGAAGAAGCTGGCCCGGAAGATCGTCTGGCCGACCGAGCCGTTGCTGGTGCGCGTGCTGGCGAAGATCAGGCCCGGCGAGCGCGCATGGTACAGCCCGGCGTTGGCGCGCATCACCTGCCGCCCGTTGCCGTCAATGTCCCACGCGATGCCGAGCCGCGGCTGGATCATGCCCCAGTCGGACGGGATCTTGCCGTTCGACGGGAAGGTGCGGCCGCCGATCGTCTGGCCGATGAACGGCGCGAAGAAGACCTGGCCGGGATCGGTGAGCGGGTCGGGCTCGATCTGCGCCTCCCAGCGCACGCCGTAGTTCACCGTCAGGTTGGGCTGCGGCTTCCAGCTGTCCTGGAGGAACCCGGCCAGCTCGACCTGGATCAGGTTCTGGGTCCCGACGTCGCGGGCGGTCTGTCCCGGCACGACGGGGGCCAGCTGAAGGTACAACTGGAGCGGGCCCGTGATGGAGGTGCCCGCGGGGCAGGTTCCAGTGGCGTTCGAGCTGCCGTCCGAGCACTCGACGTAGGTCGGGCCCTGAGCCACGTAGTTCAGGAAGCCGTCCACGCTGCCGAAGATGAACCGCTCGTTGGCGAACCCGATGAACGTCTGGTTCTCGTTGGTCCGGTTGAACTCGGCGCCGATCTTGAACAGGTGGTTGCCCCGCACGTACGAGAGGTTGTCCAGCAGCTGGATGCGCTGGTCGAGGGCGTCGATCGGGAGGAAGAACGGCATCCCAAAGCGGTAGCCGTTCGCGAAGTCCGCCCCCGTGTCGGGGAACGGCCGGCCGCTGGTCCGGAACACCGAGCCGTCGGTACCCGGGAACGTCGGCCCCTCGTACGGCCGGGGCCGGTACTCGCGCGCGAACTGGAACCGGAACTCGTTGGTCATCGACGAGGTGAGCAGCGAGACCAGGCTGCCGTTCACCGCGTGGGAGTAGTCGCGCTCGAGGCCGTTGGCGCTACGCGCCCACGTGTCCACGTCGAACGTGCCGTTCTCCTGCCGCGAGTTGGTGTAGTTGTACTTGAGCGACAGGCTGTGCATCGTGTTGAGCCGCCAGTCGAGCTTCACCAGCAGCGCGTTGGCGCCGTTGGTCCTCTCGATCGGGCCGTAGTCGCCGGCCAGCGCGCCGCCGAAGGCGGTGTCCATCCAGGCGCGCAGCAGCGGGTCGATGCGGTTCGCGTTGGTCTGCTTGGTCTGGTTGTAGACCTGCTGGTCGTAGGCGATGAAGAAGAAGGCGCGGTCGCGGACGACCGGACCGCCCAGCGTGAGACCGAACTGGTGCTGGGTGAAGTCGGGGCTGCCCTGGCCGCGGAACTGGCTCGCCGAAGCGGCGTCGTTCTGGCCGAAGTAGTGCAGCGAGCCGTGCAGCTCGTTGGTGCCCGACTTGGTCAGCACGTTGACGAACCCGCCGGCCGAGCGGCCGAACTCGGGGTTGGCGCCGTTGGACACGACGACCATTTCCTGCACGGCGTCGAGGTTGAACGTGAACGCCGGGCGCTGGCCGCCGCGCTGCTCGCCGAAGAACGGGTTGTTGAAGTCGGCCCCGTCCACCGAGATGTTGTTGTAGATGCCGCGCTGGCCGCTGACCGTCAGCTCGTCGCCGTCGGGGCCCTGCACGATGGCCACGTTGGGCGTGAGCAGGGTGAGGTTGAGGAAGTTGCGGCCGTTGTTGGGGAGCCCGGCGACCGCCTCGGTGCTGAGCTGCGTGGCGGCCTCGACGCGCGCCGGATCCACGAGCGGCCGTTCGCCCGTGACCTCGATCGCCGCGAGCTGGATCGCGCCGAGCTGGAGCGCCAGCTCGACCGTCTCGCCGAGGTGCAGGCCGACGCCGGTGCGGCGCGCCTCCGTGGCGCCGGGCGAGCGCGCGCTCACGTCGTAGGTGCCCACCGGGAGCAGCGCGGCGACGAAGATGCCGCGCTCGTTCGAGGTCGTGGTGCGGGTGATGTTGGTCCGCGTGTTGCGCAGCGCGACCGTCGCCCCCGGCACCGCCTCGCCCGAGGCGCTCGTCACCGTACCGCGGATGATGCCGGTGGTGGCTTGCGATTGGGCGCGCAACACAGCGGGCGGGAGCAGGACGATAGCGGCGAGCGCAACGGCGGAGAGCCAACGAACGCGATGGAACATGCCGCCTCCGGGGTTATGGTACGGGCGCCAAGCTACGGCGCGAAACTGTAACCTGCAAGACGTTCCGGCAAGGCCCCCGGGGCCTTGGAACCCGCGCCCTCGGGCTTCGTCCAGAGCGTTTTCGTCATCATTCTTCGCCGGGCAGACACGTCACGGGCCCGGCGGTGGGCCGGGCCCGAGTCGTTGGCGCGAGCTCCTAGCGACGGCGAGTCGGCGCGGGTGGCGGCGGCGGCGCGTCGTCGTTCCAGATGTCGGCGGCGATCAGCCACTGGCCGCCGGTCTTCTGCCAGTGCGCCAGGTACTTGCCGCTGCCCGACATGGCGGGCGCGCTCGCGCCCGTGGGGGTGAACGTGTACCGGTACGCGCCGCGCTCCACGGCCAGCGGCCCGTTGGCCGTGATGGACACCATGGTGAGGGTGAGCGGCATCGCCCCGGCGGCGAACGCGGTGTCGTACATGGCCTTCACGCCGTCGCGGCCGGTGACCGCGGGATTGTTGGGCGGCATGAGCGTGACGTCGGTCGTGTGGAGCATGGCGATGGAGTCGGACTGCTTCGCTACGGTCCAGCGCGAGTAGTTGGCGTTGGCGGCCTCCACGATCGGGCGCACGGAGTCGGCCTCGGCCTGCATGCGTGCCTGGGCCTGTTCGGGG
>CAYHQJ010000160.1:0-4684 GCA_964358595.1 uncultured Gemmatimonadales bacterium
GGCGGCTTCGGCCGAACGTCGCGCCTCGAGCAGGCCCGTGATGTCGTGGTACAGCGCCATCATGCCCACGCGTGCGCCGCCCACGATCACGGGGAGCGAGAAGATCTCGACCTCGACGAGCGATCCGTCCTTGCGCCGGCGCTGCCCGATCCCGGCCGTCGCGCGACCCGCCTCCGCCCGCTCCGTGAAGGCCTGGGCCTCGGCCAGCGTGCCCTCCGTCGTGACGAGGCGGTCCAGCTCGCAACCGGCCACCTCGGCCGCGGTGTAGCCGAACAGCCTCTCGAACGCCGGGTTGCAGGAGGTGATGCGGTTGTCGAGATCGAGGTTCACGATGGCGACCGGGTTGTTGCGCACCAGCAGCTCGAACTGCTCCTGGGCCCCGGAGAACAGGCGCGCGTTCTCGATCGCGATCGCGGCCTGCGGCGCGAACATGTGCAGCCGCCGCAGGTCCGCCTCGCCGAACTGTCGCGAGGGATCGGAGTGGACGCTGGCGATCGCCCCGACCAGCCGGCTCCCGATGAGCAGCGGCGCCGCCATCACCGCCTGGACCGTGGTCTGGGTGTAGTTCGACGACCGTCCCTCCCACTCCTGGTAGCGCGGGATGATGAGGGGCTCCCGGGTCTTGGCGACCCAGCCCATCGCCCCCTCGCCCAGCTTCATCCGGGTGCCCGTCGCGTCGACCTCCATGTTGTGGCTGGCGGCGATGACCAGCTCGCCCGTTGCCACCGAATAGATCGCCAGCTCGCCGCCCGTCACGCCGAGCAGCGTGACCGCGCGCTCCAGCACTTTCTGCAGCAGCTTCTCCAGCTCGATCTCGCCGGAGAGGTCGGCCAGGCTGTCGATCAGCGCCTGCTGCTCCGTGGCCCGCTCCCGCTCGGCCGTGAACAGCCGGGCGTTCTCGATCGCGATGGCGGCCTGTGCCGCGAACAGGTTCAGCAGCCGGAGATCCGCGTCGCCGAAGGTGCGGGCGGGATCGGAATGCACGCTCGCGATGGCGCCGACGAGCCGGCTGCCGACCATGAGCGGCGCCGCCATCACGGTCTGGATGGTGCTCCGGATGTACTGGGCCGAGCGGCTCGCCCACTGCTGGTAGCGGGGGATGATGAGGGGCTCGTGCGTCTCGGCCACCTGGCCCATCGCCCCCTCACCCAGCACCATGCGCGTCCCGACCGCGCTGGTTCCCATGTTGTGGCTCGCGACGATGATGAGCCCGGAGGCACGCTCGTCCCAGATCGCCAGCTCGCCGCCGGTCACATCCAGGAGCGTGACGGCACGCTCGAGCACGGCCTGAAGGAGCTTGTCCAGCTCCAGCTCGCCCGAGAGGTCCGCGAGCGTGTCCAGCAGCGCCCGCTGCTCGGCAACACGGCGCCGCTCCGCAGCCAACAGCCGCGCGCGGCCGATGGCGATCCCGGCCTGATTGGCCGCCGCGCCCAGGATTTCGAGGTCCCCCTGCTCGAACGCGCGGCCACCCGAGCGCTGGACCACCAGCTCGCCGATGGCGCTGTGGTCGATGCGCACCGGGAACTTGAGCTCGGAGCGCGACTCGTCGGCGGGCCCGAACCCGCCGGTGCTCGCCCGCAGGGCCGGCTCGAAGGCGCTCGCGCCCGCCAGGAAAAGGCCGACCGCATCGAATCCGAAGGCCGCGTCACTCAGGCTCTCGACGACGCTCCGGCACACGTCGTCCTCGTCCCTCGCCTCGGCGATGCGGTTGCTGAGGCGCAGCAGCGCGCCCCTCAGCAGCGCGGGCGTCACGCCGCGCGGCGCCGGCGAGGCGGCGGGACGCCGGTCGGCGTTCACGCGGCCGACCGGACCCGAGCGGGCAGGCGCACCGTGAACACCGAGCCCCGGCCCGGCGTGCTCGCGACCGATACGTCGCCGCCCAGGAGCTCGCAGAACTTCCGGCTGATCGCCAGCCCCAAGCCGGTCCCGCCGAACTTCGCCGCCGTCGAGGCCTCCGCCTGGGAGAACGCCTGGAACAGCCGCGACATCTGCTCCTCGGTCATGCCGATGCCCGTGTCGCACACGCGGAAGACCATCTCGGCTCCATCACGTCCGGCCTCCAGGGTGATCGTCCCCGCCGTGGTGAACTTGGACGCGTTCGACAGCAGGTTCAGCAGCACCTGCCGCACCCGCATCGCGTCGGCGTGCATCGCCCCGAGATCGGAGGCGAGGCGCAGCTCGAGCCGGTTCGCGTTCCTCTCCACCATGGGCCGCACCGTGGTGGCCACCTCGTCCACCAGCGGCCGCACCTCGAAGGTCTCGAGGTGGAGCTCCAGCTTGCCGGCCTCGACCTTCGAGAGATCGAGGATGTCGTTGATGAGAGCGAGCAGGTGCTGCCCCGCACCCTGGATCTTGGTGAGGTCGGCCACGAACCCCTCGACGCCGGCATCCTGTGCCTCGTCCCGCAGCAGCTCGCTGTAGCCGATGATGGCGTTGAGCGGCGTACGGAGCTCGTGGCTCACGCTGGCGAGGAACTGGCTCTTCGCGCTGCTCGCCGCCTCGGCCTCCTGACGCGCGCGCAACAGCTCCGTGATGTCGTGGTACAGGGCCATGAGGCCCACCCGCCGGCCGTTCACGATCACCGGAACGCCTAGCACCTCCACGTCCACGCTGCTGCCGTCCTTGCGGCGCCGCTGACCGATGACCTTGACCGGGCGGGCGTTGAGCGCCTGCTCGGTGTAGGCCACCGCCTCGGAGCGCGTCGCCGAGGTGGTGATCAGGTCGTCCAGGTCGCGGCCCAGGACCTCGGACTCCGTGTAGCCGTACATCTGCTCGAAGGCCGGGTTGCACGAGACGACGTTGTGGTTGACGTCGAGGGTGACGATGGCCACCGGGCTGTTGAGGACGAGCTCGGCGAAATACTGCTGCCGCTCCTGCGCGGCCGTGTACAGCCGGGCGTTCTCGATCGCGACGGCCGCCTGCGGCGCGAACAGGTTCAGCAGCCGCAGGTCGTCGGCGCCGAAGCGTCTGGCGGGATCGCGATCCATGAACGCGATGGCTCCCACGAGCCGTCCGCCCATCAGCAGCGGCACGACCATCACGGCATGGAAGTCCACCTGCGCGTACTGCTCGGACCGGCCCGCCCACTCCTGGTAGCTCGGGATGAGCAGGGGCTCGCGCGTGCGCGCCGCATAGCCCATCGCCCCCTCGCCCACCGCCATCCGGATGCCGATCGTATCGCGCTTGCCGACCTTGTGCGAGGCGACGATCTCCAGTTCCTGCGCGTCCTCGTGGAAGATGGCCAGCTCGCCGTGGCTCACGCCGAGCAGCGCGATGGCCCGCTCGAGCACCGCCTGCAGGAGCTTGGACAGCTCGAGCTGCGCCGACAGGTCCGCCATGGTGGCGCGGAGCGCTTCCTGCTCGCCGGCACGGCGCCGCTCCGCCGCGAGCAGGCGCACGCGGCCGATGGCGATGCCGGCCTGGTTGGCCGCGGCGGTGAGGATCTCGAAGTCGTCGGGCCCGAACGCCTCCGGCCGGTTGCTCTCGACGACCAGAACGCCGACCAGCCGGTCGTTCACCTGCACCGGAACGTCCACCTCCGAGCCCTCGTTCCGCGTGGGGAGATACCGGGTGTCCTCGGTCACTCGCGGCGTATAGTGCAGCCGGCCGTCCAGCAGCGGGCGCTCGCTCAGCCCCTGGCCGGTCTTCACGCGCAGACCGGTCGGCGCCTCGGCCCAGCCGGCGCTCGCCACGAGCACGCGCTCGCCGGTGGACTCGTCCACGAGGAGGAGCGCGACGAAGTCGTACCCGAGCGCCTCGTCGTGCAGACCGTTCACGACGGCCAGGCAGATGTCCTGCTCCGACTCGGCCGCCGCGACCGCGGTGCTCAGCCGCATGAGCGCCGAGCCACGGGTGGCCTGAGCGCTCCGGGAACCAGACCGCTTCGCCCGCCGCGGCGCGGCACGCCCGGTCACGCCGGCGCCCGCGACGCCAGGTGTCCGCGCACGACCGCCACCAGCTCGTCGGCCCCGACCGTCCCCTTGCCGAGGACCCGCGAGACTCCGCCGTTCAGGCGCCGCCGGTCCTCCTCGGGGAACTCCAGCTCGGAGCCGCTGCTCAGCCCCGGGATGTAGAGCGGCTCCTGCGTGACATCCGGCGTGTAATGGAGCTGCCCGTCCGCGATCGCGCGCGCGCTCAGGCCCTGGCCGCGCGGAATCCGCCATCCGACGGGGATGTCCGACCAGCCTACGGCCGCCCGCATGACCCGCTCGTCCGTGGCCTCGTCCACCAGAAACAGCCCGACGAACTTGTAGCCGAGCGACTCGTCCTGGAGGCGCTCCACCACACAGCGGCAGATCTCGCCCTCGTCCAGCGCCGCCGCCAGGTTGCCGCTGAGCCGCAGCAGGGCCGAGCGACGACGCGCCAACGCGCCCTCTCGCCCCTTCGGTGCACTCCGCGATTTGCCTCGGCCGCGCTTTGGGGACGTGGGCTTGGGCATTACTCTCGCCTGATATGGGAATGTGAAGATCAACAATACCCGGTGCGGACGGGGGACCGCTAGGGCACCGCGCCGTGTCCCCGCACGTGGATTAGTAGTTGCGCCGCAGGTCCATGCCGGCGTACAGCTGCGCCACCTGGTCGCCGTACCCGTTGAACGGCAGCGTCGGCCGGCGGAGGAACTCGCCGATCCGCCGCTCCCGCGCCTGGCTCCAGCGCGGGTGGTCCACGTCGGGGTTCACGTTGG
>CAYHQJ010000161.1:0-1073 GCA_964358595.1 uncultured Gemmatimonadales bacterium
CAGGTACATCGAGATCAGTCTACCCCACTTCTCCAATTACGCCATTTCCTGGTAGTGGTGGCGGATGGACACCCCCAACATGCTCATGGACCTCCGGACCGTCGAGCAGTTGGCCGCTGAGGGGCGCTACGCGGACCTGGTCGCGTACGTCGAAGGGCGCCAGAGCCTCGGTGAGGCGCTCGAAGGGTCCCCGACGCTCGCCCTGCTGTACGGGACCGCACACGCCCGACTCGGCCGGCTTGCCGAAGGTGACCGGTGGGTGGCGCTGGCGCTGCAGCGCGCTCGGGAGCGCGGCGACCGGGCCATCGAGGTCAGGGCTCTCAACGCGCGGGGCGCCATCGCTCTCGAGGGCGGGCGTCTGGACGAGGCTGCGGAGCACTTCCGGCGGGCGCTGGCCGGGGCTTCGGACCAGGGCGACCACGCCACGATGGGTCGTTGCGCGAACAACCTCGGCATCATCGCCAGCGTGCGCGGCGATCACGCCGGGGCGGTGGGCTCCTACACCATGGCGCAGGCCGCCTTCAGCCGTGCCGGCTACCGGCGCGGCATCGTTGACACGCACCACAACCTCGCCATCGCCTATCGCGAGCAGGGACAGCTCGAGCGGGCCCTCGCGGAGGCGGAGCGCGCGGTGGAGGTCTCCCACGAGGTGGGCGACCCGGGGCTGGCCGCCCAGGCGCTGGCGGGGCGCGCGGAGATCCGCGCCTCCATGGGCGACGCGGCCATGGCCCGGCGCGAGGCCGAGGCCGCGCTGGCCGCCCATCGCGAGACGGGGGACGTGGTGGGGGAGTCGGAGGATCTGCGCGTGCTCGCCGCGGCGCGTGCCGCCGACGGGGAGACCGATGAGCCGGTGCGGCTGCTGCGCGAGGCCATCGAGCGCGCCAAGGCGCACGCGCGGCCGCTGCTGGCCGCGACGGCCGAGCGTGACCTGGCCCGCGTGCTCGAGCTTGCGGGAAAGCGCGAGGAGGCCCTCCAGTCGGCCACCGTCGCCCGCGACGAGTTCGCCGAGCTGGGAGCCCTCGGCGAACGACAGAAGATCGAACAGTGGATGGCAGGTTGGGGAGCCCGGTGAG
>CAYHQJ010000161.1:1173-4573 GCA_964358595.1 uncultured Gemmatimonadales bacterium
CTCGGCGAACGACAGAAGATCGAACAGTGGATGGCAGGTTGGGGAGCCCGGTGAGGGCTCCCTCGTCCGCGACCATCACGCGGACGTCGGCGCTGAAGCGGGCACCCAGACGGCGAGCCGGGCGCCGCCGTCGCGCGCCAGCGTGACGGTGCCGCCCAGCGACGTGATCCGCTCGCGCATGCCCACCAGGCCCAGGTGTCCGTCTCCCTCGAGCCGCTCGAGATCCAGGTCGGGCGGGAAGCCGCGGCCGTCGTCCCGGACCACGAGGCGCACGCCGCCGTCCTCCGCACCGCACCGCACCGCCACGTGGCGGGCCGCGGCGTGCTGCGCGACGTTGGCCAGCGCCTCCTGCAGGACGCGGAACAGAGCCAGTTCCGCCGCGTCGCTCAAGGGGGGAAGGGTGTCCGGCGCCTGGAAGTCCACCTCCAGGTCCACCCGCGCGCCGAACTCGAGCGCGAGCGAGCGCAGCGCGGGCGCCAGGCCCAGGTCATCGAGAAGCGCCGGGCGCAGGTCGTCGGTCAGGCTGCGGATCCCTACGATCCCGTCGTCGATCAGCTGCAGCACGCGGTCGAGCCGGGCCGCGTCCTCGGGGCCGGCGCGCTCGCGCAGCAGGCCGAGCTGGAGCTTCATCGCCGTGAACAGCTGCGCCGTTTCGTCGTGCAGCTCGAGCGAGAGGCGGCGGCGCTCCTCCTCGTGCTGCTGGACCATGCGGCGGGACAGCCGCTCCAGGTCAGCGGTCCGCGCGGCCAGACCGCGGCGCAGGTCGTCGAGCACCAGCCCCAGAATGCCGCCGCCCACCGCCAGGATGAACAGGATGTCGAGGTAGTAGCCCCAGGGGTTCCACGCGCCCCGCGCCCGCAGGAACGGGTAGTCGAGGTGGTGCAGGCCCCACAGCAGCAGCCCCGCGGCCAGCAGCCGCGCCCCGCCCGATCCGACCCGGCGGCCGTGGGTGAAGAAGACCCACGCCGTCCCCACGGTGACCGCGCTGAGGAACAGCACCGCCGGCCCCGAGGCGAGCATGAAGTTGTCGAGCCGGTAGATCGCCACGTACGACCAGAGCGGCGGGAACAGCAGCACCGGAGCGTAGCGCCAGCGCCAGGCGAGCTGCCGCGAGAACAACAGCGTGGCCCACAGCAACGCCAGGCCGGTCCAGCCGGTGAGCACCTGGTGCCAGTAGAGCCAGTCCCAGCTCCGGGTGCCCAGGAAGCTGACAATGGCGGCCAGCCTGAGGAGGTAGAGCCCCCACGCCACCGACCACCAAGCGAAGTACGGCTTGCCGTAGCGGCGGTAGAGGGCCGCGCACAACAGCGCCAGGCCCAGCGTGATCGCGGCCTGGAGGAGGGCGGCGTGGACCTCCGTCACCCCGGAGGGAATGGCGAAGCGCTGCATGGGGCCGCGGGAAACATCCGCCCGCGGCCCCGTTGATTCAAGTCACTGCGCCGCGCGCACCGGAACCATGACGTGGGCGTACGGCGTGTTCTGCCACATGATGAACGGGCCGCCGCCGGCCGGGTCGGTCGTCAGCCCGGCGAGGCCGCGCACGTTCGGGATCACGATCATCACGTGGGGCCCGGTATCGATCCACCGCTCCCCCGAGTCGGGCCGCATCTTGAACGGGTCGGTGTTGCTCGCGTCCGAGCCGCCCTGGAGCATGTAGGCGATGCCGAAGCTGGTGATGTTCGGGTTGCGGTGGCCCATCCACGCCGTCGCCCAGCTCCCGAACTGCGCGTCGAAGCACATCGGGTCGTTGCCGGGCGAGCCGGGATTGTCGGCGAAGCAGGTCCAGCCGTTGGTGCCCGCACGCAGCTGCTGCGGCGCGCTGTCCGGGCTCGCGGCCCATTCCATCACGGTCGCGCCGCTCGCGATCGCCGTCGGGCCGGCGCTCATCGCGTTCTGGATCTTCCACTCCGGTGTGCCCGGCGCGGGGCCAGCCGGCGGGGCGGCGGCTTCCTGCTGCGGTGGCTGCTTCTGGCACGCGACGGCCAACGCCGCCATCAACACCATGGGGGCGATGCGGAGACATCTCATGCACGACTCCTTTGGGGGGTGGGTACTTCAGATTGCACTGTGCATCCCGATTTCGCAACTCGGCATTCACCTGTGCGGGGGGCTTGCCAAGTCATACGTATGTATGAAATCATACGAGCGTATGAGCCCCAGGCCCGACGCCAAGCAGCGCCTGCTGACGGTGGCCCGCGAGCTGTTCGCCCGGCGTGGCTACGACGGAGCGTCGGTTCGCGACATCTGCGCGCGCGCGAAGGTCAACCTCGGCGCTGTCACCTACTACTTCGGCTCGAAAGCCGTCCTCTACGCCGCGGTGCTGACCGAGCTGCTCGGCCCCATCGCCGCACGCGTGCAAGCGGCGGCCCAGGCCCCGCGGCCGCCGCTCGACCGGATCGAAACCATCGTGCGCGAGTTCTTCGAGCACATCCGACGCAATCCGGACATGCCGGCCATCATGGTCCGCGAGATGGCGAGCGGCCGCGAGATCGCCGGACCCGTGAAGCAGATGATGGGCCGCGTGCTGCCACTGCTGGCCGGGGTCATCGCGGAGGGCCAGCGTGACGGCTCCATCCGGCCGGGCGATCCGACCCTGCTGGCGCTGAGCACGATGGCCCAGCCCGTGTACCTCAACCTCGCGCGGCGCGCCATCGCGACCGTCACCGGGATAGACCCGAACGACGAGGCGACGGTGGCGCGCATCGTCGAGCACGTCGTCACCACCGTGCGCGCCGCGCTCCAGGCCCGATGATCACTACCCTGCTGTTCGCACTCGCGACCCAGGACACGAGCGTGCTCACGCTTGGTCGCGCGGTCGAACGCGCCCTCGCCCAGTACCCGACCGTGGCGGCGGCCCGCGCCGTGCGCGACCGCGCCGTCGCCGACGTGGGCGACGTGCGGAGCCTGCGCCTGCCGCGTCTCGCCCTCGACGCGTCGCTGACGCGGTTCCAGGAGCCGATGCTGGTGCTCCCCCTGCACGGGTTCAGCCCGCAGATGCCGCCGCCGCTGTTCGACCGCACGCTGGTGCAGGGGGGCCTGTCGGCGAGTTACACGCTGTTCGATTTCGGGCAGCGGGGCGCGCGCCTGCGCGCGGCGCGCGCGCTGCGCGGCGCGGCCGAGGCGGCCCTCGGTGCGGCCGAGCTGCAGCTCCTCGCGCGCGCGGCGACCGGCTACCTGCGCGTGCTCACGGCGCGCCAGACGCTCGCCGCGCAGGACCAGCGGCTCGCGGCGCTCGAAGCCGAGGCACAGCGCACGCGGCGGCTGTTCGCCGAAGGTAAGGCCGCGCGGGTCGAGATCCTGCGGGTGGACGCCGAGCGGGCGCGCGCGCGCGCCGAGCGGATCGGCACCGCGACGCAGCTGGACGTGGCCGAGCGCGACCTGGCGCAACTCACCGGCCTCC
>CAYHQJ010000162.1:0-4488 GCA_964358595.1 uncultured Gemmatimonadales bacterium
TTTCCGCTCTACCGCCTCCGCGCGGGGGACTATCGGGTTCTCTTTCGCATTGACGACACGCTCGTGACCATCATGCGGGTCATCAACCGCAAGTACCTGGACCGGACGCTGCGGAGGATTCGTGGGCGCTGAGGCGCCCGCGCCGCGTCAGCTCCGCCGTTCCGCGATCAGCCGCTCGTAAACTGCCAGCGTGGCGTCCGTCGTCGCATCCCACGAGAACCCGCGGGCGATGCGCGGGCCTTGCTCCGCCGCCGTGCGGCGTGCCCCGGGCTCGAGCAGCTCGAGGATCGCGCCGGCGGCTGCGCGCGTATCGCGCGGATCCATCAGCCGTCCCGCGCCGTCCACGTACTCGGCCGTGGCGCCCCACGCGCTCGCGACGACCGGGACGCCGCGGCTCATCGCCTCCAGCGCGGGAAGGCAGAACGACTCGCGCCACGACAGCGTGACCAGCAGCTCGGCCGCGTCGTACAGGTCCACCAGCTCGGGCGTGAGGCCGCCCAGCAGCACGACGTCGCGGCCCGCGGCCAGGCCGAGCGCCTCGAGCGCGCGCCGGACCTCCTCAGGCGGGGCGCCACCCCCCACGAGCACCAGCGAGAGATCGGGCCGGGCGCGGCGCACCAGCGCGAAGGCGCGCAACAGTCCGGCGATGTTCTTGTGCCGCTCGTAACCGCCCACGTACAGCAGGTACGGGCGCCGCACGCCGAGCCGGGCGAGGGTCGCCGCCCGCGCGCCCTCGGCCGAAGGCGGGCGCAGGAACTGGTGCGGCACGGCCAGCGGCGTGACGCTCACCCGCTCCGCGTGCACCGGCAGGAACTCCACCACCTCGTGGCGACAGAACTCCGACGGCGTGAAGATCCAGTCGGCGCGCGCGACCTGCGCGCGCCAGTACAGGGCGCCGAAGGTCAGCCGGTACGGATCGGCGTCGGGCCCGACGTAGTCCGCGAGGGTGCCGGGCAACAGGCCGCGGCGAATCAGATCGGCGTAGCTGTGCGCCGTCGCACTGTGGACGGTGAGGGCGACGGGGCACGGCGCGGCGAACGGCACGCCGTACTCGGTGGGCGCATGGTACAGGTCGATCCGGTGGGCGCGCAGCGCGAGCGGCACCGCCACCTGTTCCCACCACAGCGTGCCGCGATCCGCGAGGCCGACGATCTCGCACGGCACGTGATCGAGATGCAGCTCCACCAGCGGCGCGCGGGCGCGGTGCAGCAGGACGACCTCGACGCCGCGCGCCTGGAGCCCCTGCACGAGGGCGACGGTGTAGCGGTCCCAGCCGCGCAGGACGGGGGAGGCGAGCGAGCGCGCGTCGAGCGCGACCCGCATCACGAGGCTCGCGATCGCGCCGTCAGCGCCACAATCACGCCAGCGCCCGGTTGAGCCACCGCAGCATGCGGGACAGCAGCCAGCCCGGCGCTCCGAGCCGCTTCAGCCGGTTGCGGGACCGGAGGTACAGCACGTCGCGCGGATCCGCCGGGTACAGGACGGCCTCGGACAGCGGCGTGCGCGAGGCGACGAACACGTCGCAGGAGAGGACCCCCACCGTGGCGACGTAGGTGCCCGCCGGAAAGTCGGCGGCGGTCCACAGGCAGCGGTGGACCTCGAATGGGTTCAGGTTGTGCTCGTCCTGGGCGTAGAACTCGCGTGGCGTGGAGATGATGAGCACCGCCGCGTGGTCGAGGCATGCATCCACCAGGCGCACGGCCGCCGGCTTGTCGAGATGCTCGACGACATCGCAGGCGAGGATGAGGTCGTACCTACCCAGCGTGGGAACCACCGCCGCAGCGTCGCCCAGGTGCACGCGATCGTAGACGTAATCCCACACGGGGGTCCGGTAGGCGGGAAACGCCTCCACCGCTTCGATGCGGGTCCGCCAGGTCGTGCGCTCGTAGCGCTCGTACCAGATGTCGAGGTACTCCCGCAGCAGCACCCCGTACTTGCCGAACCCGCACCCGATCTCCAGCACGCTCGCGGGCCGCAAGTTCTGCGCGATCGTGAGTACCGGGGTGATGTTGTGGTGATCGCTCGTCGGCAATCGAGGCTCCCCTACGTCTAGCGGGGCGGAGCGCTGGGCGTCGCGACTGCCCGCAGCGCGTGAGCGACCTCCGCCGCGTAGCGGTCCGCGGAGAACCGCTCCTCGGCCGCGCGGCGGCACGCGGCGCCCATCGCGCTTCGGTCGGCGCCCAGCGACGCGATCATCTGCGCAGCCAGTGCCCCCACGTCGCCCGGCGGGACCAGCCACCCGGTCACGCCCGGCTCGAGGATCTCGAGCGGCCCACCCGCGGCGGCGGCGATCGCGGGCACGCCGCACGCGAGCGACTCGGCGACGACCCGGCCGAACGGCTCGGGGCGGGTCGAGAAGTGCACGGCCACGTCGAACTCCGGATACAGCCGCCACGGCTCCGTATGGAACTTGAGGAAGTGGATGCGGTCGCTGAGCGGCCGCTGCTGCCGGCCGGGAAGCGACGCGCGCCCGACCCGCCGCACCAGCTCCTCGGCGTAGCCGCGCTCGGCCGTCGTGTCGTAAATCGCCGCGCCCACCAGGACGAGGTGCACGTCGGGCAGCTCCGCCGCGACGCGCTCGAACGCCTCGACCACCTGGAGGTGCCCCTTCCACCGGGCGAACACCGCCGGCATCCCGATGAGCCGCGCGCCGCTCGGGATGTCGAGCTGGTCGTGGATCCACCCGGTGCGCGGCGCGGGGTGGAACCGGTCCAGGTCCACGCCGTTGTGCACCACGACCGGCGAGGACAGCCCGCCGAAGCGCCACGCGTCCGCTACGGCCTGCGAGTTGGCGACCGTGCCGTGGGGCAGGGTGCCGCCGAGCGCGCGCCAGGCCACACCGAACTTCTCGGGGGGGAACTCGCGCAGGTGCCAGACGCGGCGGGGGCCGAACAGCAGCGCGCACACCAGGTGGGCCTTGAAGCCGTTGGAGTAGAGCACCTGCGCCTTGAGCGCGCCGGCTGCCTCCGCGTGCGCCAGCTCCGCGGTGATCGCGCGCGACCACTGGTAGAGCCCGCGCAGCAGCACGAATCCGCCCTCCACCGTCACCATCCGGCGCTGGGACAGCTCGAGGAAGTCCTCCGGGGCGCGCGCGATGGCGGTGCGCACGCCGGCCTGGCGCAGCGCGTCGGCGAGCGGCCCCTCCTTGGGCAGAACCACGATTGCGTCTATCGCGTGCGCCGCCGCCCGCCGGGCGAAGTCGAGCAGGCTCCACTCCGACCCGCCGAGCTGCGCCGAGACGTGGACGCAGGCGACGCTCAGCCGCGTTTCCAAAGCGCCAGCCACAGAAACGTGTAGCTCCGGGAGTTCCAGGTGATCGGCGCGGCGGCCGCGTCGAGGCTGACGGGTCCGTCGGGCTCGAGCCCAAGCGCCGCTGCGCGTTCGAGCCAGCTACTCACCATCGTGCGCGAGGCGATCGTCCACGGCCGCCCGAAGGCGGAGAGCCCGGCGGTGTCCAGCCCGTCCGGCCAGTAGTCGGTGGTCACGAGCAGGCGGCCGCCCGCGCCCAGGGCCTCGGCTGACCGCTGGATGAAGGCCTCCGCGTCCATGCCGTGCTCGATCACCGAGAGGCAGGTGATCGCGGCCGCCGAGCCGGCCGGCAGCGTCACGTCGAAGAAGTCCGCAACGCGGTAGGCGATCCGGCGCGCGCCGGGCATCCGCGTGACCCGCGGGTCGGTGTCGCACCCGGCGAGGCGGGTGTAGCCGTTGCGTGCCAGCGCCCACAGGATCTCGGATTGCCACGCCCCGACGTCGAACACGAGTCCGTCGCGCGGAACGGTCGCGAGGCAGTGGTGCACCGCCCGCCAGACGTCCCACGACTTCATGCGCTCGCGTGCGAGCGGGTACCGGGTGAGGCGGAGGTCGGCCGCGGCGCGCCAGGCGCGCGTGAGCAGAGGGCCGCGGCGCGGCCACGACCAGCCGCGCTCGTCCAGCCCGCGGGCGGCGGCGTCGAGCTCCTCGCGCGCGGCGAGCACGGCGGCCCCCGCGCGCTCAGGCGGGGGCACGGAGCTCGTCATGGACGGCGCGGGTTTGCTGCGCGATGTCGTCCCACCGGAACGATCGGGCGCGCACGAGGCCGCGTGCGCGCAGCTCCGCGGCGCTCGCCGGGTCGGTCAACACGCGGTGCAGCCCCTCGGCGATCGCCACGGCCGACGTCGCCAGCACGGCGATGCCGGCATCGCCGACCGCCTCGCGCAGGCCGCCCGCGCCGCTGGTCACGACCGGGAGGGAAGCCGCCATCGCCTCGATCGCGGGCATGCCGAAGCCTTCGAAGGTGGACGGGATGACGAGGGCATCAGCGGCATAGTATGCGACGACGAGCTCGTCGTCGGCCAGCGCCGGCTCTTGCAGCACGTGCGACGCCACGCCTGCCTCCGCCATCGCACGGCGGTGCGGCTCCTCCCACGCGCCGCCGATCTGCACGAGGACGGCGTCGGCGCCCCCCTCCCGCCGCCGGCCCCCCGCCCGGGAAGCCGCCACCCCGGTCGT
>CAYHQJ010000163.1:0-4459 GCA_964358595.1 uncultured Gemmatimonadales bacterium
CGCTCCGAGCGCGAGGCGATCAGCGCCTCGCTGCGCTGGGCGGCGAACACTTCGGTGCGCCGGCCGGGGCCGCGGCCCTCGCCGATCGGATTGAGGCCGACGATGTCGTCCGACCGCCAGTACTTGCCGTAGCCGAGGTACACCATCCGGCCCGGCTTGATCTCCATGGACATGGTCAGCTCCGGCCCATGCGCTTTTTCAGCTCGTCGAGCTTCGCCTCCGCCGCCGCCTCGCGCGCCGCGCGGTCCATCTTCGCCTTGAGCGCTTCCTGCTCGACGTCGAGCTCCGGCCGGTCCATCCCCGCCTCGCCGAGGCTCCGCCACGCCTGCTCGGCGGAGCGCTCCCCCTCGAGGCCGGGCCGGCGTTTCGCCGCCTCCGCAAGCTGCGCCCGCATCTCCACGAGGTCGCGTTCGGCCAGGCCCAGCTCCTCGCGCTGCGCCGCCACCTTCTTCTCCAGCACGGCGCCGCGCTCGCGGTGCTTCGCGATGAAGCGCTCCGCGACCTCGACCGTCTCGGCGTCGCCAATGTCCGTGGCGAGCTTGCGGCGGCGCTCGGCCGTCTCGAGCTGGCCGCGCTCACCGGCCAGCGCCTGCTCGTCCTTCTCGAGCGCTTCGCGCAGGGCCGCCACCCCGGCCTTCTGCTCGATCACCGCCTCCCTCATCCGGGCGGCGATCTCGCCGAGGTCGGGGGGCGGGGTCGCGGCCGCGAGCGCCGCTTCGAGCGCCTCGCGGAGGCGCCTGAACATCAGCTCTTCTTGACCGTCTTGGCGTAGAACGCCGACAGGACCTGCCGCGTCGCCCGCGACTTGCACTTCGGGCACGCCGGCAAGCGGCTGGTGTGCGCCGATATCGGCTGGACGAGGGAGAAGCGCTTCCGGCACTTCTCGCACCGGTACTCGTAAATGGGCACGGCGAACCTCCGCTAGAGCACCTTGATATTGGCGGCGCTCCCCGGCGGGTGCAAGGCTAGTGCGCGGCGCCGAACCGGAACTCGTCGGCCACCTGCCGCAGCAGCCGGTCCGGCGAGTGGTGGTGCGGAAACAGCAGCCGGTCGCTCAGCCGGTTCAGCGCCACGCGCAGCGCGCCGAACCGCTCACCCGCCGTGCGCAGGACGCCGCCCAAGCCCGTGCGCTCGGCCAGCACGTGGTCGCTAGCGAGCCGGAACCCCGAGCGGCCCAGCTCCTCGTAGTACGGCAGGTCGGGCCCACCCTTGCGTGAGCGGCGCGCGGCGATATAGTCGGGAAAGATGCCCGTCAGCCAGAGCGCGAAGTTTCCGATGTGGACCCGCACCCGGAACTGCCGTTCCCCCTCCGCGCGGGACGCTTCCTCCACCAGCTCCACCAGGTAGGCGTACCGGTTCTCGTCATGCTCCTCGATCCGCCACGCGCGGTCCCTGCGCCCGAAGGCGAGCACCATCGCGGCGCAGTAATCGGTCACGTCCCGGTCGTCCACGCCGAGCTCGCCGAGCAGGCGCCGCAACGACACGTAGAGGAACAGCGGCGCCGAGGGCTGGGTGAGGCCCGTGTGGGCGAGGAGCGCCGGCATCAACCGCGGGTCGTCCCACAACACGTCCGGCCCCTCCGCCCGGGCGCGCGACTCGAGCCGGGCACGCTCCGCGTCGCTGCCCGCGGCGAGCAGCGACACCGCCAAGGCGTAGTCCTGGGCCGTCAGGGACGAGCGCACCGTCGCAGCGATCATGGGTGATCCTCTCTCCGTCCTCGCCGAGCTGACCCGCCTCGGCCGCGCGCTCACCGGCGCGGTCCGGCGCGAAACCGTGGCCGAGCACACCGTCGAGTGCCTCGTGCGCCTGTTCGCGCCCGAGGCCGCCGTTGTGGCGCTCGGCACGGAGCAGCAACCGCGGTTCGTGCCGGCCGCCTCCTTCGGGACTACCCCCGACCCCGACGATGGATTCCTAAGAGAAGTCGCCGCCGCCGGCCGCGTCGTGAGGCAGGTCACACCACCCCACCTCGGCGCGCCGCTCGTGGCCGCCGGTCACACTATGGGGATTATCGCGGTCACGGGCAAGCACCAGGACTCGTTCGACGAGTCCGCCGAAGCCACTATCGCCGCCGTCGCCGCCCAGGCCGCCATCGCGCTCCAGAACGCGCAGCTCATCGCCCTGCTCTCGACCGGCAAGCACGAGTGGGAGCAGATGGTGGACGCCATCGGCCCGGCGATCTGCATCATCGACGACGGCGGCGCCGTGCGCCGCGCCAACCGCTCCTTCGCCCGGCTCGTGGGCGCGCCGGTCACCGCCCTCACCGGCAGGCCATGGCTGCTGCTGCTGCCCCCCGCCTGGGCCGAGCCGGTGGGCCGTGCGCTCGCCGCGCCGCCCACCGGCGGCGGCGAGATCCGCACGACCGACAAGCGCATCTACAGCATCGGCGCGCACGCCATCCAGGGTCAGCCAGGCTCCGCGGTGCTGCTGATCGAGGACGTCACCGATACGCGCCGGCTCCAGGAGCAGCTCGTCCAGTCCGAGAAACTCTCCGCGATCGGCCAGCTCATCGCCGGCGTCGCGCACGAGCTCAACAACCCGCTCGCCTCGGTGCTCGGCTTCGCCGACTTCCTTGCCGAATCGAGCCAGGTGCCCGAGGGCCTGCGCGAGCCGGTGCGCGTCATTCAGCATGAGGCGCAGCGCGCCGGCGGCATCGTCAAGAACCTGCTCACCTTCGCGCGCCGGCAGGAGCAGGACCGCCGTATCCTCGAGATCGGGCCGATCCTCCAGCGCACGCTCGCGCTCCTCAACAACCAGCTGATCGGCCTCAAGGTCGAGCCGCTGCTCGTCGTGGAGCCGAACCTGCCGCTGGTCGACGCCAGCCCGAACCAGCTCCAGCAGGTCTTCCTCAACGTCATCAACAACGCCGCCCAGGCGATTGCCTCGACCGGCAACGGCGGCACCGTCGCCATCCGCGCGCGCGCCTGGCTCGACGGCGTCGCGGTGGACGTCGTGGACAACGGCCCCGGCATCCCCGAGCAGCTCCAGACCCGCATCTTCGAGCCGTTCCTCACGACCAAACGCGAGGGCGAAGGGACCGGCCTCGGCCTGTCCATCAGCCAGGGCATCATCAAGGAGCACGGCGGCCGGATCACGGTGAAGAGCGTGAGCGGCCAGGGCGCCACGTTCACCGTCGAGCTGCCGCCGGCACGCTCACGGGAGCAGCCAGCCCCGGCCGCCACCGGCACCAGCGCGACGACGGGACGGATCCTCGTCGTGGACGACGAGCCCCACATCCTCCACTACATGCGCGCCACGCTGGAGGCCTGGGGCCACCAGGTCGAGACCGCGAGCGACGGCGCCGACGCGCTGCAGCGCGCCTTGGGCGGACAGTTCGACCTCATCATCACCGACGTGCGCATGCCGACGCTCGGGGGCCGCGAGCTGTACGAGCGGCTGCGCGAGCAGCGGCCCGAGCTGGCCGCGCGCGTCGTGTTCGCCACCGGGGACACCGTGCGCGACGACACCATGGCCTTCCTCGAGGGCTCGGGCCAGCCGTTCCTCCACAAACCATTCAAGCTCGCCGAGCTGAGGAGCACGCTCGCGGCGACACTGGAGACGCACGCGTGAGACGGGAGATCGCCGGCACCGGGCCACGGCTGGCAGCCACCTCACCCCTCACCTAATCACCTTGGCGCCTCTCACTCATTACCTTTCCAGCCCATGATCTACGTCCTGGTCCCGGCCTTCGATGAAGCGGCGACGGTCGGGTTGATCCTCTGGAAGGTCCGGCAGGTCTTCACCGCGTTCAACCGGGAGTACCAGCTCCTGGTCGTGAACGACGGCTCGACCGACGCCACGGACCAGGTGCTCGCGCCCTACACGCGCGCGCTCCCGCTCACGCTCGTCTCGCACCGCCAGCGCCGGGGCTACGGGACGAGCCTCGAGGAGCTGCTGCGCGCCGCGGTGGAGCGCTCCGACCGCCCGCGCCGCGACATGGCGGTCACCATGCAGGCCGACTTCTCCGACTCGCCCGACGACATCCCCGAGCTGGTCAAGCGCATCGAAGGCGGCGCCGACATCGCCGTGGCCGACCGGCGGCTGCGGCCCGACGCGCCGCGCCCCGAGCGTCTCGCGCGGCGGTTGCTCCCCGCGCTGGTGCGCACCTCGCTCACCGTGGCCGGCGCCACGGACTACGTCAGCACCCTGCGCGCGTATCGCCTCGCGTCCGTCGAGCGGCTGGTCCGCGAGGCCGGCGCGACTCCGATCGTCACGCGCGACGGCTGGGCGGCCGACCTCGAGCTGCTCGTGAAGCTGTCCCGCCACGCGCGCAAGATCGAGTCGGTGCCGGTCGCCGGCACGGGCGGGGCCCGCCAGCGCCCCTCGCGCGCCGCGCCGCTGAGCCTGGCGTGGGAGGTGTTCCGCGCGGCCCGCGCGCTGCGCGGCGCCATGATCGCGCCGGGCGCCGCACCCGCCGCGGCCGCCGCCCGGACGGAGGCCGGGGCTCCAGGGCGGGCCGCGG
>CAYHQJ010000164.1:0-4441 GCA_964358595.1 uncultured Gemmatimonadales bacterium
GGCGCTGATCAGCCTGATCGAGGCCTCGCCGCACGACCCGGCGACCGCGTACGTCGCCGCGACGCGCTACAAGCTCGACGACTTCACGCCCTACATCTACCGGACGAGCGATTACGGGCGGACCTGGACCCGGATCACGAGCGGGATTCCCGCGGGCCACTACATCCGCGTGGTGCGCGAGGACCCGGCGCGCCGCGGCCTGCTCTACGCCGGCGGCGAGTTCGGCGTATACGTCTCGTTCGACGAGGGGGCGAGCTGGCAGTCGCTGCGCCGCAACCTGCCCGTCGCGCCGGTCCACGACCTGATGGTGGTGCAGAGCGACCTCGCCGCGGCGACGCACGGGCGCTCGTTCTGGATCCTCGACGACGTGACGCCGCTGCGCCAGCTCGCCGACTCGATCGCGCGCAAGGACTGGCACCTGTTCCGCCCGCGCGACGCATACCGCCTCCAGGGCGGCGGGTTCGGCGGCGGTGGTGGCGCCCGCAACGTGGGGCGCAACCCGCCAAACGGCGCGGTCGCGTACTTCTACCTCACGGAGAAGCCGGACAGCACGGCCAGCATCACGCTGGAAATCCTCGACTCGGCGGGCACGGTGATCAGGAGCTTCTGGGCGCGGCGCGAACGCGGCGCCGACAGCGCGCGCGTGGGCCGGCTCGATTCGCTGGCGGCCGGCATGAACCGGTTCGTGTGGAACATGCGCTATCCCGACGCCGCGACGTTCCCGAACCTCATCATGTGGGCGGGGAGCACCACGGGGCCGCTGGCGCCGCCGGGACGCTACCAGGTGCGGCTCACATACGGGGGGCGTAGCGAGACCCAGCCGTTCGCGCTGCTCACGGACCCGCGCGTGAGCGCGACGCCGGCGGACTACGCCGCGCAGTTCGAGCTGCTGACGCGGATCCGCACCCGGCTCTCGGAGGCGAACGACGCGGTGACCCGCATCCGCGACCTCAAGACGCAGCTCGACGGCGTGAGCCAGCGCGCAGGCGCGCTGAGCGACTCGGCCGCGATGCGGACCATCCGCGCGCGGGCGGATTCGCTGCGGCGCCGCATGACCGCGATCGAGGAGGCGATCTACCAGACGCGGAACCGCAGCAGCCAGGACCCGCTCAACTACCCGATCCGGATCAACAACAAGCTGGCGGCGCTGGCGGGCGTGGTGGCGAGCGCCGACGCGCGGCCGACCGACCAGTCCTCCACGGTGTTCGACGACCTGTCGGGACAGCTCCAGGCGCAGCTCGAAGCCTTGCGGGCGATCGTCGACGCCGACGTGCCGGCGTTCAACGCGCTGGTGCGGGAGCGGGACGTGCCGGCGCTGATCGTCCCGGAGCGGCCGCGGTGAAACTTGACGTCCGCTCCGGGCGGGACGCATACTAGGGGCGGAGAATCCCACTTACCAGCGACGTCGGGGCCGAGGCAGGCTCGGCGCACCGCACCGTTCGGAGGACCGTGGCGATGAGCGCTCCGACCCGCTGCCTGCTCGTATATCCGGAGTTTACCTCCCAGTCTTTCTGGAACTACCGGGCCACGTGCGACCTCGTCGGCGCGGCCTATCCCGCCGCGCCGCTGGGGCTGATCACCGTGGCCGCGATGCTCCCCGAGTCCTGGCAGTGCCGGCTGGTGGACTGCAACGTCGGGAAGCTCACCGACGCCGACCTCGCCTGGGCGGACGTCGTGTTCACGGGAGGGATGATCCCCCAGCAGCGCTCCTCATTCGCGATGATCGAGCGGTGCCGGGCGGCCGGCAAGCCGGTGGTCGTGGGCGGCCCCGACGCGACCTCGAGCCCGCACCTCTACGACCGGGCGGACTACCAGGTGCTCGGCGAGGCGGAGGTCACGCTGCCGCGCTGGCTCAGCGCGTACGAGGCCGGGACCGCGCAGCATCGCTACGTGTGCGGCGAGGAAAAGGCCGACGTCACCACGTCGCCGCTGCCGCGCTTCGATCTCCTGAGGTTCGACCGCTACCTGCACGTCGGCGTGCAGTTCGCGCGGGGCTGCCCGTTCCGCTGCGAGTTCTGCGACATCATCGAGCTGTTCGGCCGCGTGCCGCGCCTCAAGGCCGCCGACCAGATGCTCGCCGAGCTGCAGCGGCTCTACGACCTCGGCTACCGCGGCCACGTGGACTTCGTGGACGACAACTTCATCGGCAACAAGAAGATCGTGAAGCAGTTCCTGCCGCAGCTGCGGACCTGGCTCGAGGAGCACGGCTGGCCGTTCGAGTTCACCACGGAAGCCTCGGTGAACATCGCGGACGATGAGGAGCTACTCGGCCTGATGCAGGACTGCGGCTTCTCGGCCATCTTCGTCGGCGTCGAGAGCCCGGACGAGGAAACCCTCAAGGCCATGCAGAAGGGTCAGAACACGAAGCGCGTGCTGGCCGAGAGCATCCGCAAGATCTACGAGTATGGGATCTTCGTGAACACCGGCTACATCGTCGGGTTCGACAGCGAGCGCGGCAGCGTCGCGCAGGGCGTGCTCGACCTGATCGAGGCGAGCGCGGTGCCGGTGAACATGGTCGGCCTGCTCGTCGCGCTCCCCAATACGCAGCTCACCCGCCGCCTCGCCGCCGAGGGCCGGCTGATGCCGGAGTTCGACGTCGCGCCGGACGATGCCGGCGACCAGTGCACCGCGGGCCTCAACTTCGAGACCCGCCGCCCGAAGAGCGACATCCTGCGCGACTATCGGCGGATCATCGCCGAGAGCTACGCGCCCGCGGCGTACTTCGCGCGGGTGCGCAGCGTCGGGTCCGCGCTGGACTGTGCCAAGAAGCGGATGCGGCTGCCGCCGCGCTACCTGCTGCGCGACCTCAAGGGCCTCTCGCGGCTGATCTGGCGGATGGGCGTGCGGCGGTCCTACCGTGCGGAGTTCTGGAAGACGCTCGCGATATGCGGCACCAAGAACCCGCGCGGCCTGCGCTACACCATCGCGCTGATGGCGCTCTACCTGCACTTCGGGGACTTCCGCGACTACCTGCTGGCGCGGCTCGATCACGAGTACATGCAGTGGAACGCGGAGCCGCGCGTGTCCCCCGTCCCGGGGGTTCTCGCCGCCGCGGACGACTGACGCGCCGTAGCGGCGAACGGCGGGAGCGCTACGGCTGGCGGGTCCCCACGGCTGAGCGTCTCGCCGGCGGCCAGTGCTCGCACTCCTCGAGGTCGGAACAGGTGCGGCACGCGCGCCGGAAGGTATCGAAGCCGAGCAGCTCGATCTCCGGCGCAAGGTACCCCGTCCGCACCGGCTCCTGAGCGAGGAGCGCGGTGCTGAGGTACTTCTTGTTGTCGTCGGGGAATACCGTCGCCACGACCGCGTCGGCACCGAGGGCGTTCTGTGCCGCGAGCGCGCCGATGAAGTTCGCGCCGGAACTGATCCCCACCCCGAGGCCGAGCCGCGCGGCGAGCTGCTGCGCCATCAGGATCGCGTCGCCGTCCGGGACGGCGATCACGCCGTCGAGCGCGGCGAGGTCCACGATCGGCGGAATGAACTCGTCCGAGACACCCTGGATGCGGTGCTGGCCGACCTTGCAGCCGGTCGAGAGGGTGGGCGACTCGGCGGGCTCGATCGGATGGATCTTGACGTCGGACCGCATCGCGCGCAGGAAGCGCCCGACGCCCATCACCGTGCCCCCCGTGCCGACGCCCGCGGCGAACGCGTCGGGCATCATGCCCTTCGCGTCAAGCTGGAACCAGATCTCGGGGCCGGTCGTCTCGTGGTGGGCCTGCACGTTCGCCTCGTTGGCGAACTGCCGCGGCAGGAAGACGTCGCCCTTCCCCGCCGCATACTCCTCCGCCAGCCGGATGCTGCCGAGGAACCCGCCCTGCTCGCGGCTCACCGGCACGATCGTCGCACCGAAGCTCCTGATCAGGTCCGCCCGCTCGCGGCTCATCCAGTCCGGCATGAAGATCGTGACGGGATGGCCCAGCGCCCGGCCGATGGCCGCGAACGCGATGCCGGTGTTGCCGCTGGTCGCCTCGGCGATCGTGTCGCCCGGCTTGATCTGGCCCTGGGCGTAGGCGCAATCCAGCACGTGGAGCGCCATACGGTCCTTGATGCTGCCGGTGAGGTTGAGCTGCTCCGCCTTCGCGTAGATCGTGCGCCGCTCGCCCTTGAACCGGAAGTGGATGGCGTGGAGCGGGGTGTTGCCGATGGATCGGGCGAGGCCCTTGAACACCATCGCGGTGGTCAGCGCATTCGGGGCGGTGGTCGTCACGGGCTCTAACCTCTCTCTGCCCTTCCTCGCTGGGCAAGAAGCGGATCGCCTGCCTCTCGAAGGGGTGTGTGCTTTCGTCAGGCGGCACCGTCCACAATCGGAGAAGCGCGCCGCGCGCCAGCAGCGCCGTAACCGTCAGTCAGTCCTGCACTTGACTCCAACCTGACGCGGGGCACCGGGATTGCATGTGGCTTCGGCGGGACGAGGAAGGGGACATCCATGGAACGCCAGGAA
>CAYHQJ010000165.1:0-4339 GCA_964358595.1 uncultured Gemmatimonadales bacterium
ATACGACATAAGGCCACGGGACTGGAGTTCAGACGTGTGCTCTTCCGTCTGCCGCCGCCGGGCCGCGGGGCCCGCGGCGGTGAGCGCGCCGGCGCACCTCACGCCCCTGCTGCGGCTCGTCGTGATTCTCGACGCCGCGGCGGCGCAGGGCCGCGACCTCGCCCACCTGGCGCGGGCGGCGGCCGCGGGCGGCGCGACGATGCTCCAGGTGCGCGGCAAGGAGCTCGCGGCGGGCGAGCTGGCGCACCTCACGCGGCGCGTGCTCGAGGCGGCGCCCGGCATTCCCGTGACGGTCAACGACCGGCTCGACGTCGCCCTCGCCGCCGGCGCGGCGGGATGTCACCTCGGGCAGGACGACTTCCCGATCGCCGAGGCGCAGGCCGTGGCGCCGCCGGGCTTCATCCTCGGGGGCTCGGCGGGAAGCGTCGAGGAGGCCCGACGCTGCATGGCGGCCGGGGCGCACTACGTCGGGATCGGCCCAGTGCACGCGACCGGCAACAAGGCGGACGCGGGCGACGCCATCGGCGCCGAGGGGTTCGCGCGCATCCATCGCGCGGCGCCCGGGCTCCCGGCGGTCGGCATCGGCGGCGTTAGCGCCGACGACGTCCCCGCCCTGCTCGCGGCGGGCGCCGTCGGCGTCGCGGTGATCGGCGCGGTGCTCGGCGCGGACGATCCGCAGGAGGCGACGCGCGAGCTGCGCGCAGCGGTGGAAGAGGGCCGCTTCCTCCCATGATCCTCCCCGCGATCGCCGTGCGGCCGAAGGGGGTCGGCCGGCTGCGCGCCGGCCACCCGTGGGTCTATCGCACCGACCTGGCCGATACCGGGGGCCTGAGCGCCGGCCTGGTGGGGCTCGCCGACGAGCGCGGCCGCGGCCTCGGGACCGCGCTGTACTCGCCCGCATCGGAGATCCGCGTGCGCTGGCTCGCCCCCGCCGGGGTGACGGTGGACGGCGGCTGGTGGCGCGCGATGATCACCGCGGCGCTCGCGCGGCGTGGGGGGATCACCGCCACGGCCTACCGCGTCGTGCACGCGGAAGGCGACGGCCTTCCGTCGCTCGTCCTCGACCGCTACGGCGACTACGCGGTGGCCCAGCTCCTGTCGGCCGGCCTCGCGGCGGTGCAGGGCGACGTGCTCGCCGCGATCCGCGACGTGCTCGGCCCGCGCGGGCTGCTGCTGCGCAACGACGCGCCGGTGCGCGAGCGCGAGCGGCTGCCGCGCGGCGTGGAGCTCGCCTTTGGCGAGGTGCCCGAGCGGCTGGAGTACTCCGAGGGCGGCGTGCGCCTGCTCGCCGCGCCGTGGACCGGCCAGAAGACCGGCGCCTTCCTCGACCAGCGTGAGAACCGCGCGCTGCTCGGCACCCTCGCACGCGGCCGGTGCCTCGACGCGTTCGCCTACCAGGGTGGCTTCGCACTCCACATGGCTGCGGGCGCCGCCGCGGAGGTGACCGCGGTGGACAGTTCCGCCGAGGCGCTCGCGGTGCTGGCGGAAAACGCCCGGCTCAACCGCGTGACGACGGTGCGGACCGTGGAGGCGAACGCGTTCGACTGGCTGCGCGTGGCGGCGGCGGGCGGCGAGCACTACGACACCGTCGTGCTCGACCCGCCCGCGTTCGCGAAGGACCGGCGCTCGCTCGAGCGCGCGATCGCCGGGTACAAGGAGGTGAACCTGCGCGCGATGCAGCTGCTCGCGCCGGGCGGATGGCTGTTCACCGCCTCGTGCTCGCACCACATGCAGCGCGGCAACTTCTTCGCGATGCTGGCCGCCGCCGCGGCAGATGCCGGGCGCCGGCTCCAGCTCGTCGAGATCCGCGGCGCCGCGGCGGACCACCCCGAGCTGGTCACCGTGCCCGAAACGGGCTACCTCAAGGCCGCCCTGCTCCGCGCCCTCGACTAGTCCGTCGCGATCCCGAGCCGCGCGAGCAGCTGGGGCACGTGTTTCTCCGTCACGTACCAGCTACCGAGCGCCGGCCGCGGCGTGCCGTGCCAGTCCGAGCCCCCGGTCACGAACAACCCGACGCCTCGCGCGGCGTGCTCGAGAGCGGCGGAGTGCGCCGGCGCCAGGTTGGGCCGCAGGGCCTCCACCCCGTCCAGACAGAGGTCCCGGAGGGCCGCGAAGCGCGCGGCGTCCTCGGGCGCGGGATGCGCCCACACGGCGAGTCCGCCCGCCTCGTGTACGGCGCGGATCCCCTCGGCCGGGGAGGGACCGCGGTGCGGGACGTGCGCGGGCCTGCCGTCCCGGAGCCACAGGTTGAACGCCTCCTGCGCGTTCGGCACGTAGCCGCGCCGGACGAGGGCCTCGGCGATATGCGGGCGCCCCATCGCGGCATTCCCCGCGGGCACGGTCACGTCCTCGAGCCTGAGAGCGACGCCCAGCGCGCCCAGACGCGCGACGATCTCGCCGATTCGCTCCCGGCGCAGCGCCGCGAGCCGGGCCGCTACGGCCGCGAGGCTCCCGTGCGCGGGGTCGATCCCGTAGCCGAGGAGGTGGAAGTCGGCCCCGGCATCACTGCACGACAGCTCGATTCCGGCGATGACCCGGAGCCGGCCCTGCCGGACCGCCGCGACGCGGGCGGGCACGACGCCGTCGGCCGTGTCGTGGTCGGTGATGGCGATGGCGTCGAGGCCCGCGCGCACGGCCGCGGCCGCGACCTCCTCGGGCGGGAGCGCGCCATCGGAGCGCGTGGTGTGGAGGTGGAGATCGAGGCGCACGGGAGTTGACAGGCTCAGCGTGAAATCTAGCTTGTGGCCATGACAGTCGCGCGCGCCACCGGGCGCGTTCGCGCTGCCGCAATTCAGCGCGTTTTCCTCGGCCTGCTCGTCGCCAACCTCGCCGTCGTCGGCGCGAAGGTGGTCATCGGCGTCACTGCCGGGTCCCTTTCGGTGCTCGGCGACGGGATGCATTCGTCCGTGGACGCGCTCAACAACGTCCTGTTCATCGCGCTGACCCGCTTCGCGGGCGGACTGCCCGTCGAGCAGGCGCACGCTATCGCGGACCTGGTGGAGCAGCGGCTCAGGAACGAGCTCCACCTGGATGAAGTCGTCGTGCACATCGAGCCATGCTGACCGCCGAGGGCCGCCGCCAACGCCGGCCGCCGCGCAGCCTGCGCGCCGAGTACGAGCATTTCATCGACCAGCGGATCGAGGAGTACAAGGACTCCCTGCCGCGCGAGGAGATCCTCGGCATCGGCGACGAAGCCGTGCAGGAGCTGGCGAAGGCCGAGCAGTTCCAGCTGACGGAGGTGGTGCTCCGCGAGCAGGTGGATGCGATCATCCGCCGGCGGCTCAAGCTCCCCTCGTTCCGGCGCTGGCGGGACCGGCACGTGGCGCTGCGCGCGGCGCAGGCGCAGCCGGGACACTGGGGCCTCGCCGCGCACGAGCCGGTGGCCGCGCTCGCCGAGCTGATCGAGCACCAGGACCCGATCCTGGTGATCGGCGCCGCGGACGGCGCGTGCGCGCTGTTCCTCGCGGCGCGCGGCGCGAACGTGACGGTCGTGGACCCCGATATCGCGGCAGTATACGGTCTGGAGAACCGCGCGATCGTCGAAGCCCTCGGCGCTCAGATCGCATGCGAGGTTGTGCCGCTCGCGGTGTACACGCCCGGGAGCACGGCGTTCGCAGCGTGCGTGCTCGAAACCAGTGCGCTCGCGGACCTCGCGGCGGCCGTGCGCAGCGCCCTCATCCAACGCCTCAAGGAGGCGACTCCGCCCCACGGCCGGCACGTTGTCATGCCGGGCGCGCTGGCGCGCGGCGGCACGCCCTCGCTCACGAGCGACGCGCTGCGCTCGCACTACGCCGACTGGGAAGTCCTGCGCCCGCCTCTGGGCAGCGGGAGCGCCGGAGGCCGGCGTCCGCGCAACGTCGGCTTCACCGCCATCCGACGCGCAGAGCGTCAGACTGCAACACCCGTAGCCGTGTCAGAGTGACACGGTTCGGTGATGGGTGCTGCTCGCCAACCTCCCGTAAGTCGCAGTCCGACAACAGCTTCCCAAACAGGTGCCTGGGGCACGATAGCTGCGCTAGGCAGGGCGAAGGCCCGGAGTGTGTCCGTACGAGGCGCTTCTCCTTACTAAAGAGGGATCGGCTATGGCAACAGCAGTCGTTCAGCACCAGCCGCTCGGCCTCGTCGTGAAGGACGGGGGCGACGCTCATCCGGCTCCGCGGATCCTGATGTGGTTCTGGGCGAACGAAGAGGAGACGCCGGACGAGGAGAAGGACGACCACTAGCGGCGGCCTTGCTGGCCGTCCTGCCGTGTGACGAGGCCCGGGCGCTGCACCCGGGCCTCGTTGTTTCAGATGCCCAGCTCCGCGCGGGCCTCGGGCGGCAGCCACCGTCGCACGCG
>CAYHQJ010000166.1:0-4334 GCA_964358595.1 uncultured Gemmatimonadales bacterium
CCAGGCTGGTGATCCACAGCGGCACCGCCCGGCCGCTCATCAGGAAGTGACTGCGGGTCGGGACCCGGCGCCGCAGCGCCACGCCGATCGCCAGGACGAAGGCGAAGTAGACCGCAATGATGGCGTAGTCGAGCGGCGCGAGCCGCATCGCGCCGGCGGCGACGAGGGGGGGTGTCACGGGCGGTGAACCTACGCGCGAGCGGCTCCGGCGGCTAGAGCTTCCCCCACCGCGTCCCTCTCACTTCCGGATGTGCTTCTCCACGGTCTGGGCGAAGCTGCCGACGTCGATCGGTTTGGTCAGGTATCCCTCGAATCCCGCTTCGAGCGCCTTCTCCCGGTCGCCCGACATCGCGTGCGCGGTGAGCGCGAGGACCGGCGGCAGCGCCTCGCCCGTATCCTGCAGCTTCTGGAGCAGCTGAAAGCCGTCCTCGCCGGGCAGTTGGATGTCGAGCAACACCAGGTCGGGCCGCTCGGCGCGCAGCGCCTCGAGCAGCGCCTCGCCGCCCGGCAGCCCCACGACCCTGTGCTGGCGCAGCCCGAGAACCGCCTTGAACAGCTTCATGTTGTCCGGATTGTCCTCGACGACCAGGATCGTTGCCACTAGTGTGTGACCCCCGTGCGCCGCAGCACGGCGCGGATCCGCGCGACCAGCCGCGCGGGCTGGATCGGCTTGGTGATGTAGTCCTCCGCACCCAGCTCGATGCAGCGCGTCTCGGTCTCGGGATCGTCGTGCGCCGTGACCACGATGACCGGGACCGACCGGCCCGTTAGGCGCCGGCGCAGTGCCTCGAGGACGCCGAATCCGTCGAGCCGTGGCATGTCCATGTCGAGCAACAGGATCGCGGGCTGCAGCCGCTGCGCCTGCTCGAGCGCGGCCACGCCGTCCTCGGCGGCGACCACCGCGAAGCCTTCGGCCTGGAGGATCGATCCCTCGAGCGTCCGCATCGCCGGGTCGTCGTCCGCCACGAGCACGAGCGGGACGGTCGGCTCGGTGGCCGGCGCGGCGGCCGGGGCCGGCGCCGCAGCGGGCACGGGCGTCACGGCGGCCTTCACCGGCGGCTCGCCGACCACCCGAACCACCTCGTCGTAGGCCGTCTCCCCGGTCCACACGCGGCGGATCCCCGCCTCCCACAACGTGCGCATCCCGTAGCGGCGGGCGGACTCCACGATCTGGTCCCCCAGTGAACCCCGAGCGATCAGCTCGGCAATCGTCCCGTCGACGGTGAGGATCTCCGCGATCGCGAACCGGCCGCGGTAGCCCGTGAAGCCGCACTGGCTGCAGCCGTTCGCCGTCTTCACGGTCACGGGGCGCTCGAAGCCCTGCGGCGGCCGCGCGGTCGCGGGCAGGGATTCGGCCGACACCGGCTCTGAGCAGCGCGGGCAGAGCCGGCGCAGCAGCCGCTGCGCGAGCACGCCCCGCAGCGCCGACGCGAGCTTGAACGCCTCGACGCCGATGTCGCGCAGCCGCGCGATCGACGCGGCGGCGTCGTTGGTGTGGAGCGTCGAGAGCACGAAGTGCCCGGACAGCGCCGCCTGCCACGCCGTCTGCGCGGTCTCGAGGTCGCGGATCTCGCCGAGCAGCACGACGTCGGGGTCCTGGCGCAGCACCGAGCGCAGCGCCGCGGCGAACGTCAAACCGGATTTCTCGCTCACCTGGATCTGGTTCACGCCCGGCAGGTGGTATTCGACCGGATCCTCGACGGTCACCACGTTGATGCCCGTGGTGCGGATGCGGTCGAGGGCGGCGTAGAGCGTGGACGTCTTTCCGCTCCCGGTGGGACCGGTCACGAGCACGATGCCGTCGCGGTTGCCGAGCAGGCCCTCGACGGCCGCCATCTCGTCGGGCCACAGGCCGATCGCGTCGAGCTTGAGCGTCGCCGAAGCGGGATCGAGGAGCCGCACGACGATCTTCTCGCCGTAGCGGGAGATGGGGACGCTCGAGACCCGCAGGTCCCACGCCTTGCCGTCCACGCGGGCCGCGGTGCGGCCGTCTTGCGGGTGCAGCGGATCGGAGATGTCGAGCTTGGCGGTGATCTTGAGCCGGCGCGTCACCGCGCCCGCGGCGCTGCGCGGCACGCGCATTACCTCGCGCAGCACGCCGTCCACGCGGTAGCGGATGACGAGCCCCGACTCGCCCGGCTCGAAGTGGATGTCGCTGGCGCGCTCGCGCACCGCGTCGGCGATCGTGGCGTCTACCAGACGCGCCGCCGGCGCCTCCACCGACGCGGAGGCAGTCTCCCCGGCGTCCCGCTCCTCCACGACCGTCTCGATCGTCGCCTGCGCCCCGAGGCCGCTCACCAGCCGCTCGATCGACCGCTCCGGCCGGTACACCTCGTCGAGCCGCCTCGCCAGCGGGCCGGGGAGCGCGTACTGGAACTCCACCTGGCGCCCGGCGACGAACCCCAGGGCGCGCTCGGCGTCGTAGTCGAGCGGGTTGGCCGTCGCGATCCGGATCGCCTTGTTGGTGGCGCTGAGCGGCAGGGCGGCGTGCTGCCGCGCTACGGTCTCGGTGAGGAAGTGCACGGCCGAGGGCTCGACCCGGTCGAGGCTTGCCACCGGCACGCGGGCGGCGCGCGCGAGGATCACCGCCACCTGGTCGGCCGGCGCGAGGCCCTGGTCGACCACCGCCGCCGCCACCCACTCCGGCGCTTCGGCGCGCAGCCGCTCGGCCGCGTAGGCGGGCAGCAGGCCCTCACGCTCCAGCGCGGCCAGTGCCCAGGCATCGCGCGGGAAGCGTGGCGGCGGTGCCGAGACCTGGGCGGGGCGCGCGGGCATGGCGAACAACAATAAGCGGCGCCTTGGCGGCGCCGTCAAACGGGATAGATTGCGCGGGCCATGATCGCGCGGGGCGAGGTCGCGGTTCCCGGGGACAAGTCCATCACCCATCGCGCGCTCCTGCTCGCCGCGCTGAGCGACGGGCGGTGCGCGCTGCGCGGCGCGCTCGCCGCCGGCGACACGCGCGCCACAACCGCGTGTCTGCGGGCCCTCGGCGTCCGAGTGGGGCCGCTCGGCGAGGGCCGCACGGTACGCGTCGAGGGACGCGGACTGCGGCCCTTCCGCGCCCCGCGGCGCATCCTGGAATGCCGCAATTCCGGCACGACGGCTCGGCTGCTGATGGGCCTGCTGAGCGCGCACGCCTTCGAGGCCACCCTCACCGGCGACGCCAGCCTGCGCCGCCGCCCGATGCGCCGGGTCGCCGACCCGCTCGCGCAGATGGGCGCCACGATCCGCCTCTCGGCGCTCGGGTGCCTCCCCGCGACAGTGCGCGGCGGCCGCCTCAAGGCGCTGCATTACGACAGCCCCGTCGCGAGCGCGCAGGTCAAGACGACGCTGTTCTTCGCGGGCCTGGCCGGCGGCGTGCGCGTCACGGTGCGCGAGCCCGTCGCTTCGCGCGACCACGGCGAGCGGTTGCTGCGCGTCCTCGGTGCGCTCGTCAGGATCGAGGGGACCACCGTCACCGTCGAGCCGGTCGAGCGGATCCCGGCCTTCGACGGCGACATTCCGGGCGACATCTCCTCCGCCGCCTTCCTGCTCGCGGCCGGCGTGCTGGCCGAGGATGGGGAGCTGGCCGTGCGCGGCGTCGGCGTCAACCCGACGCGCGGCGGCTTCCTGCGCGCGCTGGGGCGCATGGGGGCGACGATCGAGCAGCGGGACCGCTGGCTCAGCCTCGGCGAGGAGGCGGCGACGCTGGTGGCCAGGCCCGCGGTGCTCCACGCGATCGAGGTGAAGCCGGAGGAAGTGCCGAGCTTGGTGGACGAAATCCCCATGCTCGCCTGCCTCGCCGCGCGCGCGCAGGGGACGTCGGTGTTTCGCGGCGTCGGCGAGCTGCGGGTCAAGGAGAGCGACCGTCTGGCTCTGATCCGCCACAACCTCGCCGCGCTCGGCGTGCGCGCCGAGTCGGAGGGCGACACGTTGTGGGTGGAGGGGACGGAGGGGCCGCCGCGGGGCCGCGTCAGGGCTGCGGGCGACCACCGCCTGGCGATGGCCTTCGCCGTGCTCGGCACGGTCCCCGGCGCGCGCGTCGCGATCGACGACCGCCGCTGCGTGGCGGCGTCCTACCCGAACTTCTTCCGGGACCTGAGGAGGGTGGTGCGACGTGCGTAAGCGACCCGTGGTGGCGATCGACGGCCCGGCGGCGAGCGGCAAGAGCAGCACGGCCAGCGCCGTGGCGCAGGCGCTGGGGTTCGCGCACCTGGATTCCGGCGCCCTCTACCGGGCCGTGACGCTGGTGGGACTGCAGCGCCTCGAGCCGCGCAAGTGGACGGCCGACAACCTGGCGGCGGCCGCGCGCGCGGCCCCGCTGGCCGTGCACGTGGAGGGATCGCGGTTCGAGG
>CAYHQJ010000167.1:0-4309 GCA_964358595.1 uncultured Gemmatimonadales bacterium
GCTAGAGCTCCTCTTCAGGCCCCGGCCCCGGGCCGGGACCCGGCCGCTGCCGCCGCATCATCGGCATCGGCCCCGGCTGACCGGGCATCGGTCCCTGCATCCGCCCCCGGATCTCGCCGAGCCGCTCCTCGAAGCGGCGCGTCATGATGAACAGCCGCGCCCGCTGCACCGCGCTCAGGAACTGCCCCAGGTCACGGTTGAACTGCTGGTCCGACTGCACGTGCGCCACGCGCGTCTGGAGCAGCGCGTCGAGCATCCGGCTCAGGCTGTCCTGGTTCGCCGCCACGCCGGGCTGGAGCTGCTCCCCGATCACGCGGTGCAGGTCCTGCTCGCGCCGGTTGAGGTCCTGGTGCCGGTCCTGGTTGGCGCGCGTCGCCGTGCGTAGCCGGTCCATCTGCTGGTCGTTCAGATTCAACTGGTTTTGCACCATCCCGCCCCAGCGCTCCTCGATCTGCTGCTGGAACCGCATCACCCGCTCGCGGTCCTGCATCTCGGGGCGGAACGGCGGCCGCATCATGCCCGGCCCCGGCGGTGTGTCCTGCCCCATCGGCCGCGGCGTCGGCTGCTGCGCCAGGGCCGTCCCGGCAAGGACGAGCAGCGTTGCGACGGTCATTCCAGCGGACGTCCTCATAGTGCTCCCTCCGACGACTGCATCGCCTGCAGCAGGGCTCGCAGCTCCGGTTCCGACAGATCCTCGACTGACACAGTGGACGGCGCCGGCGCCGCCGCGTTAACGGCGCGCACGTCCTCGATCGCCTTGAGCACGGCCTCAGCCTGCGCCTGGCTCAGCGAGTCCACCGGGATCGCCACCGGCAGCGCCGCGGCGCCCGCGGGCCCCGGAATCCGGCTGCCGCGCACGATCACGAGGCTCGCCGCCCCCGCGACCACGAGCAGCGCCAGCGCCGCCGCGAGGCGCAGCGTGCGCGGCACGCTCCACACCCAGTGCGTGCCGCCGCCGAGCGCGACCGGCGCCACGGGCTCGCTGCGCAGCCGCGCCAGCACGCGCTGGGCGACCCGCTCGGGATCCACCGCCGCCTCGCGCCGCGCGGCATCCGCGTCGAGCGCCTTCAGCGCCCGCGCGATCCCGTCCGGAAGCTCGCTCATCGGATCCATGCCTTCAGCCTCTTCACCGCGTGGTGGAAGTGCACCCGCGCCGCCCCCTCGCTGATCTCCAGTGCCCGCGCGATCTCCGCGTACGGCAGCCCCTGGTGGGCCCTGAGGAGAAAGACCTCGCGCTGCAGCCTGGCCAGCTTCCCGATCCCCTCCTCCAGCTTCTGCGCCGTCCACGTCGCCTCGGCCACGGCGCTCGGGTCGCCCGACGGGTCCGCCACATCGGGGGTCAGCTCGATCACCGGCCGCCGCGCCCACTGCCGCCGCCGGTCCTTGAGCAGGTTGGTGCCGATCGTCAGCAGCCAGGTGCGGAAGCTCGCGCCTCCCCGAAAGCGGCCCAGGGCCCGGAACGCGTTGAACAGCGTGTCCTGCACCAGGTCCTCCAGCTCCGACTCCGGCGCCCCCTGGATCGCCAGGAACCGCGCCAGCGCTCCGGCGTGACGCCGCACCAGCTCGGCCGCCGCGCTCTCGTCGCCCGCCTGGTAGCGGGCGATCAGGTCGCCGTCAGACACCACGGCCGTGGCCGGAACACCCATGTGTCAACGAGATAGACGCCCCCTGGGGGCGCGCGTTAAGCGGCTGCGTGGAGCGCGTGCCGCGCGCAGCAAAGATGCGCAGCGGACGGCCCTTGCGCGAGCCGCCGGTCCCCGACGATACTTTCTTCGAACACTCGTTCGAACGAGTCCCAGCCTCATGCCGAGCTACGACGACCGCAGGGGCCATCTGCTCCACGCCGCCGCCCGCGTCTTCGCGGAGCGGGGTTACGACCGCACCTCGATGCGGGACCTCGCGCGCGCCTCGGGGATGAGCCTGGCGGGGATGTACTACTATGTGAAGGGCAAGGAGGACCTGCTCCTCCAGATCCAGAAGAGCTGTTTCGAGCGGGTCTACGAGGGCGCGCAGGCCGCCCTCGCGCCGGAGTCGTCGGCCGAAGGGCGGCTGGCCGCGTTCATCCGCCACCACGTCACCTTCTTCGTCAGCCACATGGACGAGATGAAGGTGCTCGCCCACGAAGCGGAGTCCCTCACCGGCGGCGCGCTCGAGGAGGTGCGGCGCCTCAAGCGGCAGTACGTGGACTACCTGATTGGCCTGCTCGGTGCGCTCGACGGCCGGCCCGCCGACTCGGCGCAGCGTCACGTCGCGGCCTTCACCCTGTTCGGCATGATGAACTGGATCTACACCTGGTATCGCCCCGGTGGCCCCGTCGGGGTCCGGCAGCTGGCGGACCAGATCACGACGCTCTTCCTCAACGGGTACCAAGTGGAGGTTTCCGCGCGATGACGGCAGCGCTCGAGCCGGCGACGGCGAAGCAGCTCGTGGACTACTGGACGGACGGCGGGGTGGCCGTCATCCAGCTCAACGACCCGCCGGCCAACACCTACACGTACGAGATGAACCGCCAGTTCGACGAGTGCATCCTCCAGGCGCGGATGGACGACGCCGTGGCGGTGATCGTGCTGCGCGGGGCCGGGAACAAGTTCTTTTCGGCGGGGGCGAACATCGCGATGCTCAACCGCGTGACGCCGAAGTTCAAGTACTACTTCTGCCTCCACGCCAACGAGATGCTGAACCGCCTCGAGCACACGCCGAAGCTCGTGATCGCGGCGCTGAACGGGCACACCGTGGGCGGGGGCCTCGAGATCGCGATGGCGGCGGACATCCGCATCGCGCGCAAGGAGGCCGGCAAGATCGGGCTGCCCGAGGTGAACCTCGGCGTGCTCCCCGGCACCGGCGGCACCCAGCGCATGGCGCGGCTGCTCGGCAAGTCGAAGGCGATCGAGCTGATGGTGACGGGCAACCAGATGTCGTTCGATACGGCGAAGGAGCTCGGCCTGGTGAACGACGTGTGGGACGCCTCGCCCGACGAGTTCTGGGAGCGAATCCTGATCTACGCGAAGCAGTTCTGCCCGCCGAACAAGGCGGCGAAGGCCGTGGGCAACATCAAGCGCGCCGTCTGCTCGGGGCTCGAGGTGCCGTTCGAGAGCGCCCTCGCGATCGAGCGCGAGCTGCAGCAGCTCCTGTTCCAGAGCCAGGACGCCAAGGAAGGCATCGCCGCCTACGTCGAGAAGCGCATGGCGACGTTCACGGGCGAGTGATGCGGCAGGACTGCTGGATCGGCGGGCAGTGGGCGCCGGCCTCGTCGGGCCGGCGTTTCCCGGTCGAGAACCCGGCCACCGAGGAGCTGCTCGCCGAGGTGGCGGACGGAGACGCGGCCGACGTGGACGCCGCGGTCGCGGCCGCGCGCGGCTGCTTCGAGTCGGACGCGTGGCGGCAGCTCGCCGCGCGCCAGCGCGGCCAGCTGCTCGCGAAGGCGGCCGACATCCTCCAGTCGCGGCTCGCCGAGTTCGCGACCCTCGAGACGCGGCAGAACGGCAAGCTGCTCTTCGAGTCGCGGATCGAGATCGCCATGAGCGCGGAGGTGCTACGTTACTTCGCGGGCTGGGCGGACAAGATCACCGGCGCTACGCTGCCGGTCTCCGGGAACTTCTTCACCTACACGCTGAAGGAGCCGGTGGGGGTGGTCGGCGCGATCACGCCGTGGAACTTCCCCTTGAACCTCGCGGTCTGGAAGGTCGCCCCCGCCCTGGCGGCGGGCTGCACGGTCGTCAGCAAGCCGCCCTCCGAGGCGCCGCTCACGATCCTGCTGTTCGCCGAGGTGCTCGAGGCGGCGGGCTTCCCGGCGGGCGCCTTCAACGTGGTACCGGGCGGCGGCCGCACGGCGGGTTCGGCGCTGGTGAAGCACCCGGGGGTGGACAAGATCTCCTTCACCGGCTCTACCGAGGTCGGCAAGGGGGTCATGAAGGACGCCGCCGACACGGTGAAGCGGGTCACCCTCGAGCTGGGCGGCAAGTCGCCGAACATCGTGTTCGCCGACGCGGACATCCCGGCGGCGATCCGCGGCGCGCAGACGGGCATCTTCTACAGCAAGGGCGAGGTGTGCGCCGCCGGCTCGCGGCTGCTCGTCGAGCGGTCGGTGCACGATCGGGTGGTCGAGGAGCTGGCCGCTCGGGCGAAGAAGCTCACGCCCGGCGACCCCTTCGACAAGACCGCGCGCCTCGGCGCGGTCGTCTCGAAGCGCCAGCAGAACACGGTGCTCGGGTACATCGCGCAGGGGAAGACCGAGGGCGCCGCGCTGGTAGCGGGCGGCAACGCGGCCACGGTGAACGGCAAGGGCTGGTACGTGGAGGCGACGATCTTC
>CAYHQJ010000168.1:0-4250 GCA_964358595.1 uncultured Gemmatimonadales bacterium
GCGCGGCGCGCGCCGGCACGAGGAGGCACGCGGCGAGGACGGCGCTACTCAGGAATGAGCGCATGATCCAGGGGCTGTGAGGGTTGCACCGACGGCACGAAGCGCTCGCCGGCGACGTACAGGCCGCTCGGCGAGGAGCCGGCGAGCACCTGCCGGCAGCACGCGCGCACCGCGGCCGGGAGCAGCTGGTGCTCGACGGCGAGCACTCGCGCGGCCAGCGTCTCCGCCGTGTCGCCGGGATGCACCGGGACCGGCCACTGCGCGACGATGCGCCCGTGGTCGTACTGCTCGTCCACCAGGTGCACGGTGGCGCCGCTCAGTCGCGCGCCGCTCGCGAGCACCGCCTCGTGCACGCGCCGGCCGTACATCCCGGGCCCGCCGAAGGCCGGCAACAGCGCTGGGTGGATGTTCAGCATCCGGTCGCGGAAGGCCGCCACGACCGCGTCGGGGACCTTCTTGAGGTAGCCCGCGAGAACGACCAGCTGGATGCCGTGGCGCGTGAGCAGCGCGAGCAGCCCCGCGGCGTCCTGCCCGTCGCGGTCGATCACCAGGGCCGGCACCCGCGCGGTCCGGGCCCGCTCGAGCGCGCCCGCGTCGCCCCTGTTCGACAGCACGAGCGCGATCTCCGCCTCGCAATCGGAGGCGGCGCAGGCATCGAGCAGCGCCTGGAGGTTGGAGCCGTGCCCGGAAACGAGCACCGCGACGCGCACCCGCGACACGGCGGGAAGATACCAGCGGCGGTGGACAAAAAGCCAAGGCGCCCCGAGGATCCCCTCGAGGCGCCCGCCGACCACTGCCAACCGATTTCCGACTGCGCCCGTGCGCCCCTGCCGACTGCTCCCTGACCTACCGCAGTGACAGCGTGTAGATGCCGGAGCGGCGGTTGTCGCCGAAGTTGTTCACGACGATCTGGTACAGCCCCGCCGCCGGGAGCGTGAACACGATCCGCGCGTTGAGGTCGCCGCCCGAGTCGTCGTCCTCGGCGAGCCGGTTGCCCGCGGCGTCGAGCAGCTGAGCGTAGGTGTCGAACTCCTCCGAGCGCACGTCGATCGTCACCGTCTGGCCGGCCATGCCCTGGAACTGCCACACGTCGGCCCAGGTGCCGTCGTTCATCTGCTGGTCGCCGGTCTCGAGGCGACCCTGCACGTTCTGGCCTGCCGCGACCTGGCCGATCGCGCCCGGCGCCGGGATCCCGCCGGTGATCAGCAGCGGCCCCGCCACCGGCGTCGGCATCGTCACGCCGGGCATCGCCTGCGGCTGCGCCATCGGCATCGGCTGAGCCATCGGCATCGGCTGCGCCATCGGCATCGGCTGCGCCATCGGCATCGGCTGCGGCTGCTGCATCATCGGCATCATCGACTGCACCTGCAACGTGTATGCGCCCGGCGTCGTGCTGTTCGAGTAGGTCGTCACCGCGAGCCGGTAGACGCCCGCGACCGGGCAGGTGTACGAGATCCGCGCGTTCAGCCCCTCCGGGCCGCTGTCGTCGTCGCGCGCCGCGACGTTGCCCATCGGATCGAAGACCAGCGCGTAGTTGTCCCAGCTGGAGAGGATGTCCATCTGGAACGGCTGGCCGGCGTTGCAGGAGAACGCCCACGCCTGGAACGGCTTGTTGTCCCACCGCGCGTCCATCGTGGTGAGGTTGCCCGTCACCTGCTGGTTCGCGCCGATCGTGCCCATCGCCCCCGTCGGGTTCGCCATCGCCACGGGCGCGCCGCCCATCGGCATGATGCCGAGGGTGAAGAAGCCGTAGGAGTCCGCCCGATAGCCTTTCACGAGCGCGCGGTACACGCCGGTGTAACCCAGCGTCGTGGTGAGCCGCGGGTTGGGGTAGCCGCCCCCGTCGTCGTCCCGGCCGACCTCGTTTCCCATCTGGTCCTGGAGGACGAGGATCGGGTCCCAGCTGCCGCTCGCGGTCACGTTGATCTGGACCGTCTGGCCCGCGGTGCCGTAGAACATGTACAGCTTGTAGTGCGCCCCGTCGGTGTAAACCGGGTCGGCCATCGTCAGCTGGCCCGTGATGGGTTGCCCGATGGCGATCTGCTGCTGGGCGAGGGCAGGCACCGCGGCGATGGCCCCCACCACCAACGCGAGCGCCGCCGCATCGGCGACGGCGATTCCATGGCGACGCGACATACGACGCAACCCCCCTCGAGCGTGGAACGGCATGAAGACGAAACGGCCCTCTCCGATTCGGGGAATATGCGGCCCGCCACGGAGGGCAGCAATAGCGCAGAACCACGTCCCGGTGTGACCCACGTCACGCTCCGGGCGCTCCGATGAGACCGGCCGCTTCGCGCAGGTCGGCGGCGGTCAGAAACCCCAGCGGGCGGGCCGCGCCCGCGTTGTCCTCGCCGGGCAGGAGCAGGCCCCGGCCGCCGAGCGCGAGCGCCGGCTCCACGTCGCGCAGGCGGTCTCCCACGAACCACGAGCGGGTGAGGTCGAGGCCGTGCTCGCGCGCGGCGCGCTCGAACAGCTCGGCGCCCGGCTTGCGGCACCGGCACGGCCCGGTGATCTCGGGCAGGTGCGGGCAGTAGTACGACGCGAGGAACCGTACGTCGTGGGGGGCGAGCAGCTCCTCGATCCGCCGCATCACCGCCGCGATCGCCGCGGGGCCGAACAGGCCGCGCGCCAGGCCCGACTGGTTGCTCACCACGATCAGCGGCCAGCCCGCGCGCGCCAGCGCGGCCAGGCCTTCCGCCGCCGCGGGCAGCAGGACGACGCGCGCCGGGTCGGAGAGGTAGCCCGGGTCTTCAATGAGGGTGCCGTCGCGGTCGAGGAAGACGGCGCCGCGGCCCATCAGCCGAGCGCCTCGCGCACCGCCGCGGCGAGCCCGGCGTCCGAGTCGGGGGGCACGGCGCGCAGGTCGAGCACGACGCGGCCGCGGCCCACGACCGCGATCACCGGCGTCGGCCCGGCGCGCAGCCGCTCCGCCAGCGCGGCGGGCGCGAGGCCGGACGGAGCGAGCGCGACGCCGGCGCTCGGGATGGCGGTGCCGGGGAAGGCGCCGCCGCCCACCGCCGCGCTGGTGCGCACCACGGTGGCGCCGGCCGCGGCGGGGAGCTGGACCGCCAGCGCCTGCGCGCGCGCTTCCAGCGCGTCCGCGGGCGTGGTGAGCATCCGCAGCACCGGGATCTCGCGGCGGGCGAGCGCGGCGTCGCGGTAGAGCGCCAGCGTCGCGGCGAGGCCGGCCAGGGTGAGCTTGTCGGCCCGGGCCGCGCGGGCGAAGGGGTGCGCGCGGCACCGCGCCACGAAGGACGCGCGCCCGACCAGGATTCCCGCCTGCGGCCCGCCGAGGAGCTTGTCGCCGGAGGCGATGACGGCGGTGGCGCCGCTCTGCGCCGCGGCGGGGAGCGTCGGCTCGCCGCCGAGCCCCGCGTCGCCGAGCTCGAGCATCAGCCCGCCACCGAGGTCGTAGATGACGGGGAGCCGCTTCCTGCGGCCGAGCGCGACGAGCTCCTCGAGCGCCGCCTCCTCGACGAACCCCTCCATGCGGAAGTTGGAGCGGTGCACCTTGAGGATGGCAACGGTCCCCCGCTTCCTCGCCAGCGCCTGCTCGTAATCCGCGACCCGGGTTCGGTTCGTCGTGCCCACCTCGACCAGCCTGGCGCCGCTGGTCTCCAGGATCTCGGGTATCCGGAAGCCTCCGCCGATCTCGATCAGCTCCCCGCGCGAGACGATCACCGCGCCGCCCCCCGCGGCGGCGGCCAGCGCCAGCACGAGCGCGGACGCCGCGTTGTTCACGACCAGCGCGTCCTCGGCGCCCGTCAGCTCGGCGAGCAGGCCGGCGCAGTGGACGTGGCGGTCGCCGCGCGCGCCGCGGGCGACGTCGTATTCGAGCGTGCCGTAGCCGCGCGCCGCCGCGGCGATCGCCGCGAGCGCGGCCTCGGCGAGCGGGGCGCGGCCGAGGTTGGTGTGCAGGACGACGCCGGTGGCATTGATCACGGGCCGCAGGGTCGGCGCCGCGGCACGCGCGAGTGCGCGCCGCACGGCCGCGGCCCACGCGGCGTCGCCCGCCGGCGCGGCGTCGGGCGCGGCGCGCGCGGCGGCGATCGCGTCGCGCACCGCGCGCACGACGAGCGTGCGCGGGTGGTCCGCGGCCAGCGCCGCGACGGCCGGATGCCGCAGCAGCCGGTCCACCGACGGCAGGGCGCGGCGGCGGTCGCTCATGGGCGGCGGCGGCGCGTCGAGTCGGCGGGGGTGCGCGTCGAGTCGGTGGGGGTGCGCGTCGAGTCGCGGCGCGGCCGCGC
>CAYHQJ010000169.1:0-4238 GCA_964358595.1 uncultured Gemmatimonadales bacterium
ACATCTTCTCGAAGTGCGGCACGATCCAGCGGGCATCCACCGAGTAGCGGTGGAACCCGCCGCCGATCTGGTCGTACACCCCGCCGCGCGCCATCCCCTTCAGCGTCTTCTCGGCGATCTCGCGCAGCCACGGCTCGCCGGTGTCCCACCAGCGCGCGATCAGGAACTCGACCGCCGAGGGGTGCGGGAACTTCGGCTGGGTGCCGAAGCCGCCGTACCGGAAGTCGAAGGCGCGGGCCATCTTGTCGGCGGCCTGCTTCAGCAGCTGGGGCGACAGCTCGCCGGCCGCGCCCTCGCTCAGCATCGTCTCGAGGTGACCGCGCAGCTCCCTCGCCGTCGCCTCGACCTTGTCGCGCTGCTCGCGGTACATCTCGAGTACCCGCTCGAGCACGGAGCGGAAGCCGGGGCGGCCGTACTTCCCGTCGGGCGGGAAGTAGGTGCCGCCGTAGAACACAGCGGCGTCGGGCGTCAGGATCGCGGTCAGCGGCCAGCCGCCCTGTCCGGTGAGCGCCTGCACGGCGCGCTGGTAGCGTGCGTCCACGTCGGGCCGCTCGTCGCGGTCCACCTTCACGCAGACGAAGTGCTCGTTGAGCCAGGCGGCGAGATCCGAATCCTCGTACGACTCGCCGTCCATGACGTGGCACCAGTGGCACCACACCGCGCCGACGTCGAGGAGGATCGGCTTGTCGGCGGCGCGGGCGGCGGCGAAGGCCTCCTCGCCCCAGGGGTTCCAGTGGACCGGCTGGTGCGCGGCGGACGTCAGGTAGGCGGACTGCTCGCTCCCGAGGCGGTTCACGCGAGGACCTTTCGCGCGACACGCTCGAGCAGCTCGCGCTCGTCGCTCATGCCGGCGCTGAGGGGCACAGGTCCGCCACGGGACAGATCTTGCACTTCGGCTTCCGCGCGTCGCAGATCTGGCGGCCGTGGTGGATCAGCGTGTGCGAGAATTGCGTCCACTCCGCGCGCGGCACGATCGCCATCAGGTCCTGCTCGATCCTGACCGGGTCGTCCTGCTTGGAGAGGCGCAGCCGGCCCGCGATGCGCGCGACGTGCGTGTCCACGACGACGCCCTCGTTCTTCCCGAACGCGGTGCCGAGGACGACGTTCGCCGTCTTGCGCCCGACGCCGGGCAGGACGGTCAGCGCTTCCATCGTGTCCGGGACCGTTCCTCCGTGCCGCTCCACCAGCGCCTGCGCCATGCCGAGGATGCTCTTCGTCTTGTTGCGGAAGAAGCCGGTGCTCCTGATCTCCTGCTCGAAGACCGCGGGGTCCGCCGCCGCGTAGTCTCCGGCCGTGCGGTACTTCCTGAACAGCTCCCTGGTCACCATGTTGACTCGCACGTCGGTGCACTGCGCCGACAGGATCGTGGCGACGAGGAGCTGCAACGGGTCCTGGTGGGCGAGCGCGCACTGCGCTTCGGGGAACCGGGCGAAGAGGCGTTCGATGATCGTCCCGATCCGTTGTGATGCCGGCGGGAAGGCGACCGCACCCCGCCTACGCGCGCCCCGCACGTGCTTGTCCATCGCGGGGGATTCTAACCGCCCGCGCTGTCCCGAGCGAGCCAGCTTGCGGGGGATGCGGCCGGCGCGGCGCGCCGGGCTCGGGCGGCTCAGCCTGCCGTTTCGCTCACCGCGAGCGCGGTGAGCGCGAGCGCCACGAGCTCGTGCTCGCTCACCACCGACAACAGCCGCGCCAGGTCGCCACCGGGCAGCACGCTCGCGAACGGCGCCGAGCCGTCCGCGCGTGCCGCCGGCGCCGGTGCGGGCAGGGGGAGGTCGGCCTCGATCGTCGTGAACCCGTCGCGGTCCGCCCGCATGCCCACGACGGCCAGCACCCGCGCGCGATCCGACGCGGCGACCAGGAACACGCCGTCGAGCGGCTCGTGCGGCGCGCCCGCCTCGGGCTCGGCCCAGACCAGCCGCTCGGGAAGCTGCGCGTAGCACACGGCGGCGGGGGGCGTCCGCGCCGCGAGCGGTGCGGGCGCGGCGAGCGCGGCGCGCAGCGGCGCCGTGGCCGGCCGGGCGAGCGGCCAGTCGCGTTCCCGCGCCACGAACAGCATGTGGAGCAGCGCTCCGTAGGCGTTCACCGTCTCGGGCAGCGCGTCCGCGGGCATCAGGTCGCGCAACACCTGGCCCGCCGCGGCGTTCAGCAGGAAGGCGTCGCGGTCGAGGGGGTCGGTCTTCGCCTGCGCCAGCGCCTCGGCGATGCCTGTGAAGCGGTTCTCGCCGATCGCCGCGATCAAGTCGGGCCACGGCAGGGGACGTGTCACACTCACGAGTCCCTCGGCAGGAACGCATCGAGCTCGCGCACGAACTTCTCCGTCTCCTCGGCATACAGCGCATGGCCCGAGTCCTCGAAGACCACGAGCCGTGCGTGCGGCAGGAGCGCGGCAAGCACCTCCGACGCGGCGAGTGGCACGGGATCGTACCGCCCGTGCAGGATCAGCGTCTCGGCGCGGGCTGCGCGCACGCGCCCGCGCAGGTCCGCGCCGCGCAGGCTTTTCCAGACGGCGTGCTGCGCGCGCCAGCTGACGCGGAACGGCGTGAGGTTCTGCGCCCGGGATGGTTCCCTGAAGTAGCCCGCGACGGAGAGCTCGAACGCGCGGCGCCAGAACTCGTCGGGATCGCGCTCGCGCAGCCCGGAGGCCGAGAGCGCGGCGCGCGCTTGGGCGATCTCGGGCGCCGCCTGGCGGCGCTCGAACTCCGCGCTGTAGGCCTTGCGCGCTTCGGGATACGTCGGGGCCGGGGCCACGAGCGCGAGCCGCGCGACGAGATCCGGGTGTTCCATCGCGCAAAGCAGCGCGAGCAGCCCGCCCCAGGAGAAACCGAGGAGGGTGACGGGCTGCGTTGCGTGTGCGCGGACGACCGCCTCGAGATCCGCGACGTGGGCGCGCCAATCGAGCGGCGCTTCGCGCGGGGTGACGGACGCGCCGCCGCCGCGCTGGTCGTAGTAGAGCAGGGTGCGGCCGGCAGCGAGGCGGTCGAAGTGCTGCCGGAGGTAGTCCTGCGAGGCGCCGGGCCCGCCGTGCAGCGTGGGGATCACCGGGCCGCCCGCGCCGACCCAGCGCGCGAACAACTGGATACCGGGCGCCCCGGCTGCGATGCGCCCGGTCCGCTCGGTCATCGGCGATCGGTCAGTTCGCCGGCCGGCCGCCCAGCGTCACCGTGACGCTCAGCGTCTGTTCGCCGCGCCGGTAGCGCACCTCCACGCGGTCGCCGGCCTGGTAGGACATCAGCGCGTTCTGAAAGTCCTGGAGATTGGCGATCGTGTGGGTGCCGAGGCCGATGAGGATGTCGCCGGCGCGCAGCCCCGCCGAGTCGGCCGGGCTGCCGGTGCGCACGCCGGTGAGGCGGACGCCACCCGGCTCGTCGGCCATGTCGGGAATGGTGCCGAGCGACGGGCGCGGGCGGCCGCTCGCGCTCGCCACGGGCGGCGCGGGGAGCGGCGCGTCCACGAAGGTGAGCGGTGCGGCGCGGCGCGCGAGGCGCTGCGTGAGGTCGAGCGCGAAGTCCGCGACCTGCGCGATACCGTCGGCGTTGATCTTCTCGGCGTCATCGCTCGGCCGGTGGTAGTCCTCGTGCAGGTCGGTGAAGAAGTGGAGCACCGGCCGCTTCTTCGCGAAGAACGAGACCTGGTCGGACGGGCCCCAGCCGTCGCCCGAGGCGTGCATGTCGAAACGCGCCCCCGCGTTCACCGAATCGAGCAGCGCGGTCCACTCGGTGGCCGTGCTCGAGCCTTTGATCAGCAGCCTGCCGTTCCGCAGCCGGCCCACCATGTCGAAGTTGAGGTAGGCGTACGTCGAGTCCATCGGCACCGCCGGGTGATCCGCGTACCAAGCCGAGCCGAGGGTGCCTTCTTCCTCGCCGCTGAACAGGACGAACACGACCGTGCGCGCCGGGCGCGGGCGTGCGCGGGAGAGGAGGCGCGCCAGCTCGAGCACCGCGGCGGTGCCCGAGGCGTTGTCGTCGGCGCCGTTGTGGATCTGGCCCGAGTCGGGCGCGAGCGAGCCGAACCGGCCGGTGCCGAGGTGGTCGAAGTGCGCGCCGAGGACGATCGCCTGGCCGGCGAGGCGGCGGTCCGCGCCCGGGAGGATCGCCACGACGTTTTCGGTGGCGCGCCCCGCCACCCCGGCCGCCCGCGTGCCCGTGCTGTTGCCGACCGTCCAGCGCTGGAGGTACGTGCCGCTGTCGCCGGCCGGGCGCAGGCGGAGCCGGCGCAGCTCGCGCGCGAGGTAGGCC
>CAYHQJ010000170.1:0-4192 GCA_964358595.1 uncultured Gemmatimonadales bacterium
GGGCGTGCTGGGCGCGGGGCCTGTGGCTTGCGGTGCGGTCGCCGCGGCACGGGGGCTCGCCGACCGCTCGGCCCCCGCGCTCGAGTTGCCGCCCGCCACCGCCTTCGCCGAGCTCGACGCGCTCGCCGGGGGCGCGGGCCCGACGCGGAGCGTCGTGCTGTTCGACGCCCGCGGCCGTCCCGTGGCGTGGGCTGGCCCGCAGCGCGTCGCGCTCACGCCGGCCGGCCCCGATCTCTCTGCGGTCACGACTCCATTCTACCTGTGGCTCGTGGCGCGCCGCCAGACGAGCTTCGGGACCGCGGTGGCCGCGGTGCTGCTCGCGCGGAGCGCGGACGTGCCGCGCACCGGCGTCGCACTCAGCGACCGGTTCGCGCGGCGCACGGGCGTCCGGTTGCGGTTCCTCGATCCGCGGACGGCGCCCGCCGATTCGGACGTCTTCGACTACGCGCTCCCCCCGGGGCCGCGTGGCGGCGACACGCTGTTCGCGGTGCAGCCCGTGCCCCCGGAACAGGGGGTCGCCCGGAACGACGCGCTCGGCGCGGCCCGACGCTGGGCGGCTTGGCTGCTCCTCGCGCTGCTGCCCGTGGCCGCGGGGGGAGCGGTGCGCGCCGGCCTCCTGCCGCTGGCCGTCGGCGTCCCCGCGGCCGCGGCGATCCTCGTCCTCGCTCGCGCCCCGCTCAAAGAGGCGTTCGGGCCTGGGAGCATGTTCTGGCCCGACACCTACTACCAGCGCCTGCTCGGACCGTTTTCGGCGTCGGCGGGCACGCTCATGCTGCTCGGCATCGTCGTGGCGATGCTTGCCAGCGCGCTGTGGCGCCGCGGGCTGCGTCCGACGTGGCCGCGGCGCGCCGTCGCCGTCGCCATCGCGGTGCTGGCGCCCTACCTCCTCCAGGACCTCGCCCGCGGGATCACGCCGCCCGGTGGCGGCGTCTCGGTCGCGCTGTGGCTGACGTGGCAGGCGACGCTGGTGCTCGCCGCTTCGGCGATCGTGCTGCTCGCGGCGGCGCTGGTCCGCGGCGCGCAAGTGCCCGCGCACGCCGGCCGGTGGCCGTACGTGGCGGGCGGGATCGCGGTGGTGGCGGCGGTGGCGGGCCTCTGGCTCTGGCAGCCGCTCGGCGCCTGGCCCGAGTGGTATCCGTACCTCTGGGTGCCGGCGCTGCTGATCGCCCTCAAGCCGATGCCGTTTCGCGGGACTCTCGCCACCGTGGCGATCGTCGCCGGATCGGCCGCTGCGCTCCTCACCTGGGGCGCGACGACCGAAGGGCGGATGGCGCTGGCCGCACGCGACGTCGAGGAGCTGGGGGACCAGACCGATCCGCTCGCCGTCGCGCTGCTCGAGCGGTTGGTGCACGAGACGCCGGTCGACACCGCGCCGGCGTCCGCGGGCGACCTTTATCTGCTGTGGCGGCGCAGCGCGCTGGGGGCGCAGGGATATCCGGCCGCGCTGGCGGTGTGGTCGCGCGCGGGCGACCGGCTGCTCTCGCTCGAGCTCGCGGCGCTCGACCTGCCGCCGGCGCTGGTGTGGAGCGTCGCCCGCGAGACGGTGGAGGAGGCGCTCCCGGTCGTGCGGCCCGTGCTGCGCATCCCGGGGCTGCACGGGATCGCGGCGATCCCGCTCGCGGACGGCACCGTGCTGACGGTCGCCGTAGGACCGCGCTCGCGGCTGGTGGCCCCCTCGCGGCTCGCGCGGTTCCTGTCGGGGGACGTCGGCGACGCCGACCCGCCGTACGATGTCGAGCTCACGCCGCCGCAGCAGTCGCGCGCGACGCCGACGGTGCGTATGGCGTGGCGGCGCGCGGGGTGGGACGTGCTGGGCGAGCGCGTGCTGGATCTGCCCGGCGGCGCACGGCACGCGCACGCGGTCGTGGACCTGCGCGGCGCGTCGCCGCTGCTGCAGCGCGGCGCGCTCGTGCTGGTGCTGGACGTGGGCATCCTGATCGCGCTGTGGCTGCTGGTCGGGCTGGTGGATGGGCGCGCGATCCCGGCCTTCCGCGCCTGGTGGCCGCGCCAGCGCCGGTCGCTGCGCGCGCGGCTCACGGTGAGCCTGGCGCTGTTCTTCGTGCTGCCGACCGTCGCGTTCGCCGCGTGGAGCGTCGGCCGGCTGGGGGAGGAGTTCCGCAGCGCGCGGGAGTTGCTGCTGCAGCGCACGCTGCGCGACGCGGCGGCGGCGCTGGCGGCGGAGCCGGAGCCGGCGGCCGCGGTGAGCGCCACGGCGCGCCGCGTGGACGCGGAACTGACGCTGCTGCGCGGCGGCGTGCTGATGGCGACGAGCGCGCCGGTGCTGGCGGACCTCGGGCTCACGGACCGGCTGGTGCCGGCGGACGTGTTCACGCGGCTGGCCTACGGCGACGAGCTCGAGCTGTCGGTCGCGCAGGCGGCGGCGCCGGTGCCGACGCTGGTGGGCTACCGGCTGCTCGAGCGCGCCGAGCCGCACGCGGCGGGGATCCTCGCGGCGCCGGAGCTGCTGGGCGACGTGACGCTGCGGCGGCGCGAGGCGGACCTCGGCATCACGGTGCTGGTGGCCTCGGTGGCCGGCATCCTCGCGGCGTTGGTGCTCTCCGGCCTCGCGGCGCGCGCGCTCGCCAAGCCGCTGCAGCGGCTGCGCGAGGACGCGCTCGCGGTGGGTGCCGGCGGGACCCCGGAGGCGCCGCCCGAGGGGATGCCGGTCGAGCTGGAGCCGGTGCGCGCGGCGATCGTGCAGGCGGCCGCCGACGTCGAGGCGGGTAGGCAGGCGCAGCGCGTGATCGCGTGGGGCGAGATGGCGCGGCAGGTGGCGCACGAGATCAAGAACCCGCTCACGCCGATCCGGCTCGGCGTCCAGCACCTGCTGCGGCTGCACCGTGAGCGGCCGGCGGAGTTCGCGCCGGTGCTGTCGAGCACGGGCGAGCGGATCCTCGCCGAGATCGACCGGCTCGACGCGATCGCCCGCACGTTCAGCCGGTTCGCGGTGCCGACCGGCGAGGGCCTGCCGCCGGAGCCGGTGGACCTCGCCGCGGTGGCGACGGAGGTCGTGCGGCTCTATCAGATGGGCGAGGGCGGTACCGCGTGGGAGCTGGACGCGACGCCCGGCGTGACGGGGCAGGCCCGCCGCGACGAGCTGGTCGAGGTGCTCGTGAACCTGTGCGAGAACGCGCGCGACGCCGGGGCGCGGCGCGTCGTCATCGCGGTGCGCGAGGAGGGGGGGCCCGTCGTGGAGGTGCGCGACGACGGCCGCGGGATCCCGGCCGACTTGCTGCCGCGGGTTTTCGAGCCGCGCTTCAGCACGACGACGAGCGGCAGCGGGCTCGGCCTCGCGATCACGAAGCGGCTGGTCGAGAGCTGGGGCGGCGTCATCCGCGTCACGTCGGCGGGCGGTGCGGGCACCCTCGTGCGGATCGGGCTGACCGGCACGGAGCCGGCTCAGAACGCCGGGCGCGCTCCCGTGCCGTAGCCGGTGAGCTCGACGTAGCCGCGGCCACGCACGCGACCCGCGCGGTCGCGCACCTGCACGGCGCCTTCCCAATAGAAGAGCTTCGTCGCCAACGCGCTGCGGTTCTCCTGGTCGGCGAGGAGCGGCACGACGTCGAGATCGAGCCCCGCCGCGGGGACGCTCACGCGCCAGCGCGACGGGTAGGGCGCGTGCGTCTCCGGGCTCTCCCAGCGCTCCGTCGCCGTCACCGTGAAGGCGTCGCGCACGAGGTACTCCGGCGCCCCCTCGCGCGGAACGAGCGTGCCGCTCGCCCAGCTCACGCCGCCGGTCGAGTCGCGCAACCCGTACACCATCAGATCCCGCCCGTCGTCGAGCTGGAGGCTGAACCAGTCCCACCCCACCTGCTCGCGGCCGAGCTGGTTCGAGCCGATCTCCTGGTCCATCCAGCTCGTCCCCGACGTCGCGTAGGTCGTGCCGTCCAGGGTGAGCGTCCCGGCCGTCGCGAGGCGGGTGAAGCTGTAGTAGAGGCTCGCGGCGGTCTCGCCCGCGCCCTTCCGGCTGAACCCGTTGGGGCCCTGGAAGATGAGCGGCCTGCGCGGTGCGGTGCCGAGCGCGAACGCCATCCGCTGCCGCTCGTCCCGCATGGCGAAGTCGAAGCCGGCGCCGTTCCACCTCAGGGTCCAGCGGCCGTCCGTGCCGGCGCTCGCGCGGCTCCACGCGATCAGCGAATCGCCCGGCGCGCCGAAGCCGCCGAGCAGCGGGATCGCGCGGTAGAGCACCTCG
>CAYHQJ010000171.1:0-4139 GCA_964358595.1 uncultured Gemmatimonadales bacterium
CAACTTCGAGGGCTACGTGGCACGGCTCGCGGCGCGGCGGGAGCGGTGGCGGAAGCCGTAGCGCGGCGGCACGTGGTCCTGGTCGGGCTGCCGGGATCGGGGAAGACGACGGTCGGGAGGCTCGCGGCGGAGCGCCTCGGCGCGCCGTTCAGCGACCTCGATGAGGCGATCGCGGCACGCGCCGGCAAGAGCGTGGCGCGCATCTTCGCCGAGGACGGGGAGCCGGCCTTCCGCGCGCTCGAGGCGGAGGCGGGCGACAGCCTCCTCGCGGGAGAGCCCGTCGTGCTCTCACCCGGCGGCGGGTTCATCGAGGACACCCAGCGGCGCCGGCACATTCTCGCGCGCGCCCTCGTGATCTACCTCGCGACGTCGCCCGCCGTGGCGGCCGAGCGGCTGCTAGGCGAAACCGCGCGCCCGCTGCTCGCGCTCGGCGATCCGGTGACGCGGATCAGCGAGCTGCTGGACCGGCGCCGCGCGGGCTATCAGCAAGCGCACGCGACGGTTACGACCGACGAACAGACGCCGGACGATGTCGCGGCCGCGGTCGCGGAACTTGCCCGCACGAAAGGCGGTTGGTAGACTAGCCGCCCCGCAGAGGGAACCGACGGGCATACGGGCAGGTAAGCGAAAGACCGGCGGATGACGCGCCGGTGACGGACAAGGAGCAGACTGAAGGACATGGCGGAAGGCAAGCACACGCTGGTCGTGGTGGAGTCGCCCGCGAAGGCGAGGACGATCGGCAAGTACCTGGGGAAGGGCTTCACGGTGAAGGCGACCGTGGGCCACATCCGGGACTTGCCCGAGCGCGAGCTCGGCGTGGACGTCGAGGGGCAATTCGCACCGAAGTTCACCACGGTCAAGGGCAAGCAGAAGGCGATCGCGGAGCTCAAGAGGGCGGCGAAGGAGGCCGACCTGATCCTGATCGCGACCGACCCCGACCGCGAGGGCGAGGCGATCGCCTGGCACGTCAAGGAGGCTGTCGGGAAGATCAACGGCAACGTCAGGCGCGTCCTGTTCCACGAGATCACCAAGGACGCGATCGCGGCCGCGATCGAGCGCCCCACGACCATCGACGCGAAGAAGGTGGACGCGCAGATCGCGCGGCGGATCCTCGACCGGCTGGTGGGCTTCAAGGTGAGCCCGCTGCTGTGGAAGGCGATCAAGACCGGCCTCTCGGCGGGCCGCGTGCAGACGGTGGCGCTCAGGCTGATCGTCGAGCGCGAGGACGCGATCGGGAAGTTCGTGGCCCAGGAGTACTGGAGCATCACCGCCAGGTGCGACCAGGACGGCCACGCGTTCGAGGCGGAGCTGCACAAGCTCGACGGGCACAAGCCGGCCATCCACAGCGAGGCCGCCGCGACGGAGATTGTCGCGGCGCTTAAGGACGCGGCGTTCGTCGTCACCGACGTCAAGCGCAAGGAGCGCAGGAAGCGCCCGCCGGCGCCGTTCACCACCAGCACGCTCCAGCAGGAGGCCGCCAAGCGCCTCGGCTACTCCTCCCGGAAGACGATGCAGATCGCGCAGCACCTCTACGAGGGCGTCGAGATCAAGGGCGAGGGCGCGGTCGGCCTCATCACCTACATGCGCACCGACTCGACGCGCGTGGCGGCGAGCGCCGTGCAGGCGGCGCGCGGCTACCTCGGCCGCACGTTCCCCAAGCCGTACGTGCCCGATGCGCCCAACTTCTACGGCGGCGCGGGGAGCCCGCAGGCCCAGGACGCGCACGAGGCGGTCCGCCCCACCGAGGTCGAGCACACGCCGGAGCGGGTGAAGCGCGACCTCACCCACGACCAGTTCAGGCTCTACCAGCTGATCTGGCAGCGGTTCGTCGCCTCGCAGATGGCGCCGATCGTCTACGACACCACGACGGTGGACTTCGACCTCGGCCGCTACCTGTTCCGCGCGACCGGCTCGATCATCGTGTTCGACGGCTACCACCGGCTGTACCACGAGGCGCGCGAAAAAGGCGAGGGGCGCACGCTCGACGACCTGCCGCCGCTGCCGGCGCTCGCCGTGGGCGACCACGTCACGCTGCGCGGCGTCATCCCGGAGCAGCACTTCACCGAGCCGCCCCCGCGCTTCAGCGAGGCATCGCTGGTCAAGGAGCTCGAGCGCCTGGGCATCGGCCGGCCGAGCACGTACGCGGCGATCACGAGCACGCTCCTCGCGCGGCACTACGTCTCGATGCTGGAGAAGCGCTTCCATCCGACCGAGCTGGGCGTCACGGTCAACAAGCTCCTGGTGCCGCGCTTCCCCGACATCTTCAACGTCGAGTTCACCAGCGAGATGGAGACCGAGCTCGACCGGATCGAAGACGGCGAGCTGACGCGCCTCCAGGTGCTGAACGACTTCTGGGCGCCGTTCGAGAAGCGCCTCGGGGCGGTGAGCACCCACGAGATGATCGGCGAGGTCCACGACTTGTCGAAGCTGGCGGGCGAGAAGTGCCCGGAGTGCGGCAGTCCGATCATGGTCAAGGCCGGCCGGTTCGGGCCGTACGTCGCCTGCACGAAGCAGAACGACCCGGAGTGCAAGTACACCAAGTCGCTGCGCAAGCAACGCGCGCCGGACCAGCCGACCGACGAGCTGTGCGAGAAGTGCGGCAAGCCGATGGTGATCAAGACCGGCCGGTTCGGCGAGTTCATGGCGTGCACCGGCTATCCCAAGTGCAAGACCACGAAGCCGGTGCCGCTCGGCGTGAAGTGCCCGAAGTGCGGTGTCGGCGACCTGGCCGAGAAGCGCAGCAAGCGCGGGCGCTCGTTCTTCGGCTGCAACCGCTACCCGGAGTGCGATTTCACCGTCTGGAACCGGCCCGTGCCGGCGGTGTGCCCGTCGTGCGGCTTTATCGGCGCCGAGACGCGGCAGTCCAAGGCGCGCGCTGGGTTCCGGAAGTGCCTCAAGTGCGGCCACGAGGTCGATGCCGAGCAGGGAGCGCCCGAGCCCGAGGCGACCGCGCCGTCGCTGAGTTAGACGGCGCCGGGGGGGGGGGCATGACCACGTCGGGGACCGGAGCGACCGCCACCGTGATCGGGGGCTGGCTGGCGGGGTGCGTGGCCTCGTGGGCCTTGGCCGAGCGCGGCGTGCGCGTCACGCTGGTCGAGATGCGCCCCGTGCGAACCACCCCCGCCCACCAGACCGACCGCCTCGCCGAGCTGGTGTGCTCCAACAGCTTCAAGAGCACCGAGATCACCACCGCGCACGGCCTGCTCAAGGCCGAGCTGCGGCTGCTGGGCAGCCTGCTGCTCCGCTGCGCGGACGAGGCGCGCGTCCCGGGCGGCGCGGCGCTCGCGGTGGACCGCGCCGTGTTCTCCGAGCGCGCCACCGAGCTGGTGGGCGGGCACCCCAACGTCACCCTCGTGCGCGAGGAGGCGACGAGCCTGCCGGATCCCGGCATCGTCGCGACGGGCCCGCTCACGTCGGACTTGCTCGCGACCACGATCGTGGCGGCGGTGGGGAGCGACGCGCTCGCTTTCTACGACGCGATCGCGCCGATCGTCTCCGCCGACTCGCTCGAGTTCGAGCAGCTCTTCAAGGCCTCGCGCTACGGCAAGGGCGGGGGCGCCGACTACTGGAACGCGCCCTTCACCAGGGACGAATACGAGGCGTTCATCGCCGCGCTCACCTCGGCGGACCAGTACCCGGGCCACGACGTGGGCGGCGTGGGCGGCGCGGGCCGCGTGCCGTACTTCGAAGGCTGTCTCCCGGTCGAGGAGATGGCCGCGCGCGGCAAGGATACCCTGCGCTTCGGGCCGATGAAGCCCGTGGGCCTCAGCGACCCCAAGACCGGCCGTGAGGCGTACGCGATCGTGCAGCTGCGCCAGGAGGACCAGGCCGGCCAGCTGTGGAACCTGGTCGGGTTCCAGACGCGGATGCGCCACGGCGAGCAGGCGCGCGTGTTCCGGACGATCCCCGGCCTCGCGCACGGCGAGTTCCTGCGCTACGGCTCGATCCACCGGAACTCGTACCTCAACACGCCGCAGTCGCTCTCGGCGCACCTCGCGCTGCGCGATCGGCCGACGACCCTCTTCGCCGGGCAGATCACCGGCGTCGAGGGCTACACCGAGTCCCTCGGCACGGGGCTGCTCTGCGGGCTCAACCTGGCGCGGATGCTGCGGGCCAGGCCTCCGCTGGTCCCGCCGCGT
>CAYHQJ010000172.1:0-4079 GCA_964358595.1 uncultured Gemmatimonadales bacterium
CCTCTCCGGCAACCTGTGCCGGTGCACCGGCTACGCGAACATCGTCGCGGCGGTGAAGCGCGCCGCGGCCGGCGCGGGCCCGGGGAGCGCGCGGTGACCCGCTGGGTCGGCGAGCGCGTCCTGCGCAACGAGGATGCGCAGCTCCTGACCGGCAACGCGCTCTTCGTGGACGACGTGCGGCTGCCCGGGATGCTGCACGTCGCCTTCGTGCGGAGCGACCACGCGCACGCCCGGATCCGCGGCGTGGACCTCACGCGCGCCCGCCGCCGGCCCGGCGTCGTCGCCGCGTACGCGGCCGCCGACCTCGGCAATTACTGGCGGCCCGGCCCGCTGCTCGTGCCGCCGCCGCCGATCAAGGGCCTAGTCTTCCACGAGGCCACGCAGGTGCCGCTGGCGAAGGACAAGGTGCGCCACGTCGGCGAGCCGATCGCGATGGTCGTGGCCGAGAGCCGCTACGTAGCCGAGGACGCGCTCGAGGACATCGTGGTGGACCTCGAGCCGCTGCCCGCCGTGGTGGACCTCGAAGCGGCACTCGCGCCGGACGCCCCGCGCATCCACGAGCAGCTGGCGTCGAACGTGGCCGCGCACGTGGTGCAGCGGAAGGGCGACTACGCGAAGGCGCGTGCCAAGGCGCACCGCGTCATCGCCCGGCGGTTCCGCTTCGATCGCGGCCTGTCGGCCGCGATCGAGAACCGCGCGGTAGTGGCGGAGTGGGACGCGCGAACCGAGGAGTTGACCGTCTGGGACACGACCCAGGCGCCGATCCCGATCAGGAACGGCCTGGCGCGTCTGCTCGGGCTGCCGGAGTCGCAGGTCCGGGTGATCGCGCCGTTCGTCGGCGGCGGGTTCGGCCCGAAGATCATGATGTTCTACCCCGAGGAAGTACTCGTGCCGTGGGCGGCGCGGCGGCTGGGCCGCCCGGTGAAGTGGTGCGAGGACCGGCGCGAGAACTTCACCGCGACCACGCAGGAGCGCGGCCAGCTGCACGACGCCGAGATCGCAGTCGACAAGAAGGGCCGCATCCTCGGCGTGAAGGACAGCTTTGTGCACGACACCGGCGCCTACGACCCGTACGGCCTCACCGTGCCCATCAACAGCCAGTGCACGCTGCTCGGCCCCTACGTGGTCCCCAACTACGAGAGCGAGTTCACGGCGGTCTTCACCACCAAGCCGATCGTGACGCCGGTGCGCGGCGCGGGCCGCCAGCACGGCGTGTTCGTGATCGAGCGGCTGCTCGACGCCGCCGCACGCGAGCTGGGCATGGACCGCGTCGAGATCCGCCGGCGCAATTTCATCCGTCCGCGCGACTTCCCGTACGACAACCGGATCATCTTCCAAGACTTCCGGTCGCTGCTCTACGACAGTGGCAACTACGAGCCTGCGCTCGCGAAGGCCGCGGAGCTGATCGGCTACGAGCGGTTCGTGCGCGAGGAGCAGCCGCGGCTCCGGGCGGAGGGGCGGCACGTCGGGCTCGGGATCGTGTGCTACGTCGAGGGAACCGGCATCGGGCCGTACGAGGGGGCGCGCGTCACCGTCGAGCCCAGCGGCCGCGTGCGGCTGGCCACCGGAGTCGGCACGCAGGGCCAGGGGCACTTCACGGTGTTCGCGCAGATCGTGGCCGAGGTTCTCGGCGTGGACCCTCAGGACGTGCACGTGGTGACCGGAGACACGCGCGAGTTCCACTGGGGCACCGGGACTTTCGCGAGCCGCGGAGCGGTGGTTGCGGGCAGCGCGTGCCGGGCGGCGGCGGAGGCGGTGCGCGAGAAGGCACTGGCGCTCGGGAGCCGGCTGCTCGGCGTCAAGCCGCGCAAGCTGGTGCTCGCGGGCGGCCGCGTGCAGGTGCGCGATCACCCCGAGCGCGGCCTCCCGCTCGGCGAGCTGGCGCTGATGGCCAACCCGCTGCGCGGAGCCGTGCAGCCGGGCACGGAGCCCGGTCTCGAGGCGACCGCGTACTTCGGGCCGGCCCGCGGCAGCACGGCGAGCGGCGTGCACGCGATGATCGTCGCGGTGGACCCCGAAACGGCGCAGGTGGAGATCCAGCGGTACGTCGTCGTGCACGACTGCGGCAAACAGCTCAACCCGATGATCGTGGAGGGGCAGATCCAGGGCGGGGTGGCGCACGGGATCGGCAACGCGTTCTACGAGCAGTTGGTGTTCGACGACAACGGCCAGCTGCTGAACGCGTCGTTCATGGACTATCTGCTGCCGACGGCGCTGGACGTGCCGACGGTCGAGCTGGGCCACGTGGAGACACCCTCGCCGTTCAACCCGCTGGGGGCGAAGGGCGTGGGCGAGGCGGGCGCGATCCCCACCGGTGCGCTGTTCGCACAGGCCCTCGACGATGCGCTCGCCGAGAGCGGCGTCGAGATTCGCGAGATGCCGCTCTCGCCCGGACGGTTGCACGAGCTGCTCGCGGAGGCGCGCACGGGCGCCACGGCGGCGCCCGCCATCCCGGCCGGGCCGGCGCGCGCCCTGGTGATCGAGGGGAGCTTCGAGTTCGACGGGCCGCGCGAGGTCGTGTACACGCTGCTGCTCGATCCCGCCGTGCTCGTGAAGGCGCTGCCGGGTGCGCAGCGGCTCGCGCGGCTGGATGGCGACCGCTACGAGGGCGTGATGGAGGTCGGCGTCGGGCCCGTCCAGGCCGCCGCGTTCACGCTCGGCGTCGCGATCCACGACCCGCGGCCCCCCGAGGGCTTCACGATGCGGGTGGACGCGCGCGGCGCGCTGGGGTTCGTGGCCGGCACGGCCGGCGTGGCCCTCGCGAGCGGTGCGGACGGCGGCACCACGATGCGCTACCGCGCCGAACTGCAGGTGGGCGGCACCCTCGCCGCGGTCGGCCAGCGGCTCCTCGATTCGGTGAGCCGGATCATGAGCCTGCAGGGGCTCAAGGCCCTGAACCGCGAGCTCCGCGCACGGCTCGCGGCGAGGCCGCCGGCGCCGGGTGCGCCGGACGCGGGACGGGGCGCGTGAAACCCGCTCCGTTCGCGTACCACGCGCCACACACCCTCGACGAGGCGCTCGCGCTCCTGGCCGAGCATGGCGACGCCAAGCCGCTCGCGGGCGGCCAGAGCCTGATCCCGGCGATGAACTTCCGGCTGGCGCGGCCGGCGGCGCTCGTGGACCTGGGCGGCGTCGCGGAGCTGCGCTACGTGCGCGAGGAAGGTGGCGTGCTCGTCGTCGGCGCGATGACGAGTCACGCCGCGCTGGAACGCAGCGACGCCGTCGCGCGCCTGGCGCCGCTCGTGTCCGAGGCGATCCCGCACGTCGCGCACCCCCAGATCCGGAACCGCGGTACCGTGGGCGGCAGTCTCGCGCACGCCGACCCGGCGGCCGAGCTGCCGGCGGTGATGGTGGCGAGCGAGGCGCGGCTGCTGCTGCGCGGGCGGGCCGGGGAGCGGTGGCTTCCCGCGGAGCGGTTCTTCGTCGGGCTGTTCGCGACGGCGCTCGTGCCCGGCGAGCTGCTGGTCGCGGTCGAGCTGCCGGCGCCGGCGCCGCGGACCGGCTGGGCGTTCGCGGAGGTGGCGCGGCGGCACGGCGACTACGCGCTGGTCGGGGTGGCGGCGTCGCTGACGCTGGATGCCGAGGGGCGCTGTGCGCGTGCCCGGATCGTCCTGCTCAGCGTGGGTGACGGCCCGACGCTCGCGGTGCGGGCGGCGCAGGCGCTCCAGGGCCGCGAGCCGACGGACGCCGCGGTTCGTGCCGCCGGCGACGTCGCTGCGCACGAGGACATCGACCCGCCGGCCGACATCCACGCTTCGGCCGCGTACCGCCGGCAGCTCGCGGGGGTGCTCACGCGGCGTGCCCTGACGCGCGCGGTGGCGCGGGCGCGCGGCGCGCCGGGGAGCGCGTCGTGAGCCTGCTGGTCGAGCTGACGGAGCCGCTCCCGCCCTCGCCGTACGTCAACGCCGATCTCGCACCGACCCCCTTGGGCCAGCGCACCTGGAACCTCTGGCACTTCGCGTCGCTGTGGGTGGGCCTCAGCGTGTGCATCCCGACGTACATACTCGCCGCGAGCCTCATCGGCGCCGGGATGAACTGGTGGCAGGCGCTGCTCGCGATCATCCTCGGCAACGTGATCA
>CAYHQJ010000173.1:0-4008 GCA_964358595.1 uncultured Gemmatimonadales bacterium
CGGCGCTGTTCGTGATCTCGATCTTCATCAACATCGGGATGTGGTTCGAGCGGTTCGTCATCATCGTGTCGAGCCTCGCGCACGAGTTCGAGCCGTGGCAGTGGGCCTACTACATGCCCAACTGGAACGAGTTGGGCATCCTGGTCGGGAGCTTCTGCTGGTTCAGCATGTGGTTCATGCTGTTCATCAAGTTCTTCCCGTCGCTCGCGATCGCCGAGGTCAAGGAGGCGCTGCCGCCGCCGGGACGGACGCATCGCGGAGGGGGGCACTGACATGGCCAACCCTCCGGTCGCGGCCACGCGCGTCGGCGTCGTCGGGGTGTGCGGCACGCTCGACGGCGCGCTCCTGGCCGTGCGCGAGCTGAAGGCGCACGGGTACGCGAACCTCCAGGTCTACTCGCCCGTGCCCAACCACGAGCTCGAGGGCGTGCTGGCGAAGAAGGAGAGCCCGGTCCGCGTGTTCACGCTGGTCGGCGGGCTCACCGGCACGACGCTCGGGTTCGCGTACGCGATCTCCACGTCGCTCGACTGGGAGCTGGTCACGGGTGGCAAGCCGATCGTCTCGCTGCCGCCGTACGTGGTGATCGGGTTCGAGACGACGATCCTGCTCGGCGCGCTGGTCACCGTGCTCGGCATGTTCCTCAACGCGCGGCTGCCGAGGTTGGGGAAGGCGCCCGGCTACGACCCGCGGTTCAGCAACGACAAGTTCGGCATCGTCGCCTTCGGCGGACCGGCGCAGCTGGCCGCCGCCGAGGACATCCTCCGGGCTGCAGGGGCGGACGAGGTCAACGATGTCTGACAGACGGCGCAGTGGGCGCAGTGGGCGCAGTGGGCGCAGTCCCTCCGTGCACGCCTGCGCTGCGCTGCTCCTGGCGGCGGCGCTGGGTGGGTGCACCACGCTCGACAACGCGGTGGGGAAGGTCCCGTGGTTCACGACGATGCGCGACCAGGCCGTAACGCGGCCGTTCGAGGCGCCGTGGGGCGACTCGCTGCCGCGGACCGCGCCGGCGGGCTCCGTACCGGTCACGGGCGTCGAGGACTCGCTCGACGTGTACACGAAGGACCTCAAGGAGATTCGCAATCCGGCCGCGCGCGACTCGGCGTCGCTGGAGCGCGGGCGGCGGACCTACCTGACCTACTGCAGCGTCTGCCACGGGCCGCTGGGGGGCGGCGACGGCAGCGTGGCGCAGAAGCTCGGCTACGTCCCGCCGCTCACGGCCGACATGACCAAGCAGCGCTCGGACGGCTACATCTACGCCATGATCCGCCACGGCCGCGGCATCATGCCGCGCTACGGCGACAAGATCCCTGGCATCGACCGCTGGCACGTGGTGAACTACGTGCGGCAGCTGCAGGGACTGTAGGCGATGAGCGATCACGCACACCTGTCCCGCGAGGCGCTGCTCCGCAAGCTCGCCAAGCCGTTGCCGGGCTGGGTGCGGCCGCTGTTCGCCGTGCTGGCCGCAGTCGGCGTGCTGGTATTCATCCTGCTGGCCCTCGGCGCGAACTCGGCACGGGCCTGGCACGCCTACCACGTCAACTGGCTGTTCTGGACCGGCCTCGCGCAGGGCGGGGTCATGTTCGGCGCCGTGACCACCGTGGCGAAGGGCCGCTGGGCCGTGCCGCTCCGCCGCATGGCCGAGGCGTCGGTGGCGTTCCTGCCGGTCAGCTTCGCGCTGTTCCTGGTTCTGTGGATCGGCAAGGCGCAGGTCTTCCCGTGGGTCGCGCAGCCGGTGCTCGAGCCCGCGGTGAAGGCGTTCTGGCTGCGCCCGGGATTCATGTTCGCCCGCGACATCGCGGCTATGCTGGTGCTCTACGGACTGAGCTTCTGGTTCGTGTATCACTCCGTGCGCTCCGACGCCGCGCTGCTGCGCGCCGGCGCGCCGGACAAGGTGAAGGCGCTCTACGCGTGGCTGGCGAAGGATTGGGACCTGCCGGGCAAGGGCGCGGAGCACTCGGGCGAGCGGCGCGAGCAGATCGCGCCGGCGCTGATCGTCGCGTACGCGGCGTGCATGAGCCTGCTCGCCTTCGACCTCATCATGTCGCTGGCGCCGCACTGGATCTCGAACCTGCTCGGCGGGTTTTTCTTCATGGGGGCGTGGCTGCAGGGGCTGATGGCGCTGGCCCTGCTGGCGATCGTGTGGCGCCGACACTTGGGCGTCGAGGAGGTCATCACGTCAAGGCATCTGCACGACCTCGGCAAGCTGTGCTTCGCTTTCACGGTCTTCTGGGCGTACCTGTTCTTCTCGCAGTTCCTGGTGATCTGGTACGGCAACATGCCCGAGGAGACCAGCTTCCTGTTCCTGCGCATGGCCGCCGAGCCGTGGCGCGGGATCTCGACGGCGATGGTGGTGATGGTGTTCCTGATCCCGTTCTGGGGGCTGATCGGCGTGAAGCCGAAGAAGAACCCCCGGATCCTCGGCACCTTCGCCACGATCTCGCTGCTGGGCGTGTGGGTGGACCGCTACGTGCTGACGGTGCCCTCGATCGTGCAGAGCGCGCCGGGCCTGCCGCTCGGGTGGCAGGAGGTGGTGGTCACCCTGGGGTTCGCGGGACTGTGGGGCCTGGCCTACACGTGGTTCGCCGAGCGGTTCCCGATCATCAGCCCGACGCTCGTCGAATACGGCGGCGAGCGGCGCCGGCATTCGCACATCAATTTCGAGTAGCGGCTGGTTGGTGCAGACGCGAGCGGGGCGGCGCCCCGGCTCTCTTGGCTAAACGCCCTTCCTTTCATAGCTTAGAGCACCATCTTCCTGAGCGGTTTACCGGCCATGGCGGAAACGCAGTACGTCATCGTAGGGGGCGGCCTCGCGGCCGTGAGCGCGATCGAGGGGATCCGGGAGCTGGACAAGACCGGCCCCATCACTCTGCTGACGGCCGAGCGGGAGCTGCCCTACCACCGCCCGCCGCTGTCCAAGTCGTTCCTCGCAGGGAAAGGCGGCGTCGAGGCGGTCCGCGTCCACGAGGCGGCCTGGTACCCGGAGAACAAGGTCCGGGTGCGCCTCAACCAGGTGGCCAAGTCGGTCCACATCTCGCGCCAGAGCGTCGCCCTCGAGTCGGACGAGCGGGTCGAGTACGACAAGCTGCTCCTCGCTACCGGCAGCGCGGCGAAGAAGCTCAACGCACCGGGCGTGGACGTGCCGGGCGTGATGTACCTGCGGACGCTCCAGGACTGCTACGCGCTGCGGGCCGCCATCAAGCCCGGCGTGCGCGTGGTGAGCGTGGGCGGCGGGTTCGTCGGGATGGAGGTGGCTGCGACGGCGCGGCACATGGGCGCGCAGGTCACGGTGGTGGAGGTCGGCCCGAGCCTGTACCGCGGGTTCGCGAGCCCCGACCTCTCCGCCTTCTTCCAGCGGGTGCTGGAGAGCCAGGGGATCGCGGTGCACACCGGCACGCGCGTGGCGCGGTTCCGCGCCCAGGACGGGAAGCTCGCCGCCGTTCTCGCCGACGACGGCGAACAGATCCCGGCCGACCTCGCCGTGGTCGGCGTCGGCGCCGAGCCGAACACCCAGTGGCTCGCGAGCTCGGGGTTCTCGATCGACCGCGGCGGCCTGATCGTGAACCTGCGGCTCGAGACGCCGGGCAAGGATGTGTGGGCTGCGGGTGACATCGCGCGCTTCCCGGACCCTGTGACCAAGCAGCCGCGGCGGCTCGAGCACTGGGACAACGCGCTGGCGCAGGGGAAGCAGGCGGGGCGGAACATGGCCGGTGCGGGCGAGCCGTACTTGCACCAGTCCGCGTTTTTCTCGGACATCTTCGACATCACCATCAACGTGCTGGGTGACACGGAGAACGTGGACAGCGTGGAGGTGCGCGGCGACATGGACCCCGCCTCCCCGCACTTCACGGCGCTCTACGCGAAGGCTTCCCGGCTCGCCGGCGCGGTGACGGTGAACCTGAACACGGCGGACCGCGCACCGGAGCTCGACGACCTACAGCGACACATCCGCGAGCGGACGATTCCGCCGGTGGCGTGACGTGAGAAGTAAGAGGCGCCAAGGTGATTAGG
>CAYHQJ010000174.1:0-3958 GCA_964358595.1 uncultured Gemmatimonadales bacterium
GCTCTCGGCGAACAGGTCGGCGAGCAGCCGCACGATCTCGTCCCAGCACTGCACCTTCTCGAGCAGCTCGGCCGCGCGGCGCACCTGCACGTTGAACTGGATGGCGCGCGTCTGCGAGATGCCGCGCTGGGCGAGCCGCGCCAGCTCGAAGAACTCGTGGAGCCTGAGGTGCCGCACCACGAGCCAGACGACCGCGCCGATCATCGTCAGCACGACCGCCATGCCGCGCACGTTCGGGTTGAGGAACAGCATGCTGGCGAGCGCGAACGCCGCCGACACGACGTAGAGGATCGCCGCCGCCTGCGCGTTGGTCAGGCCGATGTCGAGCAGCCGGTGGTGCAGGTGCTCGCGGTCGCCCTTGAACAGCGGCGCGCCGCGCGCCGCCCGCCGCACGAGCGCGATCGAGGTGTCGAGCACCGGCACCCCGAAGGCCACGAGCGGGATCGCGATCGCGACGATCGCGGGGCCCTTGGTCGCGCCCTCGAGCGCCAGCGTCGCGAGGGCGAAGCCGAGCAACAGGCTCCCGGTGTCGCCGAGGTAGATGCGCGCCGGCGGGAAGTTGAACGGCAGGAAGCCGAGCGTGCCGCCGGCGAGCGCGACCGCGAGCAACGCGACCAGCGGCTGGCCGAGGGTCACCGACGCCACGAACATCGCGAGCAGGGCGAACACCGCGGCGCCGGCCGCCGCGCCGTCAATGCCGTCGAGCAGGTTGAAGGCGTTGGTGATGCCGACGATCCAGACGACGGTGAACAGCAGGCCGACGATTTCGCCGAGCCGCACGATCCCGAACGGCAGCCAGACGGTGGAGGCGCGGACCCCAGCGTAGTAGAGCGCGATGGAGATGGCGATCTCGACCGCGAACTTCGGCTTGGCGCCGAGCCCCTTGACGTCGTCCACGATGCCGAGGGCAATGATGCCCAAGGCCCCGAGGTAGATCGGCCCGAGGTGGCTGCGCGAGAAGCTGAGCAGGGACCGCACCGGGTCCCAGAACGCGGCCAGGAGCAGCAGCGCGAGCACGGTCGCCGCGATGATGGCCAAGCCGCCCGAGCGCGGCAGGGTTGTGCCCTTGCTGCGGTCCACGGCCCCAATGCGCAGGCCGATCCGGCCCGCGATCGGGGTCAGGAGCGCCCCGAACGCCAGGGCGAGAAGGAACACGGAGAGGTAGGATCGCATCGGTCGCCCGCCGTGCCCATCGTAGCAAAACGTTGGCGGGAGGGCAACCGCAACCCCATATTAGGGCGTGACCTACGCCCTCATCCCGTTGCTGGTCGCGGCGTTCGCGGTGTGGCTCGGTCGCCGTCTCCTCGCGCTGGTCGCGTTCTTCGCCTACCTGGCCGTCGAGGGGATGCTCAAGCTGATGTCGGACTATCAGCCCGTCGTGCACGTCGGCGCCGACCTCGTCCTGCTGTCCATCACCGCCGCATGGGTGCTCGGTGCCACGTTGCGCGGCCGGCGGGGGCTGCCTCGGGCGCCGCTCGCGGGGCTGATCCTGTTGCACGCCCTGTGGGTGCTCATGCTGCTGTTCCATCCGCTGACGGCAAGCCTATTCGTGGGCCTGGCGGCGCTGAAGATCCACCTGACGATGATCCCGCTGTACTTCCTGGCCTTCGTGGTCATCCGGTCGCGCGAGGACGCCCAGCGGGCGCTGACCGGCCTCGTGGCCGTCGCCTACTTGCCGTTCGCGCTGGCGCTGGTCCAGTACGCGCTCGGGCCGGCGAGCGTGTTCGACCTCTCCGACCGCTACTGGCAGAACATCGCGTTGTACCACGAATGGCGGCCGTTCGGCACCAGCGCGGTGCCGGGCGGCACGGCGACTTTCGCCTTTCTGACGGTGCCGCTCGCCGTGGCGCTGCTCCTCTCCCCCGACGCCACGAGGCGGGTGCGCTGGCTCGCGGTCGGCGCCGTCGCGCTGGGCGCCGGGACGTTTCTCGTCGCCGGCGGCCGGCAGATGCTGCTCGGCTGCCTGCTCGCCCTGCTCACGATGGCGGCGATCGGGAGCGGCCGGCGCTTCGGCCGCGCCGCGTTCGTGCTGTCGCTGGTCGCGGTGCTGGCCGGCGGCGCGTACGTGGGGGTGCAGACGTTCCTGCGCCCGCTCGCCACCGAAGCGATCGCGGCCGACCCGCGCTCGCCGGCGATCTGGCGCGAGCGCTCGGTACTGGACCGGCTGAACACGCTTACCGAGATCGGCACGTACACCGAAGCGCGGGCCGGTGCGCTCGATCGCGTCGTCTCGCGGCTCCGGCGCTACCCGCTCGGGGCCGGCCTCGGGCGCACCGGCTCGGCGGGCGGACGCCTGCGGCGCGAGATGGGCACCGGCAGCTTGAGCGCTTCGATCAACCGCGAGGTCGGCTTCTCCGACAACTACTTCGCGGACATGCTGTCCGAGACCGGCGTTCCCGGCACGATCATGCTGACGACGATCGTGATCGGGATGGGGCTGATGGCGGGCCGGCTGGCGCGCCGCGCGACCGACCGGTTCGCCGCCGTGCTCGGCGCGGCCGTGGCCGGCATCGTGTTCGCCCTCCTGGCGATGTCGTGGGGCTCCCAGCCGCTGCTGTCGAACCCGACCACCGCCTACTTCTGGTTCCTGGCCGGCACCGTCGCGGCGCTGCGGCGCGTCGATCTCGAGGCGCGCGAGGCGGCAGCGGAACCGACGGGCACGGGCGCGCTGCCGCCCGCGCCCCGTCTTGCCGCCGCCCGCTAGCGCGGTCGCGACGCCTGCGGTGGCGCGCCTCGGGATCTACTGCCCAGTGCTGCCGCCGACGCGCGGCGGGCTCGCCGACGCCACCCGCACCCTGGCCGCCGCCCTCCAGCAGCGCGGCGTCACGGTGACGGTCCTCGGCGAGCGCGGCGACGCGGCGGCGCTCGCGCCGGTCCCGGCCGAGGTGGGCAGCGCCGCGCGGGGCCCCGCGCTCGCGGCGGCCGTGGAGCGCCACGGCCTTGCCGCTCTGCTCGTCCAATACGTCCCGTTTGCCTACGCGCGGCGCGGCGTCGCTCCCGGACTCGCGCACTCGCTGCGGCGCGCGCGGGCCGCTGGCGCCCGGATTGGCGTGTTCGTGCACGAGCCCTACGTGCCGTTCACGCGCCTCGCCTGGTGGGTGACGGGCTGGCCGATGCGGTGGCAATTCCGGACCCTGGTCCGCGCGGCCGACGTGGTGTTCTCCCCCGTGCCCGGGTTCCTCGAGCTGGCCCGGCGGGCCGGAACCGGGGCCACGCGGTTCATCACGGCACCGACGGGATCCACCATCCCCGTCGCCGCCGTGACGCGCGAGGCGGCGCGGACGGCCCTCGGTCTCGGCGCGGCGGACGTCGCCATCGGCGTGTTCAGCCCCGGCACCTCCGGCGCGCTGCACGACTGGATCGCCCGCGCCGCCGCGCGACTCTCACCGGATCCGCGGGTGCTCTGGCTGTTCTACGGCAACGGCGGCGACCGGCCGCCGGCGGGGTTTCCCGCCGGGGCGCGGGTGCGATGCCTGGGCTGGCTCGCGCCGGAGGAGGCGAGCCGCGTGTTGCACGCGCTCGATCTGGCCGCCGGCGCGTTCGTGGACGGACTGACACTGCGCCGCACCAGCGTGATGGCGGCGCTCGCCCACGGCGTGCCGGTCGTCAGCTCGCGCGGACACCTCTTCGACCCGGCGCTGGCCGATGCGGCAGCATGCGCGCCGACGGCCGGGGCGTTTGCGGAGGCGACGGCGGAGCTGGTCGGCGACCGTCCGCGCCGTGAGGCTCTGGGGCGCGCCGGACAGGCGTTCTACGAGGCGCACGCGTCCTCCGCGGTCGCCGCGGCGCGGATCGCCGCGGCTCTGGAGGTGGGGTGAGCGGCGCGCCGCTTCGCGTCGTGTACGTGTCGCCCCACGCGAGCCGGGGCGGCGCCGAGCGGGTGACGATGGACCTGCTGGCCCTGCACGACCGCGAAGCCGTCGTGCCAAGCGTGATCTTCCTGCAGGGCGGCCCGCTG
>CAYHQJ010000175.1:0-3913 GCA_964358595.1 uncultured Gemmatimonadales bacterium
GCGGCGCCGCCACAGGGAGGGTGCGCGCCGCCAGCGCGACGTCGAGGAGCGCACGGAAGGGCCGCAGGCGCACGGGCCGCTCGCGCGGACGTGCGGGGCTGGTCAGGACCACGGTGTCCACGCGCCGCGCGACGGCGGCGGCACGCGCCAGCAGCTCGAGATCGGCCGCCCACCCCTCGGTGCGCAGCAGCGGCGCCGGGCCGTGGAGCATCCGTGCGAGCGTCCCCACCCGGTAGGCGCGTAGCGTGCCGACGCCGGCGCCGGCCCCGGCGAGCTTCGCGAACGGCCGCACGGCCGCCGGCACGAGCCAGCGGGCGAGCCGCTCGGCCGCCGCGGCCTCGGGCCGTCCGCGCCCGTCGGCGAGGACCAGGTCGGCCCCGCTCTCGAGGCGCTTGATCAACTCGGGCAGCTCGTCGGGGTTCTCCGAGAAGTCCGCCTGGATCGTGACGGCCACGTCGCGGCGCGGGCGGTCGCTGCGCGCGACGGCGAGCCGGAGCAGCTCCTCGAGGCTGCGGGCGTAGCCGAGGCGGCGCTGGTGCGTGACGAGCGTCAGCGGCAGCGCCCGGGCGTATGGGGCCAGGACCTCGTCGGTGCCGTCGGTCGAGGCGTCATCCACGACCAGAAGCTGATACTCGCGCTCGAACGCCGTGAAGACCTGCCGGATCTTCCAGAGGAGCAGGCCGACGGTCGGGGCTTCGTTGTGCGTGGGGACGAGGACGTAGATCACGGGGGGAATCTAGGGGCCAAGACGCCAAGGGGCCAAGACGCCAAGGGGCCAAGGGGCCAAGACGCCAAGGGGGTGAGCAGGGATCAGTGCGCAGTCAGAGCTGTGGCCAGGGTGGCGCGGAGCTCGGCGAGCTTGAAGGGCTTGAGCAGGATCGGGCGGCCGGACTGCTCGAGGAAGGCGAGGGTGTCGCCGGCCACGGTGTCGCCGGTCGCGAAGACCACGCGGGCGGCGGCCTCCGGCGCCTTCGCGCGCAGCGTCTCGAACAGCTCGCGGCCGCCCAGGCCCGGCATCCGGATGTCGGTGAAGATGATGTCGTAGCCGCCGGCGAGTGCCCGCTTGAGGCCGTCCTCGCCGTCGCTCGCGACCTCGACGGCGTGTCCCCAGGCCTCGAGGGTGGCGCGCATGTAGTGGCGGACGTGCGGCTCATCGTCCACGACCAGCACCCGTGCGCGGGCCGGCGCCGGGGCAGCGGCCACGGCGTCGCCGGTGCCAACCACGACGGCAGCCGGCAGCTCGACGGTGAACGTGGCGCCGGCCTTCCCGGTGGACTGGAGCGAGAGCCTGCCGCCGTGCTCCTTCACGATACCCTGGCAGATCGAGAGGCCGAGGCCGGTGCCTTCGCCCTCGCGCTTCGTGGTGAAGAAGGGCTCGAAGACGCGCTCCGCGATCTCGGGCGGCACGCCGGGGCCGGTGTCCGTGACGTCCACCGCGACGCCGTCGAGCCAGGCGCGGGCGCGGACGGTGACGGTGCCGGGGCGGCCCGTCGCGCCGATCGCCTGGGCGGCGTTGTTGATGAGGTTGACGAAGACCTGCTGGAGCTGGTTCGGGCTGGCGAAGACCTCGGGCAGGCCGTCCGCGACTGCGAGGGTCTGCTCGACGCGCAGCTGGATGAGCTGGTTGCGGAGTAGGGTAACGGTGCGCGCCAGCACCTCGCCGACGGCCACGGGGCGCCGGCCCTGGTCCTGCCGGCGCGCGAAGGTCAGCAGGTTCTTCACGATGCTAGCGGCGCGCTGCGACTCCTGCTGGATGACGCGCAGCGGCTCCGCCAGCTTGGGCGGCACCTCGCCGCTCTCGATGAGGAAGTCGGCGAAGCCGAGCACGGAGGCGAGCGGGTTGTTGAGCTCGTGCGCGACGCCGGAGATGAGCTGGCCGATGGCGGACATCTTCTCCGACTGCACCAGCTGATCCTGCAGCCGGCGCCGCTCGGTGTGGTCCTCGAGGACGAGGACCGCCGCGCGCTCGTCGGAGCCGTCGCGGCCGATGGGGATCGCGGAGGCGACGAAGAGGCGGCGGTCGTCGCGCAGCTCGCAGGGCGCGGTCTCGCCCGGCGCGTCGAGGAGCCGCCCCAGGGCGTCCCACCAGGTCGGCGGGAGGAGGATCTGCCACGACCGGCCGGCGAGCGCCGTGACCGGCGTGTTGACGAGCGTGGCGAAGGTGCGGTTGGCGCGGTGCACCGTGCCGCGCTCGTCCACGATGCAGACGGCGGCGCCGATGGCGTCCACCATCTGCTCCCACTCCCGCTTGCCCGCCGAGAGCAGCGCGAGGAGCCGCGCGTTCTGGAGCGCGATGGTCACCTGGGCCGCCACGGCGGCGAGCACCCGTTCGTCGCCGGCGTCCCAGGCGGTGCCGGGCCGTCCCTCGAGCACGAGGACGCCCAGCGCGTGGCCGGCGCCGATGAGGGGCGCGGCGAGCCGCGGCGGGTCGGCGCTGCGCACGATCTCGTGGGCCCTCTGGCTGGCGTCGAAGAACGGGCTGCCCGGCATCTCCGTCGGGCTCCCGCGGGTCGCGGAGGTGACGAACCGCCCCCGCTGCCCGGTCTCCAGCACGACGCTCACCGCCTCCGGCGCGAACACGCCGGTGAGCGTGTCCGCGGTGTGGTTCGCGATCGTCTCGAACCGGATGGCGCCGCCGAGGGCCCGGCCGAGGGCCGTCAGGTGGGCAAGGGCGTCGGAGAGTTCGACCATGGTCGCTGGAGCGCTGGGCCTCGCTGGCGGCGGGGGCCCCGGCGGCGGCGCGCCCCGGGTCCGCTCCCGACTATAGCGCGGCGGGCGCTCCCCGCAAGAGCGCACGGCCGGCCTCCGCGAGCCCCGGGGTGGCGCCCTGCTTGCCCGCGCTCCCGCGCCGCCGCAGAATACGGGTGGTCAAGGGGATGCCGCGGCGCGCCCTCCCGGGTGCGGCGGGCGCAGGCGGCGGGCCAGACCGAGGAGCGCATCGACGATGCCCAGCTACGACTACCAGTGCGAGAAGTGCCGCAAGCGGTTCACGGTGGTGCAGCGCATCTCCCAGCACACCGGCCGCTCGCCCGCGTGCCCCAAGTGCAGGTCGCGCCGCACGCGCCGGCTGCTCAGCGCGTTCTACGCCAAGACGGTGAAGAAGAGCTGATGTTCGAGCGCCTGCGCGACGCCGTCAAGGCCGCCCTCGAGGCGGCGACGCCGCCGCCCGATCTCCGGCAGATCGCCGGCCAGATGCAGCAGGCCGTCATCCAGGCGAAGGCCGGGGTGGCGGAGATGCGCGAGGCGCTCCAGCAGTCGGAGCGCGAGCTGGCGCACCAGCGCGGCGACCTGGAGACGACGGCGCGCCGCCGCGACCTCGCCGCCGGGATCGAGGACCGCGAGACGGTGGAGGTGGCGGAGCGGTTCGCGGCGAAGCAGCAGGAGCGCGTGGCGGTCCTGGAGCGCAAGGTGGCGGCCCAGCGCGAGGAGCTGGCGCTCGCCGAGCGCGACCTCGGGGAGATGCAGGGCCAGCTCGCGCAGGTGACGAAGCACCGCGCGGCCACGGAGGCGGATCGCTCGCGCGACGCGGCGTGGGCGAGCCTCGGCGCCGCCGGGGTGGACCGGCCCGAGGTGGACCTGGAGCAGGAACACCTCCGTGCGCAGATGGACCGCTCGGCCCGCGAGGCCGCGGCGGAGCAGGCGCTGGAGGAGCTGAAGAAGCGGATGAAGAAGGGCTGACGCCTCACGACCGAGGAGACGCGACGATGGCGATGGACATCAAGACCGGCCGGATGGTGTACCTCGGCTACGGCAAGTACTGGCGGTCGGACGAGATCGTCGGCCTCAACCCCATCGAGGAAGGCCGCGGGCCCGGCCGGCGCACCGAGGTGTACGCCGCGGGCCGCGCCGCGGCGCTCGTCGCCTCGCGCTCGGAGCGGGCGATCCTGCAGGACATGGTGACGGCGCCGGAGGA
>CAYHQJ010000176.1:0-3908 GCA_964358595.1 uncultured Gemmatimonadales bacterium
CCGGTGACGTCGCCTTCGAGCCCGCCTACGAGGGCAACCCGATCGTCAACGCGAGGTGCGTCGGGCTGCTGCGCGAGGAGGAGCTGATCCGCGCCGTGGCCGCGGGCCCCGGCAACCCGCTCGTGTACATCGGCTCGCGCACCGGGCGCGACGGGATTCACGGCGCCTCGTTCGCCTCCGAGGAGCTGTCGGCGAAGAGCGAGGCGAGGCGCCCGCAGGTCCAGGTCGGCGCCCCGTTCACCGAGAAGCTGCTGATCGAGGCCTCGCTCGAGCTGATCGCCAGCGGCCACATCGTCGCGATCCAGGACATGGGTGCGGCGGGGCTCACCTCCAGCAGCGCCGAGATGGCGGCCAAGGGCGGCGTCGGCGTCGAGATTGACGCCAGGAAGGTCCCGGCGCGCGAGGAGGGGATGACCCCCTACGAGATCCTCCTCTCCGAGTCGCAGGAGCGGATGCTCGTGGTGGCGAAACAGGGCCGCGAACAGCAGGTGATGGCGATCGCGCGGAACTGGGAGCTGGAGGCCGCCGTGATCGGCCGGGTGAGCGACGACGGCATGTACCGGGTGACGTGGGGCGATGACGTGGTCGCGGAGATCCCGGGGCAGCAGCTGATCGAGGGCGTCCCGATCTACGACTCCGCGGCGAGCGAGGGCGCGGAAGCGCAGGCGCGCCGCACCCGCCCCGTCCCGCTCCTCAGGGACGGCGACCTCGGCGAGGCGCTCGAGCGCATGCTCGACCGGCCGACGATCGCCTCGAAGCGCTGGGTGTACGAGCGCTACGACACCTCGGTGCAATCGAACACCGTCCTGGGTCCCGGCGGCGACGCGGCGGTGCTGCGCGTGACCGGCACGCCGCTCGGCGTCGCGGTCACGAGCGGCTGCCCCGCGCGGTACGTCTGGCTCGAGCCCTACGAGGGCGGCAAGGCGGCCGTGGCCGAAGCGGCGCGCAACATCGCCGCGACGGGCGCGCGGCCGCTCGGCATCACCAACTGCCTCAATTTCGGCAACCCCGAGAAGCCCGAGGTGTTCTTCCAGTTCCGGGAAGCGTGCCGCGGGATGGCCGACGGGTGCGTGGCGCTCGGCACGCCGATCACCGGCGGGAATGTCTCCTTCTACAATGAGAGCCCGTCCGGCGCGGTGTTGCCGACCCCGATGATCGGGATGGTGGGAGTCCTCGAGGATGTGGCCAGGCGCGTCGGGGCCGCCTTCCTCGAGCAGGGGGACGTCATCGTCGTGCTGGGCCGCTGCACGGGTGAGCTGGGCGGCTCGCAGTATCTTTCCCTGATGACCGGCGACACGTTCGGCGCGCCGCCCCGGGTGGACCTCGCGGCCGAGCGCGCGCTGGTGGACGTGCTGGTCGAGGCGGCGGCACGCGGTTTGCTCGCTTCGGCGCACGATGTCTCCGACGGGGGGCTGGCGGTGGCGCTCGTCGAGAGCGCGACCCAAGCCCAGGTGCCGTTCGGCCTCGACGTGGACCTCACCGGGTATGCGGGCGACGTGACGCCCGCGGCGGCGCTGTTCGGCGAGGAGCAGGCGCGCGCGGTGGTGAGCACCACGACCAAGAAGGTCGGCGCGCTCCTCGCGCTGGCGGAGCAGCACTGCGTGCCGGCGAGCGCCGTCGGCACCGTGGGCCAGCCGGACGGCGCGGTGCGTATCAGGGTGGACGGAGCGGCGATCGAGCGGCCGGTGCAGCGGCTCCTGGACGTGTACGAGAACGCGATCCCCCGGCGGATGGGCGGCGAAGTGGCCGAGCTGGTCGCCGCGGCGGGAGCTTAGGCCATGTGCGGCATCTTCGGCGTCTCGCACCATCCCGAGGCCGCGCGGCTCACCTACCTCGGCCTGTACGCGCTCCAGCACCGCGGCCAGGAGTCGGCGGGGATCGTCGCGGTGGACGACGCCGGGATCGCGCGCACCCACCGCGGGATGGGCCTCGTCTCCGACACGTTCACCGAGGACATCCTCCGCAGCCTCGAGGGCACCACCGCGATCGGCCACACCCGCTACAGCACCGCCGGCTCCTCGGTGCTCGTCAACTCGCAGCCGATGCTGGTCCGCTACCGCAACGGCACCCTCGCCCTCGGCCACAACGGCAACCTCACCAACGCCGCCGAGCTGCGGCGCCAGCTGGTCGAGGCCGGCAGCCTGTTCCAGAGCACGATGGATTCCGAGGCGATCGTGCACATGATCGCCCGGTCCGAGCAGGACGCCCCCGAGGACCAGATCCGCCAGGCGCTGCTCCGCTGCGAGGGCGCCTACTCGCTGCTGATCACCGTCGGCCACGTGATGTTCGCGATCGTGGACGCGCGCGGCTTCCGGCCGCTGATGCTCGGCAAGGTGGGCGACGCGACGGTCGTCGCCTCGGAGAGCTGCGCGCTCGACATCGTGGGTGCGCGGATCGTGTGCGAGCTGGAGCCGGGCAGCTTCGTGCGGATCGAGAATGGGAAGGTGGACTACCTCGAGCCCCTGCCCGCCAAGCCGCTCACCCGCTGCGTGTTCGAGCTGGTGTACTTCTCGCGGCCCGACAGCTTCGTGTTCGGCGAGAGCGTGGACCTCTACCGGCGGAAGCTGGGCCACGTGCTGGCCCGCGAGCGGCCCGCTCCGGGTGCCGACTGCGTCTTCTCGGTGCCCGACTCGTCCAACGCCGCGGCGCTGGGCTTCTCCGAGGAGTCCGGCATCCGGCTCGAGCACGCGCTGATCCGCAACCACTACGTGGGCCGGACGTTCATCCATCCGGTGCCGGCGGGGCGCGACGCGAAGGTGAGGATCAAGTACAACGCGGTGCGCGACATCATCGCCGGCAAGAGCGTCGTCATCGTGGACGACTCGATCGTCCGCGGCACCACGAGCCGCGGGCTGGTCGCGATGGTCCGCCAGGCGGGGGCGCGGGAGGTGCACTTCCGCGTCGCTTCGCCGCCCACCATCGGTCCCTGCTACTACGGGATCGATACGCCGACGCGCGAGGAGCTGATCGCGGCAAACCACCCGATCGAGGAGATCCGGCGCTACCTCGGTGTGGACAGCCTCGGCTACCTCTCGCGCGAGGGGATGCTCACCGCCAGCGCCGGGGATTCGACCCGGTTCTGCGACGCCTGTTTCTCCGACCACTACCCCACAGCGCTGCCGAGCGACGCCGCCAAGCTCAGGTTCGAGGCGGAGCCGGCGCGCGCACGGTGACCGATATGCCCCGCTACGTGTACTTCTTCGGCGGCGGCCGCGCCGACGGCTCGGCCGCGATGAAAACCGTCCTCGGCGGCAAGGGCGCCGGCCTGGCCGAGATGACCAACCTCGGCGTGCCCGTCCCGCCCGGCTTCACCATCAGCGCCGAGCTGTGCATCGAGTTCATCACCACCCGCCGCTACCCGCCCGAGCTCAAGGCCGAAGTCGCCGCCAACCTGGCGCGCATCGAGGAGCTGATGGGGCGGAAGTTCGGCAACACCAAGCGGCCGCTGCTGGTCAGCGTGCGCTCGGGCGCCGCCGTCTCGATGCCGGGGATGATGGACACGATCCTGAACCTCGGCCTCAACGACACGGTGGCCGGGGCGCTGGCAGAGGAGACCGGCAACCCGGGCTTCGCGTACGACGCGTATCGCCGGTTCGTGCAGATGTACGGGAACATCGTGCTGGGCCTCAAGGGGGACACCAGCCCGTTCGAGGCGCTCCTCCACGCGAAGAAGGAGCAGCGCGGGGCGAAGCGCGACATTGACCTGCCGCCCGAGGACCTCAAGGCGCTGGTCGCCGAGTACAAGGCGGTGATCAAGCAGCGCACCGGCGTCGTGTTCCCCGAGCAGCCGGAGGCGCAGTTGTGGGGCGCGATCGAGGCGGTGTGGCGGAGCTGGCACGGCCAGCGCGCCGTCTCCTACCGGCTGCTGCACAAGATCCCCGAGACCCTCGGCACCGCGGTGAACGTCC
>CAYHQJ010000177.1:0-3874 GCA_964358595.1 uncultured Gemmatimonadales bacterium
CCGAATCGTCGCCCGGCTCGCCGGTCCTGCGGCCCGCGAGCGCGTCGGAGGCCAGGTAGCGGATGTCGTCGGCGATGTGCTGCGCGCGCGGGGAGGTGGCGGTCTGGGCCCGCAGGCCGGCGGCGCCCGCGAGACTCAGCACCAGCAGGAATGGGGTCGTCTTCATGGCTCTAATAGTAAGGCGACTCGTGACCGAACGGGACTTGGGGAGGTCTGGCGGGGCATGAGACGCTGGTTGCCCATCCTTGCTGTGGCGCTCCTCGGCTGCCACGAGCATCGGTTCCTCGGGCCAAACGCTCCAAACCCTAACACCGGTGGCCTGCCGCCGCAGGGGACCGACCTTCGGCTCGTCATCGGGCAGCGGGTGATGGCCAACGAGATCCTCTCCGTCACGTTCCACGACGTGCCCGAAGACTCGCGTTGCCCCACGGACGTGGTCTGCGTGTGGGCGGGCAACGCCGCGGTGCGACTCAGTGCCGCGCTGGGTCGCGGCCCCGACATCCCGTTCACGCTCAACACGATGTTCGCGCCGCGGGATACGGTCTTTGGGCCGTACCGGATCTTCCTGCTCGCGCTGGAGCCGGAGCCGCTCAGCTACCGGCCCGTTGGGCGCGACGAGTACCTCCTCACGCTGCGCTTCGCCGCGCTGCCCGACTGAACCGACGTCCCGCCTGAGGTCCGGCACTGAGCGGCTGGCAGCGGCGCAGCGCCCCGGGTATCATCCGCACCATGCATCCACGCATTCAGACCCCCGAGGAAGCGAGGCCTTCGTGCGTTCCCGGTTTCTGATCGTCGGCGCGGCCGGCGTCATCGCGCTCGCGGCAGCCTCGGCACAGCAGCCGAAGCCGGCCCTGCAGCCGCGCAGGGGGCTGCTGCCGCCGCAGGCGCAGTCGCCGACGCTGGTCGTCTACAAGAGCCCCACCTGAGGTTGCTGCGCCGCGTGGATCGAGCACGTGCGCGGCGCAGGCTTCCAGGTGGAAGCCAGGAACGTGAACGACGACTCCCTCACCGCGGTGATGCACGCGAGCGGCGTGCCCGACTCGCTCGGCTCGTGCCACACGGCCCAGATCGGCGGCTACGTCATCGAAGGGCACGTGCCGGCCGAGACGATCCGGCGGCTGCTGCGCGAGCGGCCGCGGGACGTGGCCGGCCTCGCGGTGCCCGGGATGCCGGCGGGCTCGCCGGGGATGGACACGGGGGGCCAGCGCGGGCACTACGACGTGATCGCGTTCGGCCGCGGTGGCCGCACGCGCGTCTACGAACGCCACTGATCGCGGCCGTAGCCCGCTAGTTCGCGAGCCCGTACGCCTCGCGCACCGCACGCCGGAGCAGCGCGGGCGGGAGCGGGCCGGCTTCCAGCACCCGCTCGACGAACTGCTTCTCGCTGAACCGATCTTCGAGGGCGGCCTGCACTTCGGCCTTGAGCCGCTCGATCTCCTGCCAGCCGACGATGTAGCTCGGTGCCTGCGTCGGCCACGTGGTGAAGCGGTTCACCTCCGCCTCCGCCGCGCTGCGCTCGAGCCCGACCTCGTCCATGAAGAAGCGCACCGCCTCCCCGTAGCTCATGGCGCCGGTGTGCAGCGACGGATCGATAATGACGCGTGCCGTGCGCCACAGCCGCATCTGGAGCTGGCCGAGCCGCGCGTCCGGCGTGTCGAACAGGCCGGCGCGCGCCATCCAGTGCTCGGCGTAGAGCGCCCACCCCTCGGCGTAGTAGGTGTTGCCGCCGCGGCGGCGCAGGCGGCGCGGGTTGCGGCTGGCGTACACGGTCTGGAGGTGGTGGCCCGGGTAGCCCTCGTGAAGCGCGATCACCGCGATCCAGCCGCTGTTCTGGGTGCGCAGCGTCTCATCGACCTGCTGGGGCGTCATGCCCGGCACGACGTCGGTGACGAAGAACCGGCCGACCAGCACGCTGTCGCGCGGGGTGAGGCCGCCGTAGCCGCCCCACGCGTAGGTCTCGCGCAACTGCGGCGGCGTCGGCACGAAGGTCAGCTCCTGGCACGGCGGGATGGTGACGAGGTCGTCGCGAATTAAGAGTGCGAGCACCCGCCGCGACTCGCGCCGGTAGGCGTCGGTGATCGCGCCCGGCGCGGGATGCCGCGTGCGCATCTCCTCGGCGAGCACGCGCCACGGCGTGCCCGGCCGGACCTGCTGCGCGAGCGAGTCAAGCGCGCGCTTCGTGGCCTCGTGGATGCGCCGTCCCGCGGCGATCATCGAGTCGGCTCCGTAGGGCAGGAAGTTCACCTCGCGCAGCACCCAGTCGTAGTATTCGCGCCCGCTGGCCCACGAGCCGTCGGGGCCGGACTGGAGGGTGTCCTGGAGGAAGGCGGCGTACGCCTCGAGCGCGGCGCGTGCCCGCTCGCCCGCCGCGAGGAGTGAGGGTTTGAGTGAGTCCGGTGCCACAGCCTGCACGCGCTGCGGGTACTCGCCGCGGAGGAAGTCGCCGTAGCTGCGCGCGGTCGCGACGGCGAGGCGCACCCAGAGCGGCGGCGGGGCCACGATCTGGCGGCGGCCGAGCAACATGGCGCGCGGAGCGCGCTCGAGATCCCGGCGGATGTTCACCCAATCGGCGGGGTGCGGCGGCCGGTCGCCGCTCACGCGCCAGTAGAGATCGCCGAGGGTGAGGTAGCGGCCGGGAACGTCCCGGGCGGGGTGCAGGATGGTGTCGTACACCGCGCGCTCGAGCCACGACTGCGCGAGCAGCCAATCGATGCGCTGCGCCGCCCCGAGCCGCGTCGTGTCGATCGCCCGCAGCTCGCCGAGCTGCGCGCTCGCGCGCTCGGCGGCGCGCTGCTCGGCTGCCTCCTCGAAGCCGGCGAGCCACACGGCGTCGGGATCGCGGCGCTCGCCCGCGCGCGAGCCGCCTGGGCGCTGCGCCTCGCCGAGGTAGCGGTCGAGGAACTGCTCGAACGATGCGGAGTCGTTCGCCGCCATGGGCGCGGTCGGCGCGGGACCCGTGGGCGCGCACCCGGCGGCGAACACGGCGCAGGCAGCGGCTCCGGCGAGCAGGGTACGGCGCCCGAACGGCATGGACTGGCTCCGGGAAGTGGCGCGTGTAACTTGTGCGTCGTGATCGAAATCATCCAGGCGGACATCACCACGCTCGCAGTGGACGCGATCGTGAACGCGGCAAACGAGGCGCTGCGCGGCGGCGGCGGCGTGGACGGCGCGGTTCACCGCGCCGCCGGCCCCGAGCTGCTCCACGAGTGCAGGAAATACTCTTCCTGCCCGCCGGGCGAGGCGGTGGTGACGCACGGCTACCGGTTGCCGGCGCGGTTCGTCATCCACACCGTGGGGCCGGTCTGGCGCGGAGGCACGCGCGGCGAAGGACATCTGCTCGAGCGGGCCTACCGCAGCACGTTCCTGCTCGCCATCGTGCAGGGGACGATTCGCTCGATCGCCTTCCCGGCAATCTCGACCGGCGTGTACGGCTACCCGAAGCGGGACGCGGCCGGCATCGCGCTGCGGGTGATGCGCGAGTTCGAGTCGCGGTTCGACCGCATCGTCGCCTGCCTGTTCGACGCCGGGAGCGTCGCGATCTACCGCGAGACCCTGAGCGCATGAAACGCGGGCGTTCCCGCGGCCTGTGGAACTCGATCGCGGGCACGGCCGTGATCGCGGCGTGCGCTCCGCGGGCGGTGCCGCAGGGGCCGACGCCGGCGGGTGCGCGGCTTGCGGCGCAGGTCAGCGGCACCACCGCGCTGCTCCAGGCGGTGAGCGCGGTGAACGAGCGAGTGGTCTGGGTGAGCGGCCACCGCGCGACGTACGCCCGCACGACGGACGGCGGCGCGTCTACCGCACGAGCGACGGCGGCCGCACCTGGGAGGTCGTGGGCACGCCGGTTGCGAGCGGCCGGTTCTCGGGAATCGCCTCG
>CAYHQJ010000178.1:0-3814 GCA_964358595.1 uncultured Gemmatimonadales bacterium
ATCCAGGGTAAAATCCTGATGTCCCCCCCGCCCGATACGGGAACAGTGCGATTTGCCACCGGCACGGCGCTCAGAGGAAATTCAAAAAAATCGCCGCTGCGGGATATTCCGGAATGTACTCCCTGAAAATCCGACAGGTCAAGATGTCCGTACAGAGGATGTCCGCAACGGGTCGCCTGTCCTCGACATCGAGCATCACCGTGAAGACTCTCTCACCGCTTCGAGCCGTTCGGTTTCCCGGAAAGTCCTTCGTCGAGAACGAGGCCCATTCGTTGACGTAGATGTCCGGGGTCGACACGAGACTCACAATGCGTCCCTGGCCCGTCAACAGCTGTTTCAAGGACCGGAAGAGCGCGACCTTCTTCTCCAGGGTGGGAACGTTGTCGAACGTGAACACCGAGAGCACGAGATCATAGGTGCTTGCCGGAAGCGCACTCAGGTCGCCGTCCGGCACGAGGAGATACTCCCCACCTGAATCACGCTCCCGTGCCAGCGCGAGCATGGGTTCCGCAATGTCGGTGCCAACGGCATCGAAACCCAGCATGCGCAAGAACCGCGTCGAGCGGCCCGCTCCGCAGCCAAAGTCAACGGCCTTCCGCCCGTGGACGTGCTCTCCAATGATCGCGGGCAGGTCCCGATACGCCAAATAGTACGTCCCGGGAAACTCCAGAGCGGCATAGGCACTTGCCCGCGCCCTATCATCGTAGACGTTGACGAAGTCCGAACTCATGAACTGCCTCCTGTGGGTGGCAGGATGCCGGCGACACCCGGTGTCGCTTTCGTCGAGTTCATGTCGTCCTCTCTGGTCCGTGAGTTCAGCGCGTCGCCGGCGTAGCGACGCCCCTGATGAGCAGCCAGAACGCGAGAGGGATCTCGAACGCGGCCATCGGGAGCCACATGAGCTCAGTGACCGGGCCGCGGAGGAATCCTGCGAGCTGCAGGGGAAGGCCCACGACGAGAAGGACCGACGCGACGACGCCCAGCCAGGCCAGCGGGACGGGGATGCTCCGAGCACGCAGAAGGAGGTAGGAGAAGAGCGTGCTGCCCACGGCGAAGAAGGTTCCGGTGAGGGCCACGTCCCCCCCCAGCAGGTACGCGGCGAGCGCGTGCGCTGCGCCGGTGTCCGGTGCATTTGCTCCCGTGGCCGTCGCGAGCCAGAGCAGTCTCTGCGTCTCCGGTATGGAGGTGCCGGCAAGCACGGCCTCGCCGAAGCGACACGCCAGGGCCAGCATTGCGAGATCGGGATCCTGCTCGCGCGTGATTGCGTAGAGTGTCACGGCCAGCACCAGGGCCGAGAAGCACATGAGCATCGCGAGCAACACGGTGAGGCGCACGTCGGTCGCGTGCTGGGCGATGCCCGCGAGCTTCGCGGCAATCCCCTCTCCGCTGGTCGCTCGGCCGAACAAGAGCATACTGGTAATGCCGGCTGCGATGTAGAAGAGGAACGTGAAGCCGGCGATTCGTGCGTTCGTGGTGCGGGACATGGGTGCTCCGCGTCAGCTCGCGTGGGACGGCTGCGCCTGTGCCGGAGCCTTGGCTCCCATGATCAGCAGCCAGAGGACCATCGGCAGCTCCGCGAAGTAGAGCGGCATCACGATCCGGGAAACGCCGCCCCGGTGAGCGATGTAGCTCATCACGATGATCGTCGCCATCACCACATACTGCAGTCCCGCGACCCGCGCGGTGGTCTTGATGGATCTCACGTCGTTCCTCCCGGCGCTCGTCATCCCGCTACACCGCACGCATGGAGATGGCGGGGTTGATGCGCGCCGCGCGCAGCGCGGGGATCCAGCACGCGCCGATCCCGATCATCGCCATCAGCACCGCCACGCCGACGAACGTGGCCGGGTCGTGCGGCGCGATGCCGAACAGCAGCCCGCCAATGGCGCGGGTGGCGAACAGGGCGCCCGTCACGCCCAGCACGAGGCCGATCGCCAGCAGCACGCCCCCTTCACCCAGGATCATCCGCTGCACCCGGCCGCTGTCGGCGCCGAGGCTCATGCGGATGCCGATCTCGGTGGTGCGCGCGCTCACCGAGAACGCCAGGACGCCGGCGATCCCCACCGCCGCGATGATCACCGCCAGGATGCCGAACGACGACACGAGCGCGGCATTCAGGCGCCGGGGAGAGACACTCTGATCCTTGATCTGCGCCACGGTCAGCACGTTCTCGATGGGTGCCTGGGGCGCCATGCGCCGCACGATGCGCGTCGCCGTCCCCGCCAGCCCCGACGCGTCGCTCCCGGCGCGGATGACCAGCCCGCCGAAGATCGCCAGCTCCTGCGCGAACGGCGTGAAGACCACGGCCCGCGGCTGCGCGTCCAGCCCGCCGTCCTGGGTATTGCCGACGACTCCGACGATCGCGCGCCAGTCGCCGCTGAACGGGGTGAACCGCAGCACCGCGCCCGTGAACGCGATCCGTTTTCCGAGCGCGTCCTCGCCGGGGAACAGCGTCTCGGCGAGCCTCTGGTTGACGATCGCGACGCGGCCGGAGCCGGGCCGGTCCGTCGGTGCGAACGCGCGCCCCCGGAGCAGTGGAATGCCCGCGGCGCGGAAGTATTCGGGGTTCGCGGTGCGGAGGTCGGCGTGCGGCATCGCCTCGCCCGGGGCAAGTGCCTTGCCTTCGGCGGCGACGTCAAACGCCATCAGGGAAGCGCGGAGCGGCATCGTGGAACCGAGCCCCACCTCGATGACGCCCGGGAGCGCGAGCAGCTCCAGCCGCATGCGGTCGTAAAGCTCCTTGGTCGCGCCGTCGGATGAGAAGTCCAGCCGGGTCGGATCGAAGAGCGGCACCGGCAGGGTGAGCACCTCTTCCGTCACGAGGCCGGTATCCACGTCCGCGAGCCGCACCATCGTGCGGGTGAGCAGTCCGGCGCCGGCGAGCAGCACCACGGACACCGCGACCTGCGCCACCACGAGCGCGCGCTGCAGCAGCTGCCGCCGGAAGCTCCCGCTCGCGCGGTGCCCGCCCGCGGCGATCCAGGCGGCGAAGGTGCCTTCCCCGGGCAGCGACGCCGCGAACGAGAGCAGCAGGGCCACCACCACCGACAGCGCGAGCGCGAAGCCCAGGACCCAGGCGTCGAGGCGGATCTCGTTGGCCCGTGGCGAGTACCGCTCGGCGAGCGGGATGAGCAGGCCCACACCGAACGTCGCGATCAGCACGCCACAGGCCGCGCCCATGAGCGCCAGCACCAGATTCTCGGCCAGCAGGAGCCGCCGCAGCCGCGCCGCGCCGGCGCCGAGCGCCGCGCGCACCACGAGCTCGTGCTCGCGGCGCACGCCGCGCATGAGCGTCAGGTTGGCGACGTTGGCGGCGGAGATGACCAGCACGAACGCGGCCGCGGCCATGAGCAGCCACAGCGTCAGCCGCGCGCGCTCGCCCAGCGCGTCCTTCAAGGGGGCGAGCGCGACGCGATGATGGGATACCGGGTCGTATGCGGCGGCATGCAGGCCCTGCATCCGCGCGAACACCGCGGCGACCTCGGCGCGCGCCTGCTCCAGGGTCGCGCCGGGGGCGAGCCGGGCGACGATCTCGGTCATCCGGTGCGAGCGGTCCAGCACCATCTGCGCGCTCAGGTGGTGATCGCTGATCACCATGTTGGTGAACGCATCCACGCGATCCGGGAAGGACGGCGCGGGCTGGACGACCCCGATCACCGCCGCCGACTTGCTGCCCAGCCGCAGCTGCCGGCCGAGGATGCCCGAATCGCCGCCGAAATGCCGCATCCAGAACTCGTGGGTCAGCACGATCACCGGCGGGACGCCGGTCCCGTCGTGGCGCGGCCGCGGGGGCCGGGCGGCCGCCCGCGGCGGC
>CAYHQJ010000179.1:0-3799 GCA_964358595.1 uncultured Gemmatimonadales bacterium
ATGCGGCCAGGTCGACGCTCCGCGCGCCGGCGCGCCAGTCCTGGAAGTCCGGCCACGACACCGACCAGGTGCCGCCTTCCGGCGCCCGGGTGTGCGCGGCGACCAGCCGGTCCCACCCGGGTACCGCGGGGAGCGGGTTCAGCACGAAGCCCTGGAGCCAGGTGAACACCGTGGCTGTGGCCCCGATGCCGAGGCCCAGCGACATGACAGCGATCAGCGTCAGCGCGGGTTGCCGCGCGAACGAGCGGAGCGCGAAGCGGATGTCCTGCCGCAGGGACTCCATCTAGTTCGTCGCCTGCGCTTCGATGCGCTCCTCCACCACGCGGCCGTCGAACAGGTGCACCGCGCGATCGGCGTGCTGCGCGTAGCGCGCGTCGTGCGTGACCATGCAGATCGTCGAGCCGCCGCGGTGCAGCTCGCGCAGCAGCTCCATCACCGACTCGCCGTTCTTGGAGTCGAGGTTCCCGGTCGGCTCGTCGGCCAGGAGGATCGCCGGGTCGCCGGCCACCGCGCGCGCTACCGCCACGCGCTGCTGCTGGCCGCCCGAGAGCTGCGAGGGGTAGTGCTTCATGCGGTGCGCCATGCCGACCTTCTCGAGCGCGTCCTGCACGCGCTTCTTGCGCTCGGCCGCCGGCATGCCGCGGTAGGTGAGCGGCAGCTCCACGTTCTCGGCCACCGTGAGGTCGCCGATCAGGTTGAACGCCTGGAAGATGAACCCGATCTGCCGGTTGCGGATCCGCGCCCGCTCCGACGCGCTCAGGTTCGCGACCGGATGCGCGTCGAGGAGATAGCTGCCCTCCGAGGGCGAGTCGAGCAGGCCGAGAATCGAGAGCAGCGTCGTCTTGCCGCACCCCGACGGCCCCGCGATCGCCACGTACTCGCCCTTCGTGATCTCGAGGTGGATGTCGGCGAGGGCGTGCGTCTCGACCTCGTCGGTGTAGAACACCTTCTTGATCCCCTCGAGATGAATCAGCGTCTGCGCGTTACCCGCCATGGTCGCCCCTTCCGGATTCACTTCAACCTTACGCGATCGACATTGTCCCACCGGGACATGTCGGAGAGCACCACCGAATCGCCGACCACCAGCCCGCCCAGCACCTCGATCGTGTTCACCGACGCGCGGCCGAGCCGCACGTTCACCCGCTCGGCGTAGCGCCCGCCGTCGCTGAGCTTGAACAGGCCGACGGTGCTGCTGGGCTGCCCGTAGGCCGGCCGGCCCACGAACAGCACGTTGTCCAGCCGTTCGATCTCGACCGTGCCCTCGACCGAGAGGTCGGGGCGCGCGCCCTGCGGCAGCGCGCCTTCGAGGGCGACGTCCACCGTGACCGTGCCGCTCTGCGCCGCCGGGTCGATGCGCACCACGCGCCCGGGCACGACGCCGATGCGCGTGTCGATCTCCGCCTTCTGGCCCAACGCGACGTCGCGGGCCTGGGTTTCAGGCACGCGCAGCACCGCCCGCAGCTTGCCGGGCTGCACCACCCGCGCGAGCGTCGTCCCCGATTGGACCCACTGCCCCATCTCGAGGTTGAGGTCCTGCACCACCCCGTCGGTCCCCGCGAGCACGTGCATCGAGGCCACGCGGTTCCGCTGGTACTCGCTGATCGCGCGCAGGCGGTTGATCTGGTCCTGCTGGAGCATGAGCTGGCTGTCCACCGTCTCCGACATCAGGCCCAGCCGCTCCTGCTCGATCTGGAGCCGTTCGGTCAGCTCGGCCACCTGGTCGCGCACGCGCTGGAGCTCGTTCTGGGCGATGAGGTTGCGGGTGATGAGTGACTCGGCGGAGGCGAGCTGGCGCTGCGCCTCGCGCAGCTGGGTGCGCACCTGCCCCACGGTCGAGGCCTGGTTGAGGCGCTGGGTATTCAGGTTGGTCCGGAGACTCACCAGCTGCGCCTGCGCCGCCGCGAGCTGCTGCTCCGCGGTGAGCGCCTCGAGCTGGACGTCCGGGTTGCTCATGTCCAGCAGTATGGTCCCCGCCCGCACCAGGGCGCCGGGCCGCACGAAAACGCGCTCGACGCGCCCGCTCGTCACGGCGGAGATCCAGCGGATCGAGTCCGGCACCAGCGTGCCGGGGCCGCGCACCTGCCGCAGCATCGGCCCGCGCTTCACTCCGTCAATCCAGACCGTGGAGCGCTCGACCGACGGCGCCGCGGGCTTGAGCCGCCCGATCGCCACGGTGGCGAGCACCAGCACGCCCAGGCCGGCGCCGACCATCATGATGCGCCGCTTCGTCTTGTTCTGAGGAGCGCGAGGAATGTCCACGCAGGAAAGAAAGGCAAGCGTCGTGCCGCTCGTAAGTCTCTCGTAACTGGTTGTCGCACCGCGCGTTGGCGCGGTTGCCCTGGCAGCACCTTCGCGGCTTGCTGCCCGCTCATGGGAACCCCCGTCCCACAACCGGACACCACGCCTCCTACTCCCTACTCCCCACACTCTACTCCGTCTAGTTTTCGCCCCGCATGGACTTCGAGCGCCTCTTCTCGGACCTGTTCGAGCTGGAACGCCCCGTCGCCGAGTCGGAGGAGCGGGTGCTGTACGTGGCGCGCGACCGCATCCTCAAGCGCCGCGTCGCGCTGCGCCTGCACCTCAGCGCCGACGGTCCGGGCCGCTCGTGGTTCCTGCGCGAGGCGGAGGTGCTGGCCTCCCTCGACCACCCGTCGGTGGGACACGCCTACGCGGCGGGGCTGCGCGACGGCATCGCCTGGCGGGTGGGCAACTGGATCGAGGGCGAGAGCCTGGCCGACGCGGTGGCGCGCGGACCGCGTCCGATCCCGGCGGTGCTCAGCATCGCGCGCGACCTGCTCTACGCCCTCGACCACGCGCACGTGCGCGGCGTGGTGATGCGGCGCATCAAGCCGACGACGCTGATGATCGACGTGTCGGGCCGCGCGATCGTGACGGACCTGCGCTACTGCAACCGGGTGCTCGACGTCGTGCCGCCGGAGGCGCGGGCCGAGGAGAGCCCGTTCCTCGCGCCCGAAGTGCGCGGCGGCGCGCCCGGCGACCCGGGTGCCGACATCTACACGCTCGGCGCGGTACTCTACTACGCGCTCACCGGCGTGGCGCCGGCCGACCAGCCGCGACCCATCCGCGAGCTGCGGCCCCACTGCCCCGTCGTGCTCGAGCGGATCGTGCTGCGCGCCCTGCGCCGCAAGCCGGCCGAGCGGTTCCTGACCGCGGCCGAGATGCTCGCCGACCTCGCGGCCGACACCGATTTCTTCACCGAGCTCGGCAGCGGGCCGCCGTCGCAGATCCTCCCCGACTCCCCGCAGTGGGAGCGCCGGCTGCGCCGCGCCCTCGGCGACGACTACGAGCTGCTCGCCGAGGTCGGCGCGGGGAGCTTCGGCCGCGTGTACCGGGTGCGCGACCTCCAGCTCGAGCGCGAGGTCGCGCTGAAGGTGCTCGACCCGCAGCTCACGCAGGACCCGGCCATCGCCGAGGGGTTCCAGCGCGAGGCGCGGATCGCGGCGAGTCTCCAGCACCCGAACATCGTCAGCATCTACGACATCGACGGGCGGCTGGGGCTGCTGTGGTACACGATGGAGCTGGTGAAGGGCGAGAACGTCGGCCAGCTGGTGCAGAAGCTCGGCCCGCTCAGCGTCGCGCGCACCGTCGAGCTGCTCGACGACACGCTGATGGCGCTCGAGCACGCCCACGCGCGGCGCCTCGTGCACCGCGACGTCAAGCCGGAGAACCTGCTCGTGGACCAGGGGGGCCGGGTGCACGTCACCGACTTCGGCCTCGCGCTCGCGCTGCCGCGCGGCCGGCTGTTCGGCGGCGCCACCTCGCGCAGCGGCACGCCGCT
>CAYHQJ010000180.1:0-3764 GCA_964358595.1 uncultured Gemmatimonadales bacterium
AGCCACAGCAGTCCGCCGAGCTGCACGAGCGCCGCGACGGTCACGATCGAGCCCATCTCCAGCCGCCAGGCGAGGGACGTGCCGATCAGGTCGTCGGAGGTCAGGCCCCCGAGGACGAATGAGGCGGCGAGGGTGAGGGCGGCGCCGCGCCGCAGGTCCGGCGCCGCGTCGGACGAGCGCCAGACCTCGTACAGCAACATCGCAGGCAGGAGCATGACGACGAGGTAGGCCTTCCACGCGACCGTCCCGAACAGCGCCGCGAGGAGAAAGACGATGCTCCATTCGGCGAGCCGCGCGCGGCGCTCATCGTGCGACCCGGCGCCGAACGTCCACAGCGCGAGCACCGTCACGGCCGCGAGCGATAGCGCGAGCGCCACGGCCACGCGCGGGTCGCCCGAAGGCCGCAGCTCGTTGAAGCCCGGAACGGCGAACGGTACGAGCCCGTGGCCGACGATCCGGTCCCACATCGCGTACACCGAGAGGTTCATTTTCCCGACGCTCCAGCCGCGGCGCACCGCCTCCACCCAGGCGCCGACGTAGTCCACGAAGCGGCTCCAACCGTAGACCGCGACCGGCGTCACCGACAGCAGCGCCGTGGCGGCGGCCGCGAGCGCCGCGGCGCGCCAGCGGCGCCGGTACGCCAGGTACGGGATGAACAGCGCCGGCATCACCTTGAGCGCGGCGGCGCAGCCGAGGGCGAGGCCGCCCGAGACCTCGCGCCGCTCGTGGATGAGGTGCAGCCCGCCGAGGGTCAGGGCGAAGATCGCGATGTTGACCTGGAGGTGCTCGAAGTTACTGGCGACGTAGCGCCACGTGAGGAGGAGGGGGATGAGCACCGCGCCGCTCGTGATGGCCAGCTCGCCCGGGCGCGGACGCCAGCGCACGGCGCGGCCGTAGACGAGCCGGCCGGCCAGGCCCAGCACGAGGACGAGCAGCGCATAGTTGAGCGCGATCCACAGCCCGCGCGCGAGGACCAGCGAGGCTCGCGCGAGCAGCGCGAGCGGGACGCACAGCAGGGAGAAGAACGGCGGCCAGGTGCTGACGCCGACCGGGGCGTCGTCGTAGAGGTGCCGCCCGTCGAGCGCGAGGTTGCCGATGACGAGGTAGCCCGCGAAGTCACCGGGGCGCCGGACGAACGACACGCCGAGGGCGGCGGCCGCGAGGGCGAGGGCCACGAGCAGCCATGCTCGGCGGCGGGCGTGGATCGTCGGGCGGGTCATGCGCCGGGTCGGGTCGAACATTGACGCCGGAGGGCCCGGACGGTAAGTCCCGGCCTTCGACGGAGGGTACCATGAACCGGAAGCTGATCCTTGCGCTCGCGTGCCTTCTCGTCCTCTCGCCGGCCGCGCCGGTCAGGGCGCAGAGCGGCCCCCGGCCACCGATAGCCGAGCGGCGGCCGCACGTGGACACGCTGTGGGGCGAAGTCCGCTCGGACGACTGGTTCTGGCTGCGCAACAAGCCCGATCCCGGCGTGCGCGCCTACCTCGAGGCCGAGAACGCGTACGCCGACACGGTCCTGGCGCCGATCCGCGGCCTGCGCGACACGCTCTACGCCGAGATGCTCGCGCGCATCAAGCAAACCGACCTCTCGGTGCCCTATCGCCTGGGCGGCTTCTACTACTACTCGCGCACCGTCGAGGGCCGGCAGTATCCGATCTACTGCCGGCGGCGCGGCTCCATGGAGGCGCCGGAGGAGGTGCTGCTCGACCTCAACGCGCTCGCCGTCGGCCGCACGTTCGTCGGCCTCGGCGCGTACACGGTGAGCGACGATGGCAACCTGCTCGCCTACTCGCTCGACACGACGGGCTTCCGCCAGTACGCGCTGTACGTCAAGGACCTGCGCACCGGCCAGCTGCTGCCGGACCGCGCGTGGCCCGTCGACACCGTAGCCTGGGCGGCGGACAACCGCACGCTGTTCTACACGGTCGAGGATCGCGCCAAGCGGCCGTACCGGGCGTGGCGCCACGTCCTCGGCGCCGCGGCGGACAGCCTGGTGTACGAGGAGCCGGACGAGCGGTTCACCGTCGGGCTCGCCCGCACGCGGAGCCGCGAGTGGCTGGTGATGACCGTGTCGAGCCACACCACGTCCGAGGCGCGCGTGCTCCGCGCGTCCGAGCCCGCCGGGCCGTGGAGACTCATCGCACCGCGCCGCCAGGACCGCGAGTACTACGTGGACCATCACGGCGACCGGTTCTGGATCCTGGTCAACGACACGGGCCGCAACTTCCGCCTGGTTTCGGCGCCCGTCGCGGAAGCGGGCGAGGCGAACTGGCGGGAGGAAGTGGCGCACGACCCGGCCGTCATGCTCCAGGACGTGGACTTCTTCGCCACGTTCTACGTGCTGGCCGAGCGGCGCGACGGGCTTCAGCGCCTTCGCGTGACCGACCTGGGCACGGGCCGCGTCCACTACATCCCGTTCCCCGAGCCCGTGTACACCGCCTTCGGCTCGACCAACGCCGAGTGGAACACCACGACCTACCGGTACGCGTACCAGTCGTTCGTGACGCCGCCCTCGGTGTACGACTGGGACATCGGGAGCCGGCGGAGCACCCTGCTCAAGCAGACCGAGGTGTTGGGCGGCTTCGACCCGCTGCGGTACGCCTCGGAGCGCGTCTGGGCCACGGCATCCGATGGCACTCGCATCCCCATCTCGCTCGTCTACCGCCGTGGCCTGCGGCTGGGCGGCAGCGCGGCGATGCTGCTGACGGGCTACGGTTCCTACGGTTCGTCGAGCGGCGTGACGTTCAACTCGAACCGGCTCAGCCTCCTCGACCGCGGGGTGGTGTTCGCGATCGCGCATGTCAGGGGCGGCGGCGAGATGGGCAAGGCATGGCACGACGACGGTCGCATGACCCACAAGATGAACACGTTCACCGATTTCATCGCCAGCGCCGAGCACCTCGTCGCGCAGCGGTACACGTCGCCGTCGCGGCTCGCCATCCAGGGCGGGAGCGCCGGCGGCCTCCTGGTGGGAGCGGTGACGAACCTCCGGCCCGACCTGTTCCGCGCGGTGGTGGCGAACGTGCCGTTCGTGGACGTGATCAACACGATGCTCGACAGCACGCTGCCGCTCACCGTGGGCGAGTTCGAGGAGTGGGGCAACCCGCGCCTGGAGGCCGAGTACCGGTACATGCGGCAGTATTCGCCGTACGACAATCTGGCCCCGCGCGACTATCCCGCGCTGCTCGTGACCACGTCGTTCAACGACAGCCAGGTACTGTACCACGAGCCCGCGAAGTACGTGGCGCGGATGCGGACGCTGGCGACCGGCCGCTCCCCGCTCGTCTTCGTCATCAACCTGGGGGCGGGGCACGGCGGGGCTTCGGGGCGCTACGACCGGCTGCGCGAGATCGCGCGGGACTACGCGTTCGTGCTGTGGCAGGTCGGGGCGACCGGCGCGCCGGCGGTGCCGTAACGCGATCGGCCGCCGAGGTCGGCGGCTGAAGCCGCCGCTCGGCCAACTGACTGTCGCTCAAGCGACGTGGGCGTCCCTTCAGGGACAGTCTGCCGAGCCGCGGCTTCAGCCGCGGGTGGCGCAGGAGACGCCGAAGCCCCGCCGCGGTGGCGGGGCTTCGCGCATGCGCCGGACAGGAGTCGAACCTGCGACCTCCAGCTCCGGAGGCTGGCGCTCTATCCAGCTGAGCTACCGGCGCAGCAAGAACAGTCCACAGACGCGCAGTCTGTCAGTCGGGGTGGGCGGATTTGAACCGCCGACCTCCTGGTCCCGAACCAGGCGCGCTAACCGGGCTACGCTACACCCCGAA